>JAZNFY010000057.1:0-30927 GCA_045589195.1 Faecousia sp. | reverse complement strand
AAAGGCTTGACCGAATCGGTCAAGCCTTTTGATTTGCGGGGTAATCACTGGGATACACACTTGCCTTTTTCGTACTAGAGATATACAATAATATAAAAGGAGGTGGTTAGATGCAAGAACTGGAAATTGTCCAATATCCGCAGTTGGACGGCTTGCGCCTGTTTTTGAATACGGTTTATTATCGCACACCGCATCTGCATTCGGAATGGGAATTGATATTGGTCTTGGAGAATACGCTTTCTATCAGAAGCGGGCAAGCCAATTACCTTGTGGAGCCGGGCCAAATGATCCTTTTTAATCCTGATGAGCCCCATGAGTTTCAAAGAACAGATGAAGGTTGTACATTTGCATGTATGCAAGTGTCGCAGCGGATTTTGCCGGTGAGTACCCGGTTACATGTGGAGGGCTGCTTGCTCCACAGATTTTTGTCACCAGAAGAAATGGAAGAGATAACGGGTTTGTTTTTGAGTGTATTGAGGAAGTATCTGCGGCAGGAGGAGCAGTATGCCCTTTACTGTGTTGCCCAATGCTGCATGATTTTCTACCGACTGCTTTCCAAAGTGCCGAGCCGCGAACTGACCCCTGCACAGGTTGCTCATATGGATAAACGAAACACCCTATTGAAAAGATTGGTGAAGTTTGTGGATGACAATTACACGACCAAGATTAGACTGTCTGATTTTGCAGAGGCAGAAGGATATACGGTAAGCTATCTGTCTCATTATATTAAGACTAGTATGAACCAGACATTTCAGGAGTATGTGACGTCTGTACGTCTAAATTGCGCCCGCAATATGATCGCCACAGGGAGAAAACGGATGCTTGATGTATGCATGGAGTCCGGCTTTTCGGATTATCGCTATTTTTGTAAAGCATTTCGTAAGCAATACAATATGACACCGGAAACATACAGACATAGCAACAGTCAAAGCAAACGCTTGTCGGTGCTGCGCTGCAGTATTCACTCGGAAGAAACATTTTATTCCCGGGAAGACAGTCTCATGCTTTTAGAAAATTTATTGAGGCAACAGTAAAGGCATCGGCGGTTTCCAAACCGCCGATGCTTTTTAATATAGAGCTTCTTCTTGTGAAAGAAAAAGCAAATTAGTCTAATGATCTAAGTGGATTTGTCAAAGAAAAAACCGTTTGGTATGATATACTGAAATCATAAGTGAAAGTAGGGAGGAGTTTGAAAATGTATATTGGAATAGATCTCGGCACGTCTGCTATGAAGTTGTTGCTCATGGATGCCCGGGGTACGATCTATAATACAGTAACAAAGGACTATCCTCTGGAATTTCCACAGCCTGGTTGGAGCCAGCAGAACCCGGAGGATTGGCGGAACGCACTGATGGAAGGCGTCCCAGAGCTGTTGACAGGCTTTGACGGGTCGGCGGTTGCCGGTATCGGTTGTGGTGGTCAGATGCACGGGCTGGTGGCGCTGGACGAGAATAATAGTGTCATCCGTCCTACCATCCTCTGGAACGATGGCAGAACCGCCAAGCAGGTGGATTACTTAAATCATGTGATTGGAAAAGAAAAGTTGTCTGAAATGACAGCTAACATTGCTTTTGCTGGATTTACTGCACCCAAGATCCTATGGATGCGGGAAAACGAGCCGGAAAATTTCGCAAGAATTGCCAAAATCATGCTTCCCAAGGATTACATTAACTATATCTTGACGGGTGTTCATGCTTGCGATTATTCTGATGCTTCTGGTATGTTGCTTCTGGATGTAGAGCATAAGTGCTGGTCAAAGGAAATGCTGGAGATCTGCGGTATTTCCGAAAATCAGATGCCCAAGCTCTTTGAAAGCTATGACTGCATTGGGACGGTAAAACCGGAAATTGCAAAGGCGTTGGGAATCCCTGCTGCAGTTAAGGTCTGTACCGGCGCAGGTGACAATGCGGCGGCTGCGGTTGGTACTGGTGTAGTAGGTGAGGGTGGCTGCAATATCAGTCTAGGAACCTCTGGCACGGTGTTTATATCCTCAGAAAGATTCAGTGTTGATCCAAACAATGCACTCCATACCTTTGCCCATGGCGATGGCGGCTGGCATTTGATGGGCTGTATGCTCAGTGCGGCTTCCTGCAACAAGTGGCTGCTGGAGGATATCTTCGGGACCAATGACCATGCCGCAGAACAGGCACCGATCGCCGAGGAAAAACTGGGAGAGAACCATGTGTTCTTCCTACCTTACCTGATGGGCGAGCGTAGTCCCATCAACGATACCAACGCAAGAGGAACATTCATTGGTATGACCATGGATACTACCCGTGCTGATATGGTTCAGGCGGTTCTGGAGGGTGTCGCCTTTGCAATTCGTGATAGCGTCGAAGTGGCAAGAAGTCTCGGTATCACCATCAACACATCCAAAATCTGCGGCGGCGGTGCCAAGAGTCCTCTTTGGAAGCGGATTTTTGCCAATGTGCTGAATTGTGAGCTGGAAGTTCCTGTGTCTGAGCAAGGCCCCGGCATGGGTGGGGCAATGCTTTCTATGGTTGCCTGCGGCGAGTATGATAGCGTAAAATCCTGCTGTAACAAGCTGTGCGCTGTGGCGGATGTGATTAAGCCGGAACCTGAACTGGTTACCAAGTATGAAGCACGCTACCAGCAGTTTAAGAAAATCTATCCTGCTGTCAAGGCACTGTTCCCAGAAATTCAATAATTGGAGGTAAAATTATGTACTTTCCCGATATTCCCGTGATCCCCTATGAGGGTCCCAATTCCACCAATCCTCTGGCCTTTAGGTTCTATGACCCTGATCAGATCGTCGCTGGTAAGCCTATGAAGGAGCACCTGCCCTTCGCCATGGCTTGGTGGCACAATCTCTGCGCCGGTGGCACCGATATGTTCGGTCGTGATACTGTTGACAAGTCCTTCGGTGCCGAGAAGGGCACCATGGAGCACGCCAAGGCCAAGGTTGATGCCGGCTTTGAGTTTATGCAGAAACTGGGCATCCAGTATTTCTGCTTCCACGATGTGGATATCGTTCCCGAAGCTGACGATATCAAGGAGACCAACCGCCGCTTGGATGAGATCTCCGACTACATTCTGGAGAAGATGAATCAAACCGGTATCAAGTGCCTGTGGGGTACTGCCAACATGTTCTCCAATCCCCGATTTATGAATGGCGCAGGCTCCACCAACTCCGCTGACGTGTTCTGTTTCGCAGCAGCTCAGGTCAAGAAGGCTCTGGACATCACCGTGAAGCTGGGTGGTAAGGGCTATGTTTTCTGGGGCGGTCGAGAAGGCTACGAGACCCTGCTGAACACCGATGTAAAGTTCGAGCAGGAGAACATAGCGGCTCTGATGAAAATGGCTGTGAAGTACGGCAGAAGCATCGGCTTCAAGGGCGATTTCTACATCGAGCCCAAGCCCAAGGAACCCATGAAGCATCAGTACGACTTCGACGCAGCTACCGCAATCGGCTTCCTGCGCCAGTATGGGCTCGATAAGGATTTCAAGATGAATATCGAAGCCAACCACGCGACCTTGGCAGGCCACACCTTCCAGCACGATCTGCGGATCTCTGCCATCAATGGCATGCTGGGCTCCATCGATGCCAACCAGGGCGACTACCTGCTGGGCTGGGATACCGATGAGTTCCCCTTCAATGTCTATGAGACCACCATGTGCATGTATGAAGTACTGAAGGCTGGCGGCCTGACAGGCGGCTTCAACTTCGATGCCAAAAACCGCCGTCCTTCCTACACCATGGAGGATATGTTCCACGCCTACATTCTGGGCATGGATGCTTTTGCTCTGGGTCTTCTGAAGGCTGCGAAGATCATCGAAGACGGAAGAATTGATAACTTCGTTGCTGAGCGTTATTCTTCTTACAATTCCGGTATCGGTGTCAAGATTCGTTCCGGTGAAGCAACATTGGAAGAACTGGCTGCCTATGCAGAGAACATGGGCGCGCCCGCATTGCCCGGCTCCGGACGGCAGGAATACTTGGAAGGCGTCGTCAATAACATCCTGTTTTGCGGTTAAAATGTATACTTTGGCAGTGATTTGTCAAACTAAGTGCAACACTTTTTGAAGTTCAAGATCCCAAAGGTATTGAGCTGAAAAGAAATTAAGAACCTTACGAGGCCTGGTGCTGATCATGGCTTCCAGCGCCAGCAGCATACCGAGCTTGAAGCCGATGGCGAAGGCCGTTAGCTCGTTGGCATCATTGATTTCCGATGCGCAGTCTTTGAACTTCTCAAAGTTCTCCTGCTGAGCCTGCGTCAGCGTCTGCATCAGCTCATCCTCGTTTCGCGTTACCAAGTGCAGCAGATGAGCGTAGCTGCCGCCTTTGATGATGTCCCGATCGCACGGAGTGATGTTGCCGTAGTATAGTTCCTCTATGATATTTCGCATGTCGCCACCTCCTTTGGCAGGGACACACAATACCAGAACTCACCGGCAAAGTCCAGACTTAATTGCAAAAAGAAAACGAATTTTTCGTATTCTATTGACTATTCGAAATCTATTCACTATTCGAAATATTTGTATTATCCTTTGATAGGAGTAGCGTGACCCGCTTCAACTTGTGTTTCATACTGGCAACCCTTCATTTAGTCGCTCAAAAACTTGTTCAATTTAATCATGGAAGGAGATAATGTACATGAAGAAAACCCTCAAATACGGCATGGTAGGTGGTGGCCCCGGCGCTTTTATAGGCGATGCCCACCGCAAGGCCATCGCCATGGACGGAAAAGCAGAGCTTGTTGCAGGCTGCTTCTCGTCAAAGCTGGAAAAATCTCTTGAAACTGCTGCCGAATTTGGTATTGCACCCGAGAGGACCTATGCAAACTTCATAGAAATGGCGAAGGCAGAGGCTGCCCGGGAGGACGGCATTGATTTTGTTGCCATTACCACTCCCAACAACACGCATTTTGACGCATGCAAGGCCTTCCTCGAAGCCGGTATACACGTCATGTGCGAAAAGCCTCTTTGCTTTGAACTCAGTCAGGCGGAGGAGCTTGTAAAGCTGGCGGCAGAAAAGAATCTGCTCTTTGGCGTGAACTATGGATATACCGGAAATTCCATGGTCAAATTTGCACGGCAGCTGGTCAAGGACGGCAAGCTGGGCGAAATTATCAACGTCAATGCCGAGTACCCTCAGGAATGGCTTATTGACAGCCTTGATCCATCCGAAAGTCAGACTGTGCAGATGTCCGTATGGCGCACCGATCCCAAAATGGCCGGCATTTCATGCTGCGTCGGTGATATTGGCACACATATCGAAAACACCATCCACTATGTGACCGGTTTGAACGTAAAGCGTGTGGCGGCAAAGCTTGACTACTTTGGTATGGCTTTGGATCTTAACGCCAATATTCTGGTGGAGTATGACAACGGTGCCACGGGCAACTATTGGTGTTCCCAGGTTGCCATCAGTCACCGCAACGGTCTCGCCATCAGAGTGTATGGCACAAAAGGCATGCTGGAGTGGCATGAGGAGGACTGCGAATACCTGAAGTTCTGCGCCAAGGGCGAGCCTGTCCAGATATTCTCCAGAGGCTGCGGCTATATCTACGGTCGTGCCGCGGATGTATCCCGCATTCCCAGCGGTCACCCCGAAGGCCTCTATGAAGCATTTGCAAACATCTACGATTCCTTCATCGATTCGGTAGCCAAGAAAATAGCGGGTGAAGAATTGAGCGAAGCAGATCTGGATTATCCTACCGCTGTGGATGGATATAACGGCATCAAATATCTGTACGCTGTCGTAGAAAGCGGAAAGAACAATTCCGCTTGGGTAGAGGTATAAACAACTATAAATATTAGGAGGAATTCACTATGGCAAGACCTATCACAATATTCACCGGCCAATGGGCCGACCTTTCCTTTGAAGAAGCCTGTAAGACGCTTTCTGCCATGGGGTATGACGGAATCGAGATCGCTACCTGGGCTGATTTTGACGTCCGCAAGGCCGCTTCTGACCCGGAATATGTGGCTGAGAAAAAGGCCATCCTTGAGAAATACGGTCTGAATGTTTGGGCCTTGGGTTGTCACCTGACCGGCCAGTGTGTGGGCGATCTTTGGGATCCCAGACTTGACGGCTTTGCCCCCTCGCAGTTCGCAGGAAAGCCTGACGAGATCCGCAAGTGGGCAATAGAAGAAATGAAATATACCGCACGTGCTGCAGCAGCAATGGGCTGCAAGGTCGTTACCGGCTTTATGGGCAGCCCTATCTGGAAGTTCTGGTATAGCTTCCCCCAGACTTCGGATGAGATGGTGGAGGCCGGCTTTGACGAGATCGTGGAGCTTTGGAGCCCCATTTTCGACGTATTTGACGAGGTCGGCGTAAAGTTTGCTCTCGAGGTTCACCCCACCGAAATAGCCTTTGACTATTACACGGCGAAGAAGCTGCTGGAGAAATTCAACTACCGTGAAACTCTCGGTTTCAACTTTGACCCCAGCCACCTGCTGTGGCAGGGCGTTAAGCCGGAGCTGTTCCTGCGTGATTTCTCCACCCGCATTTATCACGTCCACATGAAGGATGTGAAGCTGAATCTGGATGGCCGCACCGGTATTCTCGGCTCTCACATAACCTTTGGCGATACGCACAGAGGCTGGAACTTCGTTTCCATGGGGCATGGTGACGTAGACTTTGACGCTATCATCCGTGAGCTCAACCAGATGGGCTATAAGGGCCCTCTCTCGATCGAGTGGGAAGACAGCGGCATGGACCGTATACACGGCGCTACCGAGTCCTATGAATACACGAAGAAAATGGATTTCGACAAATCCGATGTGGCATTTGACAGCGCCATGGCTAATGACTAAGCGCTGCCTGTTTTAGAAAATTGGTGAAGCAATGGAAAGAAAACTGCTGATAGGAATTGATATAGGCACCTCCGGCTGTAAAACCATCGTTTTTGACAACGGTCAGGTACTACGCAGCGCAACGGTGTCTTATCCGGTTTCAACTCCCCATCCGGGCTGGTCCGAGCAGAATCCGGAAGATTGGTGGTCGGGTGTAAAGCAGTCTTTGAAAACCGTGATGAGGGATCCTGTAAAACAGGATCCCTCGAAATTACTTAATACTTTTTTCGGTCTGAATCGACACCAAATTTAAGAAATTTAGCCCTAATATAACACGAATGTATGGGTCCTAACTTGACACAAGCAGAAGGCTTCATCCTGGGCGTCGGCGCAAAGATGTTCACAATCGCAGGACCAGTTATTGTATATGGCACGGTTGCAAGTGTAGTGTATGGAATTATTTATTGGATAACCACATTGTTTTAAAAAATCGTCGCCATCTCGGCGACGATTTTTATTTACGATAAAACTTATAATACCTACTTCCCGACCAGTTGGAAACTTCAATTATTCCGTGAAAAGCAAAAACATTAAGTCTGTTAAGAAAAGAACGCGGTTTAGAGATTCTATTAATAAAATTATCAAAATCGGCAATATCTTCGATGCTATCTAACACGTAGGAGCTCATCATTGAATATCGAATTTGTTTTTCAAATTTTTCTTCATCCGGATAGGCAATAGCCACTGCCAGTTTATCATTAAGTACGTCTTTAATAAGTTCGACTACTTCAGAAACATCGGAATGACATTCTAAAATACCACCGCAATTACTTAAATCAACAAAAATACCTTCTTCCTCGTTTATGGTAACAATTAAAGGAAAGCGTGGGTTCTTAATATTTGGATAAGTCAAGGAAATATAATCAAAACCGGAATCTATTTCCCATTCAATATCGGGTAAAAATTGTTGTATTTCAGAAGAAATTTTTTTGATGTCAAATAAATTTTGTCCTTGAGAATCCATTCTAAACACCTCGCTTTTTTTTATTATACCACACCGCTGATTTAATGTAAATATTTTTACAAAACGGTGTGTCCTATATTGACAGCAGCAGAGGGCTTTGTATTAGGCGTTGGTGTCAAGATGTTCACCATAGCGGGACCGGTGATTGTATATGGCGTGAGTGCAAGTGTAGTTTATGGACTTATTTATTGGATAACAACTTTATTCTAACAAAAACGGCTTGACCAAATCGGTCAATCCGTTTATTGCACAGGGGTAAAGACTATTTTAGTTCTTTTTGAATGGCCTTTACAACAGACCTAAAGGTAGATCCTGTGGCTATTTTACAAAGAAGATAACCAAATGCACACATAATAAGCGGAATAAAAACAGGGAAAAGGCTATCCAAATTAGAAGTAATTGCCAGGGCAAGGAGAAATACTTCCATCATCAGTGCAAAACTAAACCAAATAGCCATAAATACACGAACAGATTTTACCGGCTGTCCGCTCATATGCAAAACGATCTGCGCATTGTTATGGGAAACAACAACATCAATTTCAGGGACAAAAGAATTACGACACGGCATGTTGTGAAATGTAGGCTTCAAATAGTATCCGCTATCTGTTTGTGTACAGGTGTAATCCCAATCGGTATGCTTACGAATCAATTGCGGGAGGTCGTTAAGGCATACAGGACAAGTTGTGTTCGCAATACTATGTTTTGCAGTTTGCGAAAAAATGGATTTCATATACTTCTCCTTTCTTGTGTTTTTTCTTATTATACCACACTGCCATTTTGATGTAAATGTATTTGAAGTTTTAGTCCTAATGTAACACGAATATATGGGGCCTAACTGGACACACGCAGAGGGCTTCATCCTGGGCGTCGGTGCGAAAATGCTCACCATTGCAGGACCTGTTATCGTCTATGGTGTGTCTGCTTCTGTAGTTTATGGCTTGATTTATTGGATAACAACTTTGGTTTGACTGTGAAAATGCCGCCTGTTTTGTAACAGGCGGCATTTTTATGAGATGTAAGAAAACCAATCCGGAGTAGGGAGATAATGAGTGTCCAGTGCCGGGATAACATCTTTTTCCGCGGAAGCTAAAGCTTCAAATATTTGCAGCAAGTACTCTTCCAAATCATTTTGATCCTGCGGATAGCGGAATGTGGAGCCGACACGATGGTCAAAACCTGCACCCACATAGCGGATTAAGAGTCCAACACCCTTAAACATAGGGCCGACATCGATATCCAGTACAATATAGTGCCCATTTTCTGTTCGTTTCTGGACATAGAAACATCCGTACTCATGCTTAACATAGGAATAACCGTACTGCTTGCCAAGCCTTTTTAATGCGGGGGCAACCGAAAGCTTGGGAGCATCTAATATGGCAGGAGTAGAGGTAATGCGTTCGGGAAGCTGTTTTCCAAAATGGGTGCAGGCGTTTTGAACAAAAGGAGTAGCACGTTCATTCAGTTGGTCATACAACAATTGCTCTTCGGTAGTTAGGCAACATTCTACGAACCCCATGTAGCGCACACCGGGAAGAAGCTGCTGCATTGCTTCAAAATATGGAGTAGGGTCATAGGTGTTTGTTCCGTTGTGGATAATAATTTTCAGGTCGATGCTGTTCTATCTGGGAAAAACAGAATCGCGATAGAGTGTAATACTGGACCCCTTGATACAGGAAGGGGTGTTTCCGGGAGTTTGCAAAATAGCCGGGATTTTTTGCTCAAAAAAGTCAATGTCCTGATAGATGATATGGGCTTCGCTGAGTCCGTATCTGCGGTGAATCTTCGGCACAACGGATATGATCTCATCTTCTGTGCAACTTGTATCTTCCTCAATGTTGGATAAGTAAAAAAGTTCTCCCGCATTTGAAGGGCGTGAACGCATAGGACCAATATGAGGGCAGTCTTTCATGATTTTAGGAAGTCCACCGAAGTTATCGTGAAAATAGTATAGGAATCGATCGTAATGAAGATTTTGCTGATTCAAAAAGGTTTGAACAATCTTGGGGCAATCGGAAAACGGAATTTTAGTTCCGATCAAAAAACGGCAAGTTTGAATTGCCAACATAATAATCCACCCCCTTAATTTTATTATACCACACCGTCGCTTTAATGTAAATATTGGGTCCTAACGGAACACGAATATATGGGTCCTAAGTTGACACACGCAGAGGGTTGAATTTTAGGCGTGGGTGCTAATATGTTTAAAATAGCAGGTCCTGTTATCGCCTACGGAACAATCGCTAGTGTGGTGTATGGCCTGATTTGTTGGTTTGTAATCGTCATACAATATACAGAACAGAATACGTAAATTGTAAAAAGCACATCCATCGTTCCGGCAGCTTTATTATTCTTCTGTGGCAAACAATACCTTGCGGAACAAATCTGCGGTTTTTTCTTCACCAATCCCTTTTTTAAACACATCTGTGGACGGACCGCCGTTTTGTAAAAGACCTTCCACATATAAGCCGGCTTTTTTACGTTTGGGCGCAGCTTCGCAGACGGCAGCAGTTTTTGATGCTTCCAGGTATTTGACAAGATAGTGGGTCGCCGTGGCGTCAAAAGCAGAACTGTCTGCCTTCTTGCCCTTCTTGGAAAGGCTTTGGGGCAGTTTTATAGAGTCATACCAATGTGTTCCCAGATCATGATCCGGTAAGTAGGCGGCAGTTTGCTTTACTCCATCTAAGGCGGACAGGTCGGTGCTGCCCAGCAGGGTGTCATAGAGTTCAAAGATCAGCGTATCGTTGCCCATAGCATGAACCCGGTCGTAGGAAAATAGCGGCATATCCTTTTCTGTTGGCGTAATGATCAGAGTATCCATTTTCATCAGGCCAAAGAAGCCGGAGGCTTCCATGACAGATACATGCCCCAGATTTGGAGCGTGGTAAGTGCGGATTTTAAATTTCATTCCACTTACTTTCAGCTCCTGCGTTTGCTTAGGGTCTTCCACGGAAAAACCGCAAAACTCGGCAAGCGTTAGCAGCATATTGCTTGTCTGTGTCATGCGTTTGCTCCTTCCCACATCCATTCTTTTAAGCCGTTTTTATGCAGCGAGATAACGCCCAGCATCAGACACAGCTGTGAAACGGTATTGATGCTTTGTTCCACCCAGTTAACCCAGGCCTCAGTAGAATCCTTGCTGGACATGTAGCCCATAGCCATGGCGCAGATAAAGGACAGGATAAACAGAATTGTGACAGTGCCTTTCTTCATTTTGGCGGCTAAGACGCTCAGTCCGGCACAGAGACCGCCCAGACCCACTACCATCATCATGATAAAGGGCATGCTGCTGGTAAAGGCCACCGGCGCAACAGAGAGTACGGCACTTTTGCGTTTCCAAATAAGCATGCCAATCAGACTCAGACCCACAAACAGCAGACCCAGAGAGTTGACGGGCATAAACATTTCTTCCAATGCAACAAAGTTGCAGATGTTGGCGGCATACAGCAGTTTCCAGGTAGCCTTACAAAAGCCTGCCATAAACACATTTACTGCACCTGTTGCCAGCAGCGCATAGGCACCCTTGCACATTTTATTGTACAGATCTTGCAGCAGCAGTACTGCGGTAATGCCAAAGAAAGCCACAGGAACAAAGTCCATCAGCGCCATAGGAACTGTAAAATTATACATATGTACCTCTCTTTCTATAAAAGGGGCATCCGAGGATGCCCCTTTTGCGATTACTGTTTGTTCAAATGATAAATAGGCAGCAGGGGAATGATGATGGGAGTATTGTCGGCATAAGTCTTATATTCTTCGTTATCACCGTAGCGTGCCATCTGCCGCTTTTCAAGACGCTGAGCGCCGTTAAACATAATAAATACGATGAGAATGTAAGCAATGATCACGGTGACCCACTGACCTGCACCTTGCAGGATATCCAGACAGGACACAGTAACACCGGTCCAAAACAGGATTTCACCGAAGTAATTGGGGCAGCGAACGATTTTATACAGCTGCTTGGTTGCCACCATGTCAGGGCGCTCGGCTTTCTGCTTGGACTTCTGTTGATCAGCAACAGCTTCCAAAATGATACCGCCGGCAGAAATGGCAATACCAATCCACTGGCAAACCGTATTTCCGGCACCGTTAAACAGGCGGAACGCTACGCCGGAGGTCTGTGCCACATACAGAATGCCCATGAAAACCCACATAAAGAACTTAACAAAGATGGGCATTTTGCTCTCGTCGCCGGTGGCTTCTGCCAGAGTCTTTCGGTAAGCTGCGTTTTTGATCTCACGAATCAGCAGGAAACCGGACAGCCGGAAACCGTAGACCACAAACAGGACAAATTGGATGTAGTGGGCAATGCCGGATGCAGGATATATCCCTGCAATGCTCATCACTGCCATGGCTGCGCCGATGATGGCAACGGAAAAACCGTAGCCAATGGACATGAAGTAGACGTATTTCTTAAAACCGCATAAGCAGACTAACAGACTCAATGCGAAGAAAATACCTAGATGACCCCAATTCCACATATTACTGCTCCTTTCCGAAGTAGACCTTCAAGTACTCGGCAAAACTCTTGTCACCAATGCAGGTATCGCCCACCAGATCATGACTCAGTGTCCACTTGGAGAACAGGATAATATCATGCTTACCTGCTTTTTTGATCTTTGGCAGGTTGGCAAGGATGCCGAACAGCCAGATGGGCGCCCATTTGATCTTCATGGGTTTGCCGGCTGCATCAAAACACATTTGTGCCATTTCTTCGTATGTATAAGTTTCCTTGCCGCCTACATTGTAGGTGACATTGGTATCACACATGTGGTCAACGATAAATTGGGCAAAGTCGGGACAATCCACCACATTTGCCTTAACACCGCCGTAGCCTTTCAGCAATTGCATCTCACCTTTGTCAATGTAAGGCTTAAATACCTTTGCAATATCGTAGAAGTATCCGGTGGGACGGTAGATGACCCAGTTCATAGGCTCTTTTTTGATTTCCTGTTCCACCAGGAATTTGGCATGAAGCATCGGTACTTTCTCAGCACCGGGCTCGTCGCAGGAGATAACGGAGATATAGTTAAATTTCTTTACACCGGCCTTCTTGCACTCGGCATACAGGTTTATATTTCCCTGATAATCGATATCGTAAGAGGTGACCTTGGTGGACGCGCCGGTCAGACCCATGGTGGTGATGACTACCTCAGCACCATCGCACAGACCGGAAAGTGTTGTGGGGTCGGTAGCATTGATGGCCTTGAAGACATATTTCCCTTCGCAACCTTCTACTTCCCGCTCTTTCAGGTCAGCGGCTACAACCTCATGACCTGCGGCACACAGACATTTGAGAATTTCGGCGCCCAGATTACCGAAGGCACCAGCCAGAACAACCTTCATTTTGTGTATCCTCCTTATTATTTTTTAGCTTTTTCTTTTGCCCGCTTATCGTTAATGATTTTCATCTCCGCAGCGGTAATCAGTTCACAATTATTTTCTTTTGCCCATTCCACACAGCCTTTCAGTACCAACGGCAGGAACACACGAGGCACATTGAGGATGGTTTCCAGGGCATCGTCGGTGAACTTGACCTTATCATCGGCTCTGTCAGCGGCGTAGCGTACGGAATCCAAACTCTGCTTGCGGATGGGCAGCAGTTCGGCGCGCATACGGGTCTTTCGGTGAAACCAGAAGTTCTTACTGTCACGGTAGCCGTAATCCACGGGCAGGGCAGGGAAGTCGGAGGCTTTCACGCCGTTGATGATGGCGTCAGCATACTTCTTCTTCATTAGAATCTTATCCACCTTTAAAATGAAGTGGGCGCCGAATTTACTGGTGATGCCGTTGAAATCGTGGTAGGGCGGCTCGTAGCCGTGGAGCTCACCGGGCAGATCGTTTTGCGCGTTGTCCAGTTCCCGGACCCAGGTGCATTCAATAACCTGTATGGCATCCGTCAGCACCATGGGACGCTCACCCTCTGCCTGACCTTGTTCCAATTTGAATTTGCAGTTCGGCATCTTGTCCTCGGGCTTATCACCGGGCCAACTCAGCTTAACGCACTCCTTAAAGGTTTTGGGACTGTCGTCTACAAAGTTGATGGCACATTTTCCGCTGCGCAGAATATTTTGGGCGGTGTTGGAGCTGTTGCGGCAGGAAAGCAGCATGGCATAGTAATCCTTGCCGGCAACATAGTAAGGCTGCACCAGAGAGTAAGGTCCTAAGGTGGTGGAGCCATCTTCACACAGAGTGGAGATCACTACTGTGGGCATGGGGAAAAACAGGGATGTCTGATAGAAGTTATCTACCACACGCAGATTTTCAAAGCTGGACATAACGCATCTCTCCTTAAAAAATTTTTTCCAGTATATCATAGAGTTCTTCGAAGGATTTTCCTGCCATAGACCATGTCAGCAGGCTTTCTGCAACAAACAATGAGGTAAAATTACTGTTGCAAAATTTACGCAGCGGCGCTGCAAGCTGGGAACGGAGTAGATCATGATACTGACTGAAAGAGCCGGCAAAACCTGCGGCTGCAGCTTCATCCCGGAAAATTGCTTCGTGACGACTGGCAAAGCTCACGAGCTGCTCATATATGCACTTCAAAACCGGTTGGGGATGCTCAGCGCGGTCTGCTGTATATTGTATTGTGTTAACACATTCTTTCCAATCTTCCAGCAGATGGGTGGCAATCAATGCTTCCTTGGAAGAAAAGTAGTTGTACACCGTTCCTACACCTACACCGCAAGCTTTTGCGACGGAGCGGATTGTGACAGCGCCATAGCCGGATTCTTCAATCTGCTTTTGGGCTTCGGTTATCAGAATGGTTTTTAAGTTGGCTATAATCTTAGGCATAGGGCCTCCTTTGCGAACACGTTCATATAAATATAGTATAATCATTTTGAGGAAGAATGTCAATGGACAATAGGCGATTGCAAAAATCGCTGTTTTCGTTTATTCTAGATGTAGAAATGAGATAGAGGGTGTTACCATGCCGATCATTACTTTGCCTGAAATCAATCGGAAGCTGTTTGTTTCAGCGGCTGTAAATCTTTTGGATGTCCTGAAAGAAAACGGAATTTACCCGGATGCTCCCTGTGGAGGCAATGGCGTGTGCGGAAAATGCAGGATGCTGGTAAATGGCGTTGAAGTGATTGCCTGTAAAACGACTGTTGACCGGGATATGACGGTGGAGCTTCTCCAATCGGAGGTTCGTATTTTACAGGAGAAATCTTGCGTAGAGCAAAGTGTTGACCCGATCCAGGAAGGTTATCTGTTAGCCTTTGATATTGGAACTACCTCTGTTGTTTGTTCTTTGCTGGATGGAAATACCGGAAAAGAACTGGCAAAAAGCAGTATGCTGAATCCCCAGGTTGCCTATGGCGCCGATGAGATTACCCGGATTCAAAAAGCAGTACGGGGAGATTTTGCGCAACTTATGAAGCTAATTAGACGCGCAATGACAGATTTAATCCAAACAGTTTGCGAAGATGCCGGGATTTTGCCCCAAAAGATCGGTGTGGTTTCCATTGTAGGTAATTCTGCTATGCAGCAGCTGTTTTTTTGGAATCCTTCCGGAAAATCTGTCGGAGATTCCGTTTGCGCCTGTTTTGACAGAAGCAAAGTCTGTTTTGTGTGAAGAAATACTGCCTATTTGTTCCGAAGCGCAGCTGCTGATCGTGCCGGATATTGCGGGATTTATTGGTGCTGATACCGTAGGCTGCATCCTTTCCACAAAGCTTTACGAGCAAAATGAGCTTACTTTATTGGTGGATATTGGAACGAACGGAGAAATGGTTTTAGGCAATAAAGAGCGTATGATTGCCTGCGCAACAGCTGCCGGACCTGCGCTGGAAGGCGCCAATATTTGCCTTGGTATGCGGGCGGCTGTTGGCGCTGTTGATCATGTGTGGACTGAAAAAGGGAAAGTTGTATGTTCAGTAATTGGCGGCGGGGCAGCAAAAGGCATCTGTGGTTCCGGGTTGGTGGATGCGGTTGCCGTAGGCTTAAAGCTGGGATTGATCAATAAGCGGGGAAAATATTAACTGAGGATAAGACTCTCCACCTGACAGAAACGGTTTATCTGACTCAGGAAGACCTTCGTCAGGTGCAGTTAGCCAAGGGCGCAATCCATGCTGGGATCATTTCATTGGCCGAGCAGCTGGGTGTAGAGGTTAAGGATATTCAAAAGGTTAAGCTTGCCGGTGCTTTCGGCAGTTTTTTTAAATCCTTCCAATGCCTGCCGCATTGGCTTGCTGCCGGAGGAGCTTTTAGATAAAATTGAAGTTGTGGGCAATGCGGCCCTTAGTGGCGGGAAAATGCTTGCATTGGATAAGGCGTTGTTGCCGTTTACCCGGAAACTGGTTGAAAAGACCGAGTTTCTGGAATTAGCCAGTTTGCCGACATTCCCCAGAACCTTTGCCAAAGCCATGCTTTTTATAGAAGATCCCATCGTCCGATGGCTGGAAAAGGCAAAAGAAATTGGGTTTGATATAGCGGTTGCCATAGATCCTCAAACGCTAATGGCCCGAGAGGACGTTCGTGCTATGTGTGCTGAGGATAAATGTGGTGGGTATAACAAAAACTGGACTTGTCCGCCGGCTGTCGGCACCATTGAGGACTGTCAGCAAAAAATGAATCGGTATACTCGGGGAATCCTATTGCAATCCGTGGGTTACATGAGAAAAAATGTGGATTCCAAATGCTATCGGGAAACAGAGCAGCGGCATATGGAAAACTTTTATGCTCTCGTAGAAGAACTACGGAAAGAGTATCCGGATGCGCTGTGTTTAGGCGCAGGTGGATGTAGAGTCTGCAAGCAGTGCACCTACCCAGAGCCCTGCCGTTTTCCACAAAAGGCTGTGTCCAGCATGGAGGGGTACGGACTCTTTGTGACCCAGGTTTGTCGGGATGCCGGAGTCCTTTATCATCACGGAGAAAAAACGATTACTTATACTGCGTGCATCTTAATTGCATAACTGTAATTCAAAAGACAACAAGAAAAAATAGTCAGTAATGTATCAGCCTGTGCGGTTTTGAAGCTGCACAGGCTGGAATTTTTGCAAATTAATATTTCAGAAACAAAACTTGAACTTTTCGGAATAAACTCTTGGATAGAATGATGCCATCAAAAGAAAACAAATCAAAGGAGATTAGTGTTATGGCGAAGTTTGCAGACCACATGGAGAAAATTTCTAACGGCGTAGTCCAAGGCTATCAGAAGATCGAAGACGGTGTTGTAACCGGCTACAAGAAGATTGAAAACGGCGTCGTGGAGGGGTTCACCGGCATCACTGATAAGATGTCCGGCGTCATGCTGGATAAAGAGGGAAACCTGAAAACCGGCAAGGTCGGCGAGGCTGTTGTGGGTGCCTACAAGAAGGTGGAGGATGCTTTTGTAAACACCTTCATGGCTAAGGAAGGCGAAACCACAGAGGAAGCAAAGGCTCGTGTAACTGCCGCCACCGAAGCACGTCAAGCAAAAATCAAGGCCGATATGGAAGCCCGGGAGGCTGCTCAGAAGGCTATGATCGAGAAAAACCAGGAAGCCAGCCGTAATGCCGGCATTTGAAATGAAAGTGCACAGATGTACACAAAAAATTTAAGAAAGAGGTAATTGATATGAGTAGTAACGATCAGGAATTTCTGGTGCAGAAGATTCGCACCCAGTACACAGAAAAGCAGCATACTGAATTGGATGCGTTGAAAGAGTTGGATGCCAAAGTTAAAAAACTTGCATATGTATTTGCATACACCTACGGCAGCGTCAGCGCCGTTATCATGGGAGCAGGTATGAGTCTCGTTATGACCGACATTGGCGCGATTATCGGTTTGGCAAGCGCCATGATTCCCGGCATCGCTATTGGTGTTTTGGGCATGGGTATGGCACTGAGTACCTACCCCATCTACAAGAGGATGCTTAATGCCCGCAAGAAAAAATACGCACCTGAGATTATGAAACTCAGCGAAAAAATTATGAAGGGTTAAAGTAAGCGGGAGTACACCTCCCGCTTTTCCTGTTTTCAAGACAACAAAAGAAAAATCGCTAGAAATCAAAACTGCGGGTACAAGATTCGTGCTTTTTCTGATTGAATTCAGAATCGGTTTTTGTAGAAAAAATGAAAAACAGTAAAACGCAAACAAAACTTTAACATTTGCCTGTTAAGATGTATAATAGAAAATCATAAAATGCGGAGGAAAGCGATATGTTTCAGATTTTGGTTGTGGAAGATGACAAGGATCTCAACCGTACGGTCTGTGCGTTTTTGAACGCCAGCGGCTATCAGGCGACCGGCTGCCTGGATGCAAACGAAGCCTATGATGCGATGTATGGCACCATGTTTGACCTGATCGTGTCGGATATTATGATGCCCGGCATCGATGGATTTGAATTTGCAAGGACCATCCGCAGCCTGAACGAGAATATGCCTATCCTGTTTATGACTGCAAGAGATGACTTCGCCTCCAAGCAGCGAGGTTTCCGCATCGGTGTGGACGATTATATGGTCAAGCCTATCGATCTGGACGAGCTGTTTCTGCGGATCGGCGCACTGCTGCGCCGGGCAAAGATCGCAAGCTCCCGAACCTTGCAAGTCGGTAGTTTTACCATGGATATGGATGAACGTATTGCTATGCTGGGTGATGAAGAAATTCCCCTTACTAACCGGGAATTCAATATCCTTTACAAGCTGCTATCTTACCCCAAAAAGACCTTCACCCGGCAGCAGCTGATGGATGAATTTTGGGACGCGGATACAGAAACCGCGCCCAGAGCGGTGGATGTGTATATGACCAAGCTCCGCTCCAAACTGTCGAATTGCGAAGACTTTGAGATCAAGACCGTTCACGGTCTGGGTTACAAGGCGGTGATCAAATGAAGAAGCTTACCTTTCGGCAAGTTTTGAAATCAGTCAATAATTATGCTGTCTTTTTTCTGACAGTGGGATTTGCTGTCAGCTGCTGCATGATGCTGTTTTTGCGTGTCCTTGCGGATTCTATGGGACTGGCATTGGATGCGAATAATGTTGGTGTAGCGGCAAAATTGACCTTTGGCAATGTGCTGTTGATTACATTTCTGTTTGGGACTGCCGATTATATTCGCCGAAAGATCACAGTAGAACGGCCGGTAAAACGGATCGTTGAGGTGGCAGAAAAAATTACACGGGGAGATTTTTCAGTGCGGGTTCCGTCGATCCACGGGGCAGGTACCGACGGCTTTAATCAGATCGGCACAGCGATCAATAAAATGGCAGAGGAGCTTTCCGGAACGGAGACCCTTAGAACGGACTTCATTGCCAACGTGTCTCATGAGTTGAAAACACCCCTGGCAGTTATGGACAATTATGCTACTATGCTCCAGCGCCCTGGTATTACCGAGGAAGAAAGATGCGAATATGCCAAAGCCATTTCCGAAGCAGCCCGTCGCTTGGCGCAGCTTGTTACCAACATTTTGAAGTTAAATAAATTGGAAAATCAGCAGATATTCCCCACACCTCAGAATTTTGATCTGGGGGAGCAGCTTTGCGAATGTCTTCTTGGGTTCGAAGATGCTTGGGAAGCCAAAAATCTGGAAATCGATACGGATATCCAGGACGATGTGCGTATTCAGTCCGATCCGGAACTTTTAAGTCTTGTGTGGAATAATCTGATTTCCAATGCAGTAAAATTCACCCCGGAAAACGGAACGATTTGTGTTACTTTGAAGACAGAGAATGATAGTATTGTTGTATCCATCCGCGATACCGGCTGCGGCATGAAGCCGGAAACCGGCATGCACATTTTTGAAAAATTCTATCAGGGAGATACCTCCCACGCCACCCAGGGCAATGGCCTGGGCCTTGCGTTGGTTAAACGAGTGGTAGATATCTTGGGCGGCGAGATCAGTGTCCAGAGCGTTTACGGCCAGGGCAGCACCTTTACAGTCAAATTTAAGAGGTGACCATATGGATTGGAAGAAAATTGGGAAGAAGCTGCTGTTTCCTCCCATTTGGATGATGGTGATCCTGGTAATCGCCAGTGCCGTAGCGCTGATTCTTATTTTCGTCAAAGGGATGGAGAAGACGATTCCTGCCTATGTTGTTTATGCTTTGGCGTTTTATACGCTCAGCGTTGTGACGATCTTTTGCGCTATGGTGCTTCCCAAACAATACAGCACCATCAAACAGAAGATCTACGATAATCCCTTGGGCAATCGCTATATGACGGACAGAGTATTCCGCACGAATATATCACTATCCATATCCTTTGTGATCAGTATGCTCTATGTAGGTATCAACCTTTGGTCCTGGCATATGCTGGGAAGCCATTGGTTTATGGTACTGGCGGTATACTATGTGATCATGGCGGTGATGCGTTTCCTTTTGGTTCGGTATGTCCGCATCCAAAAGATTGGCACCAATATGCTGGGTGAGTGGAAACGCTCCCGCGTTTGCGCCTGTATCCTGCTGCTGATCAACTTGTCCCTTAGTGGTGCGGTGCTGATGATCCTATACCAGCACAGGGGCTACGATTATCCCGGCGTGATGATTTACGTGATGGCACTGTACACATTTTACGCCCTTACCATGTCCGTCGTGGATATGGTGAAGTACCGAAAAATGGGTAGCCCCGTCATGTCCACGGCAAAAATCGTCAGCCTGTCTGCTGCGCTTGTTTCTATGCTCAACCTGGAAACGGCGATGTTTGCTCAGTTTGGTGGCGAGATGACCCGAGAAAACCAGCAAATTTTTATCATTTTGACCGGAGCTGGAATTAGCATAACGGTTGTAACGCTTTCTGTTGTCCTCATTGTGAAAGCAACAAAAGAAATCCGGAGGGGGAAATATGGAAAATAAAGAAGGTTTTAATTTTACTTACTCCGCTGCTCAGCAGCAGGAGGTGGAGAATATCCGCGAAAAATATCTTCCCAGGGAGGAAGATAAGATGGGGCAGCTTCGCAAGCTCCATGGGATCCCAACGAAAAAGGCGCAGGCGGCATCCCTTGCTGTCGGCATCACCGGTGCGTTAATTATGGGAACCGGTATGAGTCTTGCTATGACGGATATCGGTGTTGCGTTGGGTAGCTTTGCAATGGTCATTGGTATTGCTGTGGGTATTGTTGGTATGGTGCTGGTTGCGTTGGCGTATCCGATCTATAACCGGGTCCTGAAAAAGCAAAGAGAAAAAATTGCTCCGGAGATTCTGCGGCTGTCTGATGAATTATTGAAGTAAAAAAAGAAAGGTATGCACACAAGCGGTTTCATATTAAGGTGATCGAAATATATCTTGAAAATTGAATAAGCGGTGCTGCTCCTTGTGAGCAGCACCGCTTTTGATATGCGATAGGTTTAAATTACGATAAAGGCGCAGGAGCCAGGGGCAAGTGCGAGCGTTCCGCTGGCGGTCTCGCCGGACAGATCGGGCAGCGCATCGTCTTCGCCTAAAATCAGCTCTCGCCCATTCAGGCACATGCTCCGACTGCGCATACCTTCCTTGCCGCTGAGCACATAGATCGCTGCTTTGCCGGGTAATTCCAGGGTAGTTGTTTCTGTCCAGGAGTTGTTAATGACAAGATAAGCAGCACCTTCCTTGCCATCGGCGCGGGAATGAGCAAATATATGAGCACCGGGGCGAATCCCTTCGCCGGAGTCGTATACCGTGTTGCCCATGAGCTTTTTCCAAAGCAAAACGGCAAAGTAACTGGGGCGGGGAATGAAGCTGCCGTGTTTCAGCCAGCCGTAGTCGGAGGATGCCAGTGTGTTGTGGAAGATGACGCCGTCGGTGACGGTAGCAAAGGAGCCGATCTCGTTGAGCGTACGGATGACCTCTGCGTAGGTGGAGGCCCAGGTATGCCCGCCTGCACCGGCGTCGCCGGATTCGGTGACCCACATCTCGCCGCCGGGAGCGGTATACTTGTCCCGATAGCTGAGGAAACAGCGGGCGGTGTGGACGGCTGCACCCAGGTATTCTTCACTCATACAGCCTTCAAAGGGAGTAAAGGCAGAAGGCATCATTGCCGCCATACGTTCGGAAACACCGTTGTAGTAGTGATAGCTGAAAATGTCCGGCTTTTCGGTGCAGCCGTCCATCAGTTCAGCGGTGGAGCAGTAGGGTAGCGCCGCAGCGATACCGGCGGTTTCATCGGGGTTCTGGTTTGCCCAGGGGTGCGGATTACCGTGTGCGTCTACACTCATGGCATTGGGATCGGTATCGCTGGGCCCGATGATGGTACATTCGGGGTAGTTTTCCCGAACCCATTTGTGGAAAATGTCCTGATCCCGGCGAAAATCAGCAGCGGTATAGTCCTTGGGGAAACCGGTATTTTTGAGCATGTTTGGCTCATTGACAAATTCTACCGCCTCAATAGGGCAGCCATGCTCCCGGCTTAAATCAAAAATCAGTTTTGCTTGACTGGGATTCCAGGGCTCGTCATGGGAGTGCAGACCGTCACAGTTGGAAACGGAGATTTTCAGCTTGCCGTTTACTGCTTTGACGAAGTTTAACAGGTTGATCCACTGATCTTTTTTCAAGTGGTTAAAATAGCCCTCAGGCATACCTGTTCCGTCAAAATCGTAGTAAGTTCTGGTTGCCCAGGTGCCGGAAACGCGCACCCAGCAGCTGCCCAGTTCCTTGGCAAGCTTGATCAAACGGGGGTTGGTGGTGTCAATGGGGTCGTACCATTGATGCATGGCCGCAATTCCCTTGGAAAAATCGGCAGGGGGTACTTGCTCGGTACCGTCGATCTGACCGTCGGTGTAAGCCTTCCAGAAGGTGCCGCCGGTGACCTCGGTCATCTCCACGTTATAGGAGATCAGTCGGGGATTGACGGTGCGCAGCTTGGTAAGTGCGCCGGGATCCAATTTGATGTACTCTGCCATAATAAGCCTGCTCCTTGTTTTGAAAATTATAATTGCTTTATGTAATTAATATAGCACGTTGCCGTTTTGATGTAAATATTCTTAAAAAACGAATCAGTCATAACCGGTCAGTATCGGAGAAAATGTTTATTGGTACTGAACACAATGGATAAAAAAAGACTGCGCCCATCAATTGTGGGTGCAGTCTTAAATTTGTTATGTTTTTTTCCAGAGCCATAGTGCGTAGCCACCGGAGATGAGGATGATCAGCCCGGCGCTGGTCGCTTGTATCACAGGAGACGAAGCTTCTGTGAATATGGCGGCGACCAGGTTGCTGAATGGGCCTTGTTCTTTGGCGAATACGCTGGTGGCATTGACAAACACATGGCTTGCGATGCAGGGCCACAGACTGCCTCCCTTATATACGATGATGGTGTAAAGAAAGCCAATTACGATCGCGTAGCTGACCTGCAAGAGCACACCAAGGATATCGGCGGTGTTCAGCAAATTGACAATATGTCCAGCACCAAAGGTTACGGCGGAGACAATAATGGCGCTGCGCAGGTTGTCTTTTGCCATGCCCCGGAACAAAAAGCCCCGGAATATGATTTCTTCCACATAGCCGCCCACTGCCAGATTCCATGCCATTAAAAGGGAGACGGAGAGGGGAGCACTGAGCGAGAGTCCGTTTTTAAGGTTCACACAGGACATCAGCGCCAGGGGTAAAAACCATAAAAAGGCTTTGAAGCTGCCATTGAAGCGGCACAGGCCGAATTTTGCAGATAAACCGTTTTTTACGATCCATAAAGTAGAAAGGGCTGCAAGAACGGTTATGCAGATCACCGGGATAAGCAGCTGCAGAACCGTTTTGTTTGCCAGGTCATCAAAACCGCCGCAGAACTGCAATGCAATGTTCATTACAATGACGTACAGGCCAATCCAGATCAAGGCAAAATTAATTTCGTTTTTCTCGTAAATTTTCTTCATTCTAATCATTTAAATTCCAGCAAAGCGTTAACAATGCGGGCGCTGAGATCCCGTTTGTTTTTCGGGTGAATATCGTCCTTTTGACAAACATCCCGGGTAACGACGGTACGTACGTAGGGGATTACATCCTGGGCTTTTAATTGGGCTGCCTGGATACCCCGCCAGCCCGGGCCGTCCCAGGGAAGATAATCCGCCAGCTGCACCACGATAAAGGGCAGTGTGGCATCATGGAACTTGTCCCGGATATTGCAAATGTGGGCGTTGAGTAAGTCCAGATAGATTTCCGATTCTCGTATGCTGCTGTTGGCCTCGCCCTGGTACCAGAATACCGCTTTCAGTGCATAGGGAAAGAGTTTGGACAGCATGGTCTGATACAGATGGCTGTAGCCGTTAAAGGGGAAGTTGAAGTGGTCCATGAATTTATCTTCGTCTGATACGTAAAAGCGAGGGTCGGCTAAAATTTCTTCCGGCATCCATGTCTGGATTACAGACGCGCCCTGGTTGCAGGAAATGAGGCCGATTTTTTTGTCGGTTTGTTCATTTAAAGCTGTGCCTACGTAGTAACCGATGGCGGGAAACAGCCGCGCGGTGTCTTTTCGGCAAGGGACCCAGCCGTCTTCGGTCCGGAATGTTTCACCTTCTTCCGGTCTTGTGACGGTATAGCACCGAACGTTTGTGTTTTCTTTATAATTCTCCTCTGGCTCGTCGGTTTCCATCAGCATAAACTGCATGTTGGACTGACCTGCCAGCAGGAACACGTCGCCGAAGTAAATGTCCTCAATGAACTGTTTTTCGCCGTCCAGGGTGATCTCCATGGTGTAAGGGCCACCGTAATTCTGGGCAGGGAGGGTGATACACCAGCTTTCTTTGGCGCTGTCGACGGTGCGGGTGTTCCCAAGAAAAGACAGTGTGATTTTGCCTGTGCCTGTGCCGAATACGGAAATCGGTTTGTTCGCCTGCATGATCATGCCATTGCTAAAAATCGGGTTCAGGGTAAGCATGTTATTACCTCCAAGGTTTCATTGAACGAATTATATTATGATAATAATGAAAAGTAAATATTTTGACATGAAATGTTCAAAATAAATCTGTTGCGAAATGAAAAAGTTTCGTTTATAATGATATACGGAATAATGTGGCTACGATGCTGCAAGCAAAAGGGAGGACTATTTATGCCGATGCAAATGGGTTTTCGCTGGTATGGCGAGGGCAACGATAAGATCAGCCTGTCCGATATCAAGCAGATTCCGGGTGTGACCAGCATTGTTTGGGCTCTGCACCATAAGATGCCCGGTGAGGTCTGGGAAGAAGCGGAGATTGCCGAAGTAAAGGCGCAGTGCGACAAATATGGCTTCAACATTGACGTGGTGGAGTCTGTTAATGTGCACGATGATATTAAGATTGGTTTGCCCACCCGGGACGGCTATATTGAAAATTATAAGACCACCATGCGCAATCTTGCTAAGTTTGGCGTAAAGGTGATCTGCTATAATTTCATGCCCATTTTCGACTGGACCCGTTCTGACCTGTTCCACCCGGTGGGAGACGGTTCTACGGCTCTTTTCTATGAGAAAAACATGATTCAGGATGACTACAATGCTATGGCAAAGTACATACTGGATTTTACAGAGAAGTATAATATGTCCTTCCCCGGCTGGGAGCCGGAGCGCATGGCAAAGCTGGACGCGCTGTTTAAGGCATACGAAGGCGTTGACCATGAAAAGCTCTGGGCGAACCTGAAATACTTCCTGGAAGCGCTGATGCCTACCTGTGAGGAAACGGGAATCAAGATGGCCATTCACATGGATGATCCCCCATGGGATATTTTCGGCCTGCCCAGACTCCTTATTAACGAGGAAAATATTGATCGATTCCTGAAAATGGTGGATCACCCCTGCAACTGCCTGACGCTGTGTTCCGGTTCTCTGGGTGCCGACCCGGAAAATAACGTGGCACGGATCGTGCGCAAGCATTGCGACCGGATCGCTTTTGCTCATATCCGCAATGTGAAGCATTTTGAAAACGGCGACTTTTCCGAAGCCTCCCACCGGGATTGCGACGGCGATACCGGCATCCTGGATATTTTGAAGGCATACCACGATTGCGGTTTTGAGGGTTATATCCGTCCCGACCATGGCCGCCATCTGTGGAACGAGGGTCCGGGTAACGTGCGCCCCGGTTATGGCCTTTATGACCGTGCCTTGGGTATCATGTATATGCTGGGTGTCTGGGATATGCTGGACAAGCTGGCAGGTAAATAAATTTTAGAATAATTTTGGAGGTAATGAAAATGATTGATCTTCCTTTGAATGTGGATTATTCCGGTAAAGTTGTGGTGGTCACCGGTGCAGGCGGCCTTATCTGCGGTGCTATGGCCCGGGCGTTTGCTCAGAGCGGCGCGAAGGTTGCTGCATTGGATTTGAACGAGGATGCCGTTAAGGCTCTGGCTAACGAGCTGAAATCTGAGGGTTTTATTTGCGAAGGTTATAAGGCGAACGTTTTGGATCCGGAGGCTTTGGAGGCGGTACACCAGGCCGTTCTTGCTGATCTGGGTCAGTGCGATATTCTGGTCAACGGTGCCGGCGGCAACAATCCCCGGGCTACTACTGATAATGAGTATCAGCACGAAGCTAAGGAGGGCGGCAAGTCTTTCTTTGACCTGGATGCAGGCGGCGTGGACTTTGTGTTTAAGCTGAATTTCCAGGGTACTCTTCTGCCCACTCAGGCCTTTGCCAAGGATATGGTCGCTAAGAAACACGGCTGCATTTTGAACATCTCCTCTATGAATGCCTATACACCTTTGACCAAGATCCCGGCATACTCCGCTGCGAAGGCAGGTATTTCCAACTTTACCCAGTGGCTGGCCACGCACTTTGCCGGCACCGGTATTCGCTGTAATGCCATCGCGCCCGGCTTCCTGGTGTCTGCCCAGAATAAGGCGCTGCTTTTCAATGCTGACGGCACCCCCACAGCCCGTTCCGCCAAGATCTTGAACGGTACTCCTACCAACCGGTTTGTGGATGCAGATGAGCTTTTGGGCGCAACCTTGTTCCTGTGCGATGATAAGGCAGCCTCCGCCATTACCGGCGTGGTTTTGCCTGTTGACTGCGGTTTTGCCGCCTACTCCGGCGTGTAATTTTCAGTAAAAATTCCGTCTTCGGATTGGAAGACGTAATTTTTTTACTTCAAAGCATCAATTAGTTTTCCGAGGACAGGCTCAAAGGCTGCGCCGTACCAGTGATTGTCCAGCTGCGCGGTGTATTGAATGCACGCTACTGTGTAATCTGCTGCAATTTTTGCCGCATCATATGCGCTTTTGCCTCTGACAAATGCACCAACAAAGGCAGAGGCATAAATATCGCCAGTACCATGACAGCTATTTGCCAGCTTTTCGTGTTCGTAATAGGCATAGCTGCCGTTTTCGTATACTACAACACCGGTTTTTCCGGGAGCGTAGGAAACGCCGGTGAGGATTACGTTGGGGCAGCCCAGAGCGGTCAGACCTGCAAGAAGCGCATCGATATAAGCGCGGTCATACTCTGTCTTGTATTGGATGCCGGTAAGAAAACTCGCCTCCGTGATGTTGGGGATCACATAGTCGGCCACAGCGCACAGTCCCTTCATAGCCTGCACATATTCCATATCAAAAATGGAATAGAGGTTTCCATTGTCAGCCATGGCGGGATCCACGATTTTGACACAATCGGCATCTGCGGTTTCAGCAAAGATGTCCTTGACATAGCCGATCTGCCGGATGCTGCCCAGATAACCGGTGTAAATGGCGTGGAAGCGAATGCCTTCATTGCACCAGTGATCTTTGATTGCGGGCATGTCCTCGGTCAGATCCCGGAAGGTGAAGCCATTGAAGCCGGCGGTATGGGTAGAAAGTACGGCGGACGGAAGCACACAGGTCTCCAAACCGCAAGCAGAAATTATTGGAAGTGCAACAGTCAGAGAACACTGACCCACGCAGGAAATATCTTGAATGGTGAGAATCTTCTGATAAGCCATAACATTTACTCCTTTTCTGATTTACTTGCATTATATCGCAAACTGGCAATAAATATAGTACCAACTTTTGCATATAATTAAGGGCCAGAAGCGGAATGGATGGGGGATACCGTGATTTTTAGAAATCCTGCAAGAATAATACTGTGAACCGCTTTACATTGTGTGAATAAATATGTTATCATATTTAAAGAGACAATGAATAAAGGGTGCGTAACATGAACTATATTGTTTTGGATATGGAATGGAATCAGCCCTGGCCTGGTTCACCTTCATCGAAGAAGGTGCTTCCGGTGGCCATTCGCGGCGAGATTATTCAGATCGGCGCAGTACGTCTGCCGGAAGAGGGCGGCATGACGGATGAATTTCAAATACTCATAAAGCCTAAATATTATCGGCATTTGAACCGCCGGGTCAGTAAGCTTACGGGAATCAAGGAAGCCAGACTGAAAGAAGAGGGAATCCCATTTCCCGAGGCGATGCGCCGTTTTCGCCAGTGGTGCGGCAGTGATCCGGTGTTTTTGACCTGGGGCTTTGACGATATCGCCATTCTGCGTGAAAACTTGCAGCTGTTTGGCTTGAACGACAGTTGGACGGAGCATTGGTATAATGCCCAGATGATCTTTAACGCTCAAACTGACGGTTCATCTGCGCAAAAGGCGTTGAAAACCGCCATGCAGATTTTTGAGGTTGAGGCAACGAGACCGGCGCATGATGCGCTGGGTGATGCTTATCATACAGCGCTGATTTGTGCGAAACTGGATATGGAGCGGGGCGTTCGGGAATACGGTCAGGCACTGAAAAAACATGAAAATGGATTCCATGGCGCAGAGTTGCCCGGGTGTATCGACCGGCATGTGTTTTATGATTTCCCGGATAAGCATGCGGCGTTGGAGGCGATGACCCACGCAGAGAATAAGTGTCCTGTCTGTGGCGGACAGTTGCAGAGCACCCGCTGGTTTGCTCAGCCGGGGCATCGGTACATGGATCTTGCGACCTGCCCGGAACACGGAAAATTCTTGATTCGTATCCGCCTTTCTCAGCAGCCTGCGGGCACATTCCGTGTCAGCCGGCTGACCTATGAAGGCACATCTGAGGCGGCGCAGGCATATGCGCGCAGAGCGGAAAAAGCCGATCCGGAGGAGCGGCGTTCTTCCCGGCATCGCCGCAGAAGTCCCCGAAGCAGTCAAAAGGAAACACAGTAAGAATCACCGCCTGAAATCGGGCGGTGATTTCCCATATTTTCCGGAAAAATGCTTGACAGAAATTACGTTCAGTGATACAATACGCTTCGTGATGGTGCGCAGGCACCTGTGACTTTATGGGCCCTTAGCTCAGTTGGTTAGAGCCTCCGGCTCATAACCGGATAGTCCCGGGTTCGAATCCCTGAGGGCCCACCACGAGCAATCGGCAATTGCCGTTGATATATATAGGGGTATAGCTCAATTGGTAGAGCGGCGGTCTCCAAAACCGTAGGCTCAGGGTTCAAGTCCTTGTGCCCCTGCCAGAAAAAGACAGATTCCGACAGGAATCTGTCGTTTTCAACTAAATCCACCCTTGCGGGTGGATGAAATATTGCTTTGCAATGTGAAATACGCCTGCGGCGTGTGAAATTCGCCTCGACGGCGAGTGGGTGGATTTAATTTCACTTGATGTGATAGCATCAAATTTCACAATTTACGGAGTAAATTATTTCAACGTGAGCGTAAGCGAACGATTTCATTAAAAACGAACGGTTATGTAAGAGTTCGAATTCATACGAAAAACAGCCCAAAATATCTTTTTTGCAGCACTAGGACTTGAAAGGGCGGCACCAGTCCGCAGACTGGTGTAAAAATTGAGAGCTGGCGAGCAATTTTTAGCCCGTGGGAAAGTCCATGGACATCCGAATGCACCCGTATGGGTGTGGGCGGCTGTCCATTTTTTCTATTCCACGCCACAATTTGTGGCAGATTTTGTGGTAAAAGCGGAAAGAAAGCGAAATGGCCGTGCAAATTAAGGATTTGTGCCCCTGCCATAAAAAGCACTTGCTTTCGCAAGTGCTTTTTATGTTATTATTTAAAAAATTATTGCGACACTTCAATATTTCGGTCGGTGGCATTAAATATGTGGGCGTACAAATCGTCGTAGCTTGTAAAACCGCGGGTGACTGAGAGGGAAATCTCCTTGCCCAAATGATCGGCGTTGGCGTTATAGGCGACTGCATGCTGTATGGTGGCGAAATAATAGAGCGTGGGCGTGGTGATCGCGTCATCATCCAGCGTCACAGTGTAGATCAGG
Organism: Faecousia sp.; assembly: GCA_045589195.1. GTDB lineage: Bacteria > Bacillota > Clostridia > Oscillospirales > Oscillospiraceae > Faecousia. The sequence continues at coordinate 1,092 of JAZNFY010000057.1, read as the reverse complement.
TACAGCCTGTTGTCGTCTTTTTCGTAAGGATCTTTGTTAGTGGTCAGAATTGTTTTATGATGGGTAAAATCATCGCCGATTACAGTGTCGGTGTAAAGCCGTAAATAATCGTTGTGAACGGCATATCCCCAATTGCTCCGCAGTTCACGCTTGATTACCGTTACAGAAGCTTCCTGAAAACGGAAGAGCGTATTATCCAGCTGATTCAGCTCGGTTACATATTCTGCAAGTCCGTTGACGGTGTACTCTTTTAGGCTTTCCTTGAATTTAATGCCCTTGTTTGCCATGGATTCTTCTACACAATCGACTTCCAAATAAAAAGAATCACCGTTTTTCAGCAAATCGCCATTGCGCCAATAGAGGTTAAAGTTGCTGACATATTCATCGTTCAGATAGATGTTTTCACTAATAAAGTCAATGCGGAAATCTCCGAAGCGGGCTTCTTCTTGCTTGTATTGCACATTTACCAAGCCGCTGTCGCTGATGCCGGTGAAGGTCACCTTGATGTACTCAAAAACGTCAAATTCGTCCGGCTCGGTCAGACCGGTCACGGTGATTGCTGTTTTTGCGGCGGGCAGCAAAATGCCGTGCTGGATGAAATTGTCCGCAGTGGAAAAGCCCAGGGACAGCGTGATGGTATCACCGTTGGAGATGGAACCGTTTTGGTTGTAATCAATATAGGGATAGAAGTCATATCGCCATGTGTAATCGCCATCCCGGTATATAGCAGTGAAGAAATCACGGTCTTCCCGTAGATCGAAGGAAATGTTTTCAAACTCGAAAACCTGCGTGGTTTTGCAGCGTACCGTCGCATAGGCAAAGCCGTCCGCGCCCTCATAGACAGGCTCAAAGTATGGCATCAGGTCGAAGGTTTCCGGCGTTTTCAATTCTTTGATGGTGTATTGAAATGTGCAGCCTTTTACTTCAACGCCCAGCTGCTTGGCGGCTTCTTCATCACAGGAAAGAACAAAAGTGATTTTATCGCCGTTTTGAAGATCTGTTTCATACTTGCCGTCGGGGAAGTAGTGGTTGACCTTCAATGAGGAATAGAAGGCATAAGCCACAGGATCGCTTTCAAATTTGTCGAGATAT
>JAZNFY010000056.1:0-34821 GCA_045589195.1 Faecousia sp. | reverse complement strand
TGTGTAAAGGGAGGTGGCTGCCCGAAGGGCAGACGGAGGGATTGTCATGCAGGCAAACCACAAGCAGAAAACAATCCCTCAGTCAGCTTCGCTGACAGCTCCCTTTACACAAGGGAGCCTTGGGGCGCTCCCGCGCCAGTGGAATAAACAAACAGGACCCTGTATCTTTCGATACACGGTCCAAAAATTTTTTATTCCTTAACCAGCAGCTCGGCGATCTGGATGCAGTTGGTGGCAGCGCCCTTGCGGACCTGGTCACCGCAGCACCACAGGCAGATGCCGCAATCGTCGGTCAGGTCGGGACGGATCCGTCCTACAAATACGATATCCTGATTGGAAGTTTCCAAAGGCATGGGGTATTCTTTCTTGCTCAGATCGTCAACCAGCTTACAACCGGGGGCGTTTGCAATGACATTGCGGACTTCCTCGACGGTAACAGGCTTGTCAAAATGGCAGGAAACGGAGATGGAGTGGCTGCGTACCACGGGAACCCGGACGCAGGTGCAGGAAACTTTCAGATCCGGCAGGTGCATGATCTTCCTGCCTTCGTTTTGCATCTTCATTTCTTCGCTGGTATAGCCTTCATAGCTTTCGCCGCCGATCTGGGGAATCAGATTGTAGGCGATCTGGTGGGAGAAGATCTTGGGTTCGTAGGCTTTGCCATCCCGCAGGGCTTCCACTTCGTTCATCAGCTCCACGGGGCCGCCGGCGCCTGCGCCGGATACTGCCTGGTAGGTGGAGGCAGTCATGGTGCGAATGGGGGACAGGGTGTTCAGCGCGTTGACTGCGGTAATGGTGATGATGGTGGAGCAGTTGGGGTTACTGATGATGCCGTTGTGCCATGTCACGTCCTCGGGGTTGACCTCGGGAACGATCAGGGGCACTTTGGGGTCCATACGGAATGCGGAAGAATTATCCACAAAGATGGCACCTGCTGCCACGATGGCAGGAGCAAAGCGCTTGGCAATGTCATTTTCAGCCGCGCCCAGAACAATATCGACGCCCTGGAACGCCTCGTCACAGGCCTCCTGAATGGTCACTTCCTCGCCCCGGAAGGTCAGGGTCTTGCCTGCACTTCTGGCGGAAGCCAAAGGAATCAGCTTTCCCACAGGGAAATTCCGTTCCTGCAAAATGCGGATCATTTCCTGTCCCACAGCGCCGGTGGCGCCCAGAACAGCAACGGTATAGGTTTTCATGGTGATTACCTCCTGAAAAGCAGAGATTATTTTACAAAGCTGTTGTAAAGAACCCGGATGGCGGCTTTGAAATCCTTGTTATCCACGCCGAAGATGATGTTCAATTCGTCGGGGCCCTGGTTGATCATGCGGATGTTGATACCCGCTTCACCCAAAGCGGCGAAGATCTTACCGGAGATACCGGGGCGGAACGCCATTTTCCGGCCAACGGCGGCGACTACGGCAATCTGATCGTGGACATCCAGTGTGTCGGGCTGGACTTCTTCCTGGATCTCTGCCATGATGGCGTACAGGTGGGGCTCAATGGCCTCGGTGGGGATCACGACGGAAACGTTATCAATGCCGTTGGGCACGTAATCCACAGAAATCTTATGGCGCACCAGAACGGTAAGTACCTTGTGAAGCACGCCCACCTCATTGCCCATGCCCCGCTTGGAAAGGCTGATGATGGTGAAGTCTTTTTTGCCGGTGATGCCGGTGATAAAGCGGTTGGGATCCATATCCAGGTTAAAGCTTTCCTGGATCATGGTGCCGTTGTCGTTGGGGGCATTGGTGTTGCGGATGTTCAGGGGAATGTTCTTTTCCCGAACCGGGAAAATGGCATCCTCATGCAGCACCTGAGCGCCGGAGTAGCTTAATTCCCGCAATTCGTCGTAGGTGACTTCGGGAATGGGTTGGGGATCGTCAACGATCCGGGGGTCGGCCATCAGAATGCCGGAAACGTCCGTCCAGTTTTCATATACGTCTGCATCCAGAGCTGCCGCGGCCAGGGCGCCGGTAATGTCGCTGCCGCCCCGGGAGAAGGTGCGGATATGTCCGTCGGGCATTAAGCCGTAAAAGCCGGGAATTACCACGCCGCCGGAGATGGGCATCTGCTTGCGCAGCAGATCGTAGGAAGCGGCTTGGTCTACGGTGCCGTCGTAGTTAAATTTCACCCAGTTGGCGGAGTCAATAAACCGGAAGCCAAGGTAGGCGGCCATAAGCTTAGCGGAGTAATACTCACCGCGGCTGACCAGTTCGTCCTGAGAAACAGCCTTTTTGTCCAGCAGATGTTTCAGCTCTGCAAATTCTGTTTCCAGATCCAGGTCGATGTTCAGCTGATCACGGATTTCCAGATATCGGGAAGTGATCATTTCAAAAACACCGGTGCAGTCCACGCCATATTGGGTGTGGGCGTGGCACAGGTACAGAAGGTCGGTGATTTTGTGATCGGCCTTATCCCGCTTGCCGGCGGCGGAAACCACCACAACCCGACGGGCGGGGTCGGCAAGAAGAATGTCCCGGACTTTTTTATATTGGCCGGCGTCAGCCATAGAGGAGCCGCCGAATTTTGCAATTTTTAACATAGCTTGATTCCTTTCTTCTTTGGGAAGATGTTACACCAAAGCGGCGATGAATGCATCGGGGTTTTCCTTGCGCCATGCGTGCATGGCTGCCACGGAAGTGGGCTCGGTGACTACGGCGCCGTTCCAGGATTCCTTCACGGCAGCGGGAAGATCCTTGCCGCCCCGGACGTAGTAGCAGTAAAGGTCGCTGTTGACGGCGCAAACTTTTTCGCCGTAGGGGGTGTAGAAGCCCTTGCCGGAGAGAATATCCACGCAGTCCTGCACTACATTGTATGCGGTGGGGTAGCGGCCTGCGCCCTGACCGTAAAAACTCATGCGGTCGGAGGCGGTACCCATTAAGGTGATGAGGTTATAGTTGGCAGGCACGGCTGCTTCCAGCGCGCCCTGGGGGAACAGAGTGGGCTGTACATATGCGCTGACTGCGCCGTCCTGGGACTTGCCGGTGGAAATGAGCTTGCACACAAGACCGTGGGCCTTGAAATTTTCCACATCTGCGGCGGTGATCTGCCGGATGCCGGCGGCGGGGACGGTATCTGTGTCCAGACTGATGCCGAAAGCAATATTGGAGGAGAGAATGATCTTATGCCAGGTGTCGATGCCCTCTACGTCGGTGGTGGGGTTGGCCTCTGCATAACCCAGCGCCTGTGCTTGTTTCAGCGCTTCCTCGTAGCCAAGACTCAGCCGGGTCATGGAATCGAGAATGTAGTTGCAGGTGCCGTTCATGATGCCGCCCACCTGATACATGGTCTGGGCCCGGCGGGAGCGCTCCACCTCGGAGAGCCAGCCGATACCGCCGCCCACAGCAGCGGTGCAGCGGAATTTTAGGCCCTTGGCCTCTGCCAGGGGAATGAGCTCGTCGTAGTAAGTGGCAACCAGCGCCTTGTTGGAGGTGACGATATTCTTGCCTGCCTCCATGGCAGCCCGGACAAATTCATACGCCGGGTGCAAACCGCCCATGGCTTCAATGACGGTATCAATGGTATCATCAGCAATGATATCCTGAAAGTTTCGGGTCACCTCAGCATCGGGAAGGGTCACATCTTCCAGACACAGCACCTTGGCAATTTGCATATCGGTGCGATCTCTGGTCAGGTCGTAAAAGCCTCTGCCTACGACGCCAAAACCCATTAGACCAATTTTCATATCTGTTCCTCCTGACAGGCCTTTGACAGCCTCTGCTTTTCTCAATGAAAATACTTGCTTTTTCTGTGGAAACAGTATATCATATACCCATTCAAAAACCAAGTATTTTCGGAAAAAAGGTTATCTTTTGTGCAGTTGGTAAAGAAAATGGCTAATTTTGGAGGATGAACTTATGCAATATCATTCCACCCGGGGCAAAGCGCCTGCGGTTAATAGCGCCCAAGCGGTGTTGCAGGGTCTTGCAACAGACGGGGGATTGTATCTTCCTGTGGCGATTCCGGCCTTTGATTGGCAAAAATGTGTGGAGTCGGATACCCTTTCTCAGGCTACCCAAATCCTCAGTGCATTCCTGCCGGATATCCCGGATATGGAACAGCTGGTGCGCCGGGCATATGTGGGAAAATTTGAGACTGATGAGCTGACACCCACGGTGCCGGTAGGCGGTTTTACCGTACTGGAACTGTTCCGGGGCCCTACTTCTGCCTTTAAGGATGTGGCCCTTTCCATGCTGCCGCAGCTGATGACCGCCGCCCGGTCTGTAACCGGTATGAAGCAGGATATTCTGATCCTCACCGCCACCTCGGGCGATACGGGTAAGGCGGCGCTGGAAGGCTTTAAGGATGTGCCGGGGATCCGTATTTGTGTGTTTTATCCCCATGGGGGCGTATCTCAGGTTCAGCGGCGGCAGATGGTGAGCCAGGAAGGAGAAAATGTAACGGTGTGTGCCGTGCGGGGTAATTTTGACGATGCTCAGACCGGCGTGAAGCGGATCTTTTCCTCTTGCAAAGATAAGGATCTGCCGGTGAAGCTTTCTTCTGCCAATTCCATTAACATCGGCCGTCTTGCGCCTCAGATCACTTACTATTTCAAGGCCTACCGGGATCTTTTGGAGCGGGGGCAGATTCAGCTGGGCGATCAGGTGAATTTTGCCGTTCCCACCGGTAATTTCGGCGATATTCTGGCGGGCTTTTTGGCCAAAAAATTGGGCCTGCCTGTGGGCAAGCTGATCTGCGCGTCCAATGCCAACAATGTACTGACAGACTTTATTGAAACCGGCGTGTATGACCGCCGCCGGCCACTGCATAAGACGGACTCTCCGTCCATGGATATTCTGGTTTCTTCAAACTTGGAGCGGCTTTTGTATCTGATGTCCGGGGATACGGCTCTGGTGGCGGAATTGATGGAAAAGCTGGATAAAGAGGGCGCTTATACGGTGCCACAGGAGCTGCTTTCTAAAATACAGGAACAGTTCTGGGCCGGTTGCTGCGACGATCAGGCCGGAGCAGAGGTCATTGGCCGGGTGTTCCGGGAGAATGGATATTTGTGTGACACCCATACAGCCGCAGGCTGGGCGGTGGCAGAGCAGTATGTGCGCGCTACCGCAGATACGCGACCCATGGTGGTGCTGAGCACCGCGTCTCCCTATAAATTCCCGGCAGCGGTACTTTCTGCTCTGGGCGGTGATACAGCCGGTGATGAATTTACTCTGATGGAAAGGCTGGAAAAGCTTACCGACGTAAAGATTCCCTGCAATCTGTCGGGTCTGCGGCAGAAGCCGGAGCGTCACACCGGTGTGATTGAGAAAGAAGAAATGCCTGCTTACGTGCTGGCCCTGTGAAAGAAAAGAGGAGAGAAAGATGAAAAGAGTGACCGTTCGTGTTCCGGCGACTACGGCAAACCTGGGCCCGGGCTTTGACGCCTTCGGCTGCGCTTTGAGCCTGTATACCGATGTGACCTTTGAAGAGACTGATGCAGGTTTGGAGATCACCGGCTGCGATGAGGCCTATACCGGCCCGGATAACATGGCTTACACCTCTTACTGCGCCGTTTTGGCCTCTTTAAGCGAGGAGGTTCGGGGCGTGAAGATTCACATTCGTTCCGACATTCCTGTTTGTCGGGGTTTGGGTTCTTCTGCTGCTCTTTTGGTGGCGGGCGCCATCGGCGCCAATGTACTCCGGGGTAATAAGCTTTCTACCCAGGGTCTGCTGAATATTACCAATGCTATGGAAGGTCACCCGGACAATCTGGCACCCGCATTTTTCGGTGGCCTTACCGCATCTATGGTGGATAACGGTCTGCCGGTGACGGTGGACTTCCCGCTGCACCCGGATTGGGAGTTTTTGGCGTTGGTTCCGGATTTTGATCTGCCTACGGTGATTGCCCGTGAGGCGCTGCCCAAGCAGTACAGCCGGGCAGATGCGGTATATAATATCTCCCATGGCGCCATGGTGCTGAAAGCCTTGGAGTTGGGCGATGAAAAGCTGCTTAGAAACGCCATGCAGGATCGGATTCACCAGCCTTATCGGAAGAGCTTGATCAAGGATTACGATAAGATCGAAGGCTTGATCCGCACCACCGGAGCGGCGTTTTGCCTCAGCGGCGCAGGCCCGACTCTGCTGTGTATTACCCGCAATCCCGGCTTGGAGGAAAAGCTCGCCAAGAAGCTGAATCAGATCACCGAGGCCAACTGGACGATGATTCCGCTGCATGTGGAATTCCAGGGTGCCCGGGTGGTATCCGAAGAGTAAGAATAACCCCGTTTTCTATTGGAAAACGGGGTTTTTTGTTGGGCGCAGGTGATAAAAATCTTTACACAGCCGGGGAAATTTGCTATGATAAAAATATCTTAATAAGGATGGTCTTGACCCATGAAGAAGAAACGGATCGGGAAAATCGCATATGGTATTATTGCACTAATGTTGGTGGCGGGATTGGTGTACAGCGGTTATCGGTTGGTTCACTATCTGATCGGCTCCCGGGAAGCGGCGGAGCAGTATGCCGATCTGGCAGATCGGTTGGAGCAGATCCGGGAGGAATTGCCCCAGGATCAGCCCCCACCGGAGCAACCTTCTGATGGGGAAGAGGGCGATTCCCAAGAACCGGAGGACACGGGAATTTTACCCGATTATCGGCCTTTATACGAAATGAACCCGGATATGATCGGTTGGATCAGCGTTCCCAATACCATCATCAATTACCCGGTAATGCAGACTCCGGATAACCCGGATTATTATCTGAGTCACGATTTTTACAAGCAAAAAAGTGAGTGGGGCGTCATTTATGCCCGGGAAGCCTGTGATGTAGACCGTCCGTCGGATAATGTGACGCTGTACGGCCATTATAAGCGGGATGGCACCATGTTCTCCCGGCTGGATCATTTCAAAAAGAAGAGCTATTGGCAGGATAATCAGACCTTTACCTTCGATACCCTGTATGAGCGTCATACTTATCGGATCTGGGCGGTGTTTAAGACCAGCGCCAATTACGGGGAGGGTTACGGCTATCATCTTTTCAGTGACGCAAAGAGCCAGCAGGAGTTTGATACCTTTGTGCAGACGGTTAAGAGTCTTGCGTTTTACGATACGGGCATTACCCCGGTTTATGGGGATAAGCTGCTGACCTTGTCCACTTGTGAGTATACCCTCAGCAACGGTCGGTTTGTGGTCTGCGCCGTACGCGTTTCTTAGCCGGATATTTGTGGAAAATGATGAAATGCGTTAAAAAAACCACGCTTTAACTCTTGCTTTTTGTGCGATATTCCTGTATAATGGGGAAAATGATGCAAAGGGGGCGAAGGCTTTGGGCGAACTTATCGCGGTTCTTTCCGGCAAGGGCGGAACCGGTAAGACGTCGGTTTGTGCCGGCTTGGCCACGGCCTTGGCCGGACTGGGCAATACAGTGCTGTGCATTGACTGCGATATCGGCCTGAGAAATTTGGATATTGCCCTGGGGCTTGCCCATAGTGAGGCGTTGTCTTTTCAGGATGTTTGCCGGGGTAATTATTCTTTGGATCAGGCGCTGCGTCATAGCGCGTATCCCAACCTTGCGTTTCTTACTGCGCCCATTAACTGTGATGCTCAGGCGGTGGACCGGGCGGAATTTTCCGCCATGCTCCGAGCGGCCCGGCAGAAATTCCAGTATATTTTACTGGATGCTCCGGCGGGAATTGAACTGGGCTTTCAGCTGTGCGCTTCCTATGCAGACCGGGTGATTCTGGTGACCTGTCCCGAACCGGCGGCTGTTCGGGATGCGGCCCGGGCCGGTGAGGTGTTGGAGCTGATGGGAAAGAGCGATGTTCGTCTGGTGGTGAACCGGGTGAGCAAGCGCTTGTTTGAAATTATGAATGTGACCGTGGATGATGTGATGGACGAGGCAGGCTTGCCGCTTCTGGGCATCGTGCCGGATGATTCCAATGTGACTTTGGCGGCGGCTTTTCAGGAGCCTCTGCTGCGGTACACCAAAAAAGGCGCTGCGGCGGCGTGCCGTCGGATCGCGAAGCGGATTATGGGCAAATCTGTGCCCATTGGATTTAAATAATCAGCAGGGAGGGCTTCTGTGTGAATATTGCTTTTCTGGCGCATGATAAGAAAAAAGAATTGATGGTTCAGTTTTGCACTGCTTACCGCAGTGTCCTGTCACGGCATAATCTGTTTGCTACGGCGACCACCGGCCGTTTGATTGCGGATAATACAGGCATGCCCATTACTTTACTGCTTTCCCATAAGCAGGGCGGTCATCAGCAGATCAAAGCGAGAATTGCCTATAATGAGATCGATCTGGTGTTGCTGTTCTCCGACCCGACTTCCACGGAAGCCTGGGATGACAGCCAGATGATCGAGACCATTCGCTACTGCGATAAGCATAATGTACCCATTGCCACCAACCTGGCCAGTGCGGAAATGCTGATCTTAGGCTTGCAGCGGGGCGATCTGGATTGGCGGAATATGCTTCGTCCCAAGACCAGATATTGATGAATAATACGGGAATTAGGAGTTGGGCTTCCAATTCCTAATTTCGTTCGTTTTGAAAGGAAAAAGTACTATGGAGATTATTAAACCCCGGACTTTGTCCGGTTTTATGGAGCTGCTTCCTCAGAAGCAGGCGCAGTTTGAGAGGATGCTGTCTGTTTTACGGGATACTTATGCGTCCTATGGCTTCGCGCCTCTGGATACGCCGGTAATCGAGGATGCCCAGATCCTTTTGGCTAAGGGCGGCGGCGAAACGGAAAACCAGATTTACCGTTTCCAGAAGGGCGACAGTGTTTTGGCGCTGCGCTTCGATCTGACGCTGCCTCTGGCAAAATATGTGGCGCTGCACTGCAATGAATTGGCATTCCCGTTCCGCCGTTATCAGATCAGCAAGGTTTACCGGGGCGAAAGAGCGCAGCGGGGCAGATTCCGGGAGTTTTATCAGGCGGATATTGACATCATCGGCGATGGCAAGCTGGATATTCTCAACGAGGCGGAGATCCCTGCCATTATCTATAAGGTTTTCCGGGGTTTCGGCCTGACCCGGTTCCAAATTCGGGTCAATAACCGGAAGATTCTTAACGGTTTTTATGAAATGCTTGGTCTGTCCGAAAAAAGCGGCGATATTATGCGCTCGGTGGATAAGCTGGATAAAATCGGCCAGGATAAGGTACGTATGATTCTGGTGGAGGATTGCGGTCTGAGTGATGAACAGGCGGCCGAGATTCTTCGCTTTATCAGCATCCGGGGCACCAATGCTCAGGTGCTTTCCGCGCTGGAAGGCTATGCTGGCAAAAATGAGCGGTTTGATATGGGCTTGAATGAGCTGAAAGCGGTCACAGCCCACTTGTCTGCCTTCGGTGTGCCGGAGGAGAATTTTGCTGTGGATCTGACTATCGCAAGAGGCTTGGATTACTATACCGGAACAGTGTACGAAACGGTGCTTTTGGATCACCCGGAGATCGGCTCTGTGTGCTCCGGTGGCCGTTACGACGATCTGGCTGGGTATTATATTGAAAAAGCGCTGCCCGGTGTGGGTATTTCCATTGGCTTGACCCGGCTGTTTTATGTACTGGATGAGCAGGGGCTGATCAATCCTCAGCTTTCTTCTGCTCCCGCGGATGTGCTGGTGCTGCCCATGACGGAGAATCTGGGCAATGCGGTGGCTCTGGCGGAGACGTTGCGGCAATCGGGTCTTCGGGTGCAGCTTTACAGCGAGCAGAAGAAATTTAAGCAGAAAATGGCATATGCGGATAAGGTGGGTGTGCCTTTTGCGGTGCTGTTGGGCGAGGATGAGATCGCCGAGGGCGTGTGCTCCGTGAAAAACATGGTTACCGGTGAGCAGAATAAATTTGCTCCGGCGGATGCTGCTCTGCATATCACAGATGCACTGGCTGCCAATTGCGGCCCGGTGATTTTGGAGAAGTAAAATGGAAGAAAAGTTTATTGCAGCCTGGGAAGAAAGCCGGGAACAGGCCCAAAAGCTGGGCGTTCAACTTCGCCCGGTGAATGATCCCATGAAGACTGCCCACCAAAGCCTTTCCGGTAATCGGGAGAGTGACGGATTCTTTTCGTTGGCAGAAAAAGGTCGATTGGATTTGAGTTTGGAAGCGCTGGCTGTGGACAAACGGTTTACAGCGCTGTTTTCCGATGAAGAGGCGGATCGGGCGTTGGAACGATTGCTGAGTGCAGAATATTACAAATAAAAAACGCGCTGCATTGCAGCTTGTTTTTTATTTGTGCTTTAATTGTTGGCTTTGTTCATTTTGTCTGCCTTACAGAACAGCAGGTAGCCGATGATAAACAGGATTACCAGAGCGCCTACTGCCAGGTTCTCGTTTTGCAGATTCAAACCGAAAATGTTGACCTTGACACCAATGGTCAGTTGGCTGATGAGGCCAACAACAAAGGTGCCCAGGAAAGCGGCGCCTTTGCCGCAAATGTCCATGAGGCCGTAGTATTCACCGCTTTGCTCCGCAGGAATGATCTTGCCCAGATAAGACCGGGACAGCGCCTGAATCGCGCCCTGGAACATGCCCACCAAAATGGCCAGTGTCCAGAACTGCCACAGGCTGACCAGACACATGGCAAAGAGGGTGATGCCGGTGTAGCATAAAATGCATACTTTAATGAGCAGACCGGAGTCGTATTTTGCGGAAAGTCTGCCGAAGATGATGGCGCAGGGAAAGGCCACGATCTGGGTTACCAGCAGGGCAAGGAGCAGGCCTGTGGAGTCAAGACCCAGGGCAGAGCCGTAGGCGGTGGCCATATCAATGATGGTGTAAACGCCATTGATAAAGAAGAAAAATGCCACGAGGTACATGAAAATGTGCTTTTCCTGTCGGGCGTTGCGGAAGGTTTGCGCCAGCTGACGGAATGCACCGATTACCGAATTTCCCTGCCGTTCCACATACCGGGTCTGCTTGTATTTTCTAGCCAGGGGAATAGAGCAAATTGCCCACCAAGCAGCGGTGATTAAAAATGCCAGCACCATAGCGGTGCTCATGGTCATGCCGAAGCTTTCGGCGAACAGTACCAGCACCAGGCACAGCACAAAGGGGATACAGGAGCCGATATAGCCGAAGGCGTAACCCATGGAGGAGACGTTGTCCATGCGCTCTTCGGAGGTGATTTCCGGCAGCATGGAATCGTAGAACACCAGGCTGGAATTAAAACCGACCTTGCCGATGATATAAATGCCCAAAAACAGCAGCCAGTTGCTGGTAAAGCCCAGAGCGGCGCAGCCGCATACGCCCAAGATCATGCACAGAAGGAAAATGGGCTTTTTGAAGTTTTTCCGGTCAGCCATTGTGCCGCAGATGGGGGCAATGACGGCCACCAAAATGGTGGCGACAGAGCCGGCATAGGCCCAGTAGGAAAGGTACATATCCTCGTTTACGTTGGCAGAAGCAGCCAGGGCATTAAAGTAGATGGGCAGTAGTGTAGATACCAGAAGCGTAAATGCGGAGTTACCAATGTCGTAGAGCACCCAGCTGCGCTCCAAGGCGGTGAGTTTGAATTTCTCTTTCATATTTTCCCTCCGATATTAACCGAAAATCCGGTCAAATTCTTTGCCAAAGGTTGCATTGTAGGTCATATTCGCTTGCAGCTGACTGAGCATTTCGGGGTACTGCTCGGCAGCTTGCCGGTAAAGAGCCAGCAGAGGTTCGTTTAAGTGGGCGCATCGGGGGTTGGGAGTGGTGGTCATCATCATGCCGGTAAGATCCGGGGTGAAAAGCTCCATGCCTTTTTTCAGTACTGTGCGCCGGGCGCCTTCCGGTGCACAGAGCAGCCGGGTGGCAAAAAGAAGAGAGCGCATGCTGTCTTTCACTGTTTGTAAACCGGCGGCTGGATAAAATTTTGCCACGGTTTCACATTCGCCGGGGGTCAGCCGCAAGTGCTGGCTTAAATCCTGGGCGTGCGGGGGGATCTTTCCGTCCCGTTCCAGTAAAAAGCGGTCAAATTCCGTTTCGATCTCCATATGGGTGGCGGCGCCGGAGCTTGCCTGTTCTTTCACAAAGGGGTGGCACAGACTGTCCAGACAGTAGTGGGACAAAACGCCGAATAAATAAGCCATTGCCGCTTCGGAGCGTTCCATGCGTACTGCACGGCAGACCCGCTGGAAAAATTCCTGTCCGGTCTGGCCGTGGTATTTTACACCCAGAGCACCGGTGCTGCTTTTGAAAATGGGGGTATAGTAAAAGAAAATATCCGGGCCATGTAAGCCCACATCGTATAAACTGCGGAATCGCTGAACGGTACGCCGTGCGTCAGCGGGCATGGCCGACAGGAGCGCCGTGCCGAAACGGTAATGTGCATAATTTGCAGGCAAACAAATTCCTCCTTTATATTTTCTCTCTTTTTTCATTCTACATGATAATTACATGAAAGGCTAGTGTTTTTTAAAAAAATCTTTGACAGGGGGAGAGGTTTACATTCCCGGTTTGCCTGTGGTATAATTGCTCTAAAAGGAGGCGGCACAAATGGAAACGAGAAAGTTATATTATGAAGATTGCCATTTGACCCGATTTACCGCCAGGGTATTGCAGTGCCGGCAGGAAGAAAGCCGGTTTCAGATCGTGCTGGATCAAACGGCTTTTTACCCAGAAGGGGGCGGTCAGCCGGCGGATACAGGCCTGTTGGGGGCTGTCCGGGTGCTGGATGTGCAGGAAAAGGACGGGCAGATCGTCCATACTTGTGACGGCGCGCTGGAAGTGGGTGCTTCTGTGGAGGGCGTGATCGATTATGAGCCCCGGTTTGACCGGATGCAGCAGCATACCGGCGAGCATATTCTCACGGGGATTCTCCATCGCAGATATGGCTGCCATAATGTGGGATTCCACATGGGAAAAGAGGTTATGGAGGTGGATTTTGACTGCCTGATCCCTCAGGAGGATATTCCCGGTATTGAGGAAGAAGTGAATCAGGCAATTTGGGCCAATCTGCCGCTGAAATGTTGGATCCCCCAGCCGGAAGAATTGAAGGAAATGATTTACCGGAGCAAACGGGAACTTGCCTGGCCGGTGCGAATCGTGCAGGTGCCCGGACATGACTGCTGCGCCTGCTGCGGTGTTCATGTGGCTATGACCGGCGAGGTGGGCATCGTGAAGATCCTTTCCTGCGTCAAGCTTCGCCAGGGCGTGAGAATGGAAGTGGTGTGCGGCAGCAGAGCGTACCGGTATCTGTGCGCTGTGTGGGAGCAAAACCGGCAGGTCTCTCAGGCGTTTTCTGCCAAAGAACTGGAAACAGCCGCGGCAGCGGTGAAGATGAATGAGGTGCTTGCAGCGGAAAAGTACCGGGCAACGGGACTGCAAAATTTGGTGTTTGACCAGATTGCAGAAAGTTATGTAAACCAAGAAAGAGCGCTGCACTTTATTTTTGACCCGGTGGAGTCCTCGGAGGTGCGGCTGCTGGCGGATAAAATCGCCGAAAAATGCACGACTTACGGTGCGGTGTTTGCGCAGCGGAGCGACGGTACGTGGAGTTATTGTATCATTAGCCGGAGTATGGATTTGCGGGAGTTGGGAAAACGCATGACCGGCGCGCTGAACGGCCGTGGCGGCGGAAAACCGGAGTTTCAGCAGGGAAGCGTTCGGGCAACCCGGGAAGAAATTCAAGAATTTTTTGATGAAGTGTAAAAAAGGTGATTGGGATGTTTCCCAATCACCTTTTTGCTTATTCCATAATCTCCAAGGGACGAAGTACGCCGTAGGCTTCAAATCGGGTGTCGTTTCGGTCGGTGAGGAACACCAGCCGGATATCCGGGTCTGCAATGCCGGTGCGCTGGGCGATGGCGGCTGCGTCGGCGGCCAAGGCGTTATCAATGTACAGCCGGCAGCGGCCCTCGGGCAGGATGAAGGTTTCCTGACTGTTCTGAAAGGAGACGGCGAAAGTATCTGTGGCGCAGAGGGTGACCAGAGAGGCAGCCAGATTGTTGATGGCCTCTGCCCGGTCACTGGGGAAATAGATTGCTTCGGTATCCGGGATTTGGAAGTCGGTAAAGACTACTTCATCAAAGCCCAGGGCTTTCAATTCCTTGGTAATTTGAACCAGGTAGGTCATGGTGCCGTTGGCTTTTGGATTCAGCCAGTAGCACCGCTGGTCATCCATCCAGAGGGAATATCGGTTAGGGTTAAAAATGCCGTTCTGTACGTTTTCCAGACCGAACCAGAAATCCCGCAGGGCAGGCACCCGGGCGATCAGGTAGCAGCCGGAGCGGCGCAGCGGCCGGAGCATCAATTCCAGCAGCTCTGTGTCAATTTTACTGTATTGCTTGCCCAGAAGGGAATTGTAGAAAAACTCTCCCCGGATGTTCTTCATGTCCAGCATAATTTGAGTGCCGGCGGGAATGTTTTTCAGCTGCTCCTGAACGGCGGTTATATTGTCCGTCAGCATGGCCTCGGTGATGTTGATCCCGGAAAGCTGGGAAAGCTCGGAATTTCCGGGCACAATGGCATTTTCGCCCTCGTTATAGTAAATGTCGATGTTTTGACCCGGATTGGGCGCTTCGGGAGATTGGCCCTGGGAAAATTCCAGATCCAGACCGAAATCCAGAGATACGCCATCCCGGGTGTACAGGACATAGCGGTTTAACCACAGAAACCAGCATAACACCACTGCGGTGGCCAGCAGCGCAAGAACCAGCGCGCCGATGGCAAGCCTGCGCAGTATGTGTCGTGTGCGGTAGGGTATCATATCAGGTTCTCCTTTTTGCGGTGATGCAGCGCCACTCGCCCTTGGCGCGGGTGGCGGTAACGGTGAGTCCTGCCTGTTCAGCGGCGGCAATGACTTCGCTTAATCGGGTATCCAGAATACCGGAGCAGATGAGGGTGCTTTCGGGCTGTAAAAATGAGGGGAGTGTGGGGCAAAGACCAATGATCACGTCAGCGACGATGTTGACCAAAACGGTGTCGTATCGCTCCCGGGAAAGTCGCTTCATCAGTGCCCGATCGGTGGTGATATTTCCGGTAAGGGCGGTAAATTCCGGCGCATAAAAACCGTTGTAGGCAGCGTTTTCCCGGGCGATGTCCTCTGCCTTGGGGTCAATGTCCACACCGATGGCCTGTTTTGCGCCCAGCCGCAGGGCGGTGATGGATAAGATGCCGCTGCCGCTGCCCAAATCCAGGCAGGTGCTGCCGGGCTTGACTGTTTGTTCCATTTCCTCCATGACCATCTGGGTGGAGGGGTGCGCGCCGGTGCCGAAGGTTAGGCCCGGGTCTAAAATGATAGGCAGTCTGCCCTGCAAATCCGTATCTGTCAGCCAGTAGGGGAGAACGGTTAAAGCTTGTCCCACTTCCACTGCGGGGTAATTTTCTTTCCAGCTTTCTTCCCAGTCGGTGTCCGGCAGGGGTATGGCAGAGAAGGTAAGGGAAAGGTTTTCTGCCAGATTGTTCAGCTTTTCAAGGCCGGCAGTGTCGCCTTGCTCTAAGTACAGCTTGATTTGGGACAAGCCTTGCAGCTTCTGTTGAAAGTCATCGTCCACATAGTCCCAGTAGGCCCGGTTTTGCTCCAAAAAATCTTCAAATTCCTGCTGGTCCTCCATTACAAGGTCGGAAAAACCCGCAGCGGTAAGCGCAGCGGCGGTATCTTCTATGCTCTTGCCCGCAGTATTCACAGTAATTTCCAGCCAAGCCATGAAGACACCCCCTTATAAGTCCCTGTTTCCTACATTGTAACCCATTCCGGGAAAAATCGCAACCGGAAAAGATGTTAAATTTCCTGTTACCACTTCCTATTTTGGGAGAAATGGTATATAATAAATTCCGATAACCCCATTTGGCAGTAAGGAGCGAAACCATGATCCGAAGTTTTACCCTTTTTCCTGGCATTACGCTGCGGTGTTTTCAGTCTGACCGTTTCAAACAGGGATGTTTGAGCGTTCAGTTTGTGCGCCTTATGAAAAAAGAGGAGGCGGCGCTTAATGCGCTGATCCCTGCGGTACTTTTGCGGGGCACGCAGCACCATAAGGATTTGCGGGCCATTACCGCCCGGTTGGACGACCTTTACGGCGCATCGGTAAGTGCGCTGGTACGTCGGGTGGGGGATTATCAGACCACCGGCCTTTACTGCGGGTTTATGGAAGATCGGTTTGCCCTGGAAGGGGATCGGATTTTAGAGCCTATGGTGGATTTTCTCCGGGAATTGCTGCTGGAGCCTTTGACGGAAAAGGGCGGTTTCAGCCGGGAGTTTGTGGAGAGTGAGAAGAAAAACCTCATTTCTACCATTGAGTCGGAGCGAAACGATAAACGTACCTATGCTGCGTCGCAGCTGCTGCAAATTATGTGTCGCAAGGATTCTTTCGGTGTGCCCCGGCTGGGAAATATCTCCCAGGTGAAAAAGATCGGATATCGCAGTGCGTATGCTCACTATCAAAAAGTGCTGAAAGAAAGTCCGGTGGAGATTTTTTATGTGGGCGCGGGCGACCCGGAGACGGTAGCAGAGCGCATGAAGCTGTTGTTTGCCGGGTTGCAAAGAGATTACCGGAAACTGCCTGATCAGTCACCATTTCAGGATTGCGGCGGCGCCCATCGGGTGGAAAAAATGGCGGTGACCCAGGCGAAGCTTTCCATGGGCTTTGTGACGCCCATTACCAACCGTACCGAGGATTTTGCCGCCATGCAGCTATTAAACACCGTGTATGGTGCAGGCATGACCAGTAAGCTGTTTACACAGATTCGGGAGAAGATGTCCCTTTGTTATTCCATCGGTTCGGGATATTACGGCTCTAAGGGAATTTTGACGGTCAATGCGGGCATTGATGCCGGACAGGAGAAGGTAGTCCGGGAGGAAGTGCTGCGTCAGCTGGCGCTTTGCCAGCAGGTTACCCAGCAGGAACTGGCAGCGGCAAAAGAGGCGGTATTGTCCTCTTTGCGGGGTGTGCACGATTCGCCCGGCGCAATTGAGGGGTACTATGCCACTGCGGCTCTTAGCGGCATCTGTTTTACATTACCGCAATACATGGCGGCGGTGGAAGCGGTGACACCGGAGCAGATCGGCGGGGCAGCCAAATCCTTGCAGTATCATTCCTCTTATCTGCTTAGGGGGGCGACGAAATGATGAAACATTACGAAGCTCTGGGCGAAAACCTGTTTTTGGATAAGCTTCCCAACGGCTTGACTGTGGCGGTGGTGCCCCGTCCCGGATTTCAGCGGAAACTTGCGTATTTTGTGACGGATTTCGGCGCGCAGCATACGGAGTTTACACTGGACGGGGTTCATTATCAAATGCCCGCGGGCGTTGCTCACTTTTTAGAGCATAAAATGTTTGAATTGCCGGACCGGGATGTGATGGAGGAGTTTGCCGCGCTGGGCGCCAACGTAAATGCCTTCACCGGTTATGATGTAACGGCCTATTATTTCAGCTGCACGGAGAATTTCTTTGACAGCTTACGTCTTCTGCTGGAATTTGTGTCTGTGCCTTATTTTGAAGAGGAAAGTGTTTGTCGGGAGCAGGGAATTATCGATCAGGAGATCGGCATGAATCTGGATTCTCCTGATTCCCGTGTTTTTGAAAATCTTATGGAGCAGATGTATTCCGCGCATCCCATTCGGGTGTCGATTTTAGGTACGTCGGAAACCATTCGGCAAATTACACCGGAAATTTTGCATATCTGTCACCGGGCGTTTTATACCCCGGACAACATGATTTTGTGCGTGGTAGGCGATGTGGACCCCGGGCAGGTGTGCCGGGTAGCCCGGGAGGTGCTGGGCGATGCGCTTCGGCCGGCGGGGGAAAAACGCACAATCTGGCAGGAAGATATGACAGTGCTGGGTGATAAAGCTGTCCAAATGGAAGTGGCCATGCCCCAGTTTCAGCTGGCATTTAAGTGTGAACCGCTGGATAAAGGCGAGCAGGCTATTCGCCGGGAAATCGTGGGAGATCTGGCAGCAGAGGCGCTGTTCGGCGAGTCTTCGGCTCTTTATTTGCAGCTTTACGATCAGGGGTTGATCGACAGTTCCTTTGGCGGCGGATTTGAAACGGTGGAAGGCTGCGCCTTTTTAAGCTGCGGCGGCGACAGTGTGGATGCTGCGGCGGTGCGGGAGGCGATCATACGGCAGACAGAGCGCATTGGCCGGGAAGGAATCCCGGAGGCGGACTTTTTGCGCATGAAGCGAAGCGCCCTGGGCCGCAGAATCCGGGACCTGGACAGCTTTGACTCCACTTGCTTCCGAATTTGCGCATACTATCTTTCTGAGTATGATTATTTTGATTTCCCCAAGCTTTATGCAGCGGTAACGGCGGAAGAGATTCAAGAGTTTTTACGGCAGACAGTGCAGGAAAATCGCTGCGCCATGTCTGTGGTGGAGCCGCTTTGTAAGCAATAGAAAACAGGAGGGTAAAACAATGACCAACCAATATTCTGTAATTTCGTTCCCCTTTTTCGGTATTGAATGGAATCCCGATCGGTTTTTTCAGATTGGCCCGTTTACCGTTCAGTATTACGGC
This sequence comes from Faecousia sp., assembly GCA_045589195.1. Classification (GTDB taxonomy): domain Bacteria; phylum Bacillota; class Clostridia; order Oscillospirales; family Oscillospiraceae; genus Faecousia. Next base: position 16,443 of record JAZNFY010000056.1, on the reverse strand, counting down.
ATTATAATTGCCCTGGGCTTGATCCTGGCGGTGATCTATGCCTGGAAACGGTCTTCCGAGTTTGGTATTCGTGCCGATGACCTGACCGATGGCGTGTTGTGCGTGGTGCCTTTTGCCATTGTGTGCGCCCGGGCATATTACTGCATTTTTGAGTGGGAACAATTTGCGGCAAATCCCGTTTCCGTGCTGTATATCTGGAACGGCGGATTGGCTATTTACGGCGGCGTGCTTGGCGCGCTGGTGGGCGTTGCCATTTACAGCAGGATTAAAAAGATAAAGCTTTCTGCACTGCTGGACCTGGTGGCCATTGGCTTTTTGATCGGTCAGTGCGTGGGTCGCTGGGGCAATTTCTTTAATCGGGAAGCCTTTGGCAGCGCCACGGATAGCTTGCTGCAAATGGGCTTACTTAACGACGTGACCGGCAAGGTGGAGTATCATCACCCTACGTTCTTTTATGAATCCGTTTGGAATTTCGCAGGCTTTTTGCTGCTGCATATGTTCTCTAAGTTCCGGAAATACGACGGCCAGATCGCTTTGGGCTATGTGGCCTGGTACGGCTTGGGCCGTACGGCGATAGAGGCGCTGCGTACGGATAGCCTGTACTGGGGTCCTTTCCGGGTCAATCAGCTTTTGGCAGCGGTAAGCTGTTTTGCCGCAGTGATCGTGCTGCTGGTGCAGATGTTCCGGGAGCACAGCGAGGAAAAGCTTTTTGTGAATCAGGTGGCGGCATTGGCGACAGAAGAGTCAGAAGAAGATCTTTCGGAGGAAATGGAGCTGGCCGAAGAAAATTTGGAGCCGGAAACTGAGGAAGAAATGGAAGAAGCAACGGAAGAAACCGAGGAACTGACCGAAGAGGAAATGGAAGGAATTATCCAAGAGGTAATGGAAGAAGCTGAGGAGCAAGTGGAAGAATAATCCGAAAACAGGATGGTACGGATATGAAAATTAAAACAAAGAAAATGTCATACGAGCAGGTCATGGCGCTGCCCAAGGGCAAGCATCGGAAGCCTCGTTATCCCAGTTTTCTTTTGCGTACGGTGGTTCGTTTGTTGGCTATCTTTGACTTGGTTCCCACCCATTTTCGTTACACTACTGAGGGTATGGAAAAGGTGGGAAAAGAGCCTTGCCTGATCCTCATGAACCACAGCAGCTTTATTGATTTGAAGATCGTTTCCAAGATTTTTTACCCCAAGCCTTACGGTATTGTTTGCACCGGTGACGGCTTCATCGGCAAGGAGTGGCTGATGCGGTTTTTGGGCTGTATTCCTACTCAAAAATTTGTCAGTGATGTAAAACTCATTCAGGACATGGAGTATATGCTTCGGGAGAAGAAAGCCAGCGTGCTCATGTACCCGGAGGCAAGCTATTCCTTTGACGGCACGGCGACGGCGTTACCCAGAAAAATGGGTGTCCTGCTGAAAAAGCTGGGCGTTCCCGTGGTCACGGTGATCACCGAGGGTGCATTTGCCAGAGACCCTCTGTATAACTGTCTGCAATTGCGTAAGGTCAATGTGAGCGCTCATGTAAAGTGCCTGTTCACGGCAGAGGAAGTAAAAAGTCTTCCGGTACGGGAGTTGGATGCGGCGCTGGACGAGGCTTTTGGCTTTGACAATTTTGCGTGGCAGCGGGATAATAATGTGCAGATCACGGAACCTTTTCGGGCGGACGGATTGCATCGGATCCTTTACAAGTGCCCAAACTGCGGTGAAGAGGGAACCACCGAGGGAAAAGGCACGGTTCTTACCTGCCATAACTGCGGAAAGCAGTGGTTTTTGACAGAGCTGGGACAGATGCAGGCGCTCTCCGGACAGACGGAGTATCCTCACATTCCCGATTGGTACGCCTGGCAGCGTCAGCAGGCACGGCAGTCCTTGGAGGACGGTACATACCTCTTGGATACCAAGGTAAAGATTGGCATGATGGTGGATTATAAGGCCATATACATGGTCGGAGAAGGCCGGTTGACTCACAGCGCGGAAGGCTTCCGCCTGACCGGTTGTGACGGCAAGCTGGATTATCAGCAGGGTCCGTTGGCGTGTTACGGTCTGTATTCCGATTACTTCTGGTATGAAATCGGTGACGTGATCTGCATTGGCAATCAAGATGCTCTTTACTACTGTTTCCCGGAAAAGGCGGATGTGGCAAAGGCCCGGATTGCGGTGGAAGAACTTTACAAAATGAAGAAAACACGCCCGGCCAAAACGCCGGAGACGGTATAAAAAGTCGGACCTTACTAAGGTCCGACTTTTTATTTATTTTTCCAGAGCCATGACTTTGTCGATGCGCCTTTGGTGGCGGGCATCATGGGAGAATTCCGTGTTCAGCCAGGTGTCTGCAATTTGCAGCGCCAGCATTTCGCCGACTACACCGGCGCCCATGGCCATGACATTGGTATCGTTGTGCTCCCGGGTCATCCGGGCGGTCATCAAATCGGAAAGCAGGGCGCAGCGCACGCCGGGAATTTTGTTGGCAGTGATGGAAACGCCGATGCCTGTGGTGCAAAGGACGATGCCCCTGTCGCACTGACCGTCAGCCACAGCCCGGGCGGCAGCGGCAGCAAAGTCCGGGTAGTCGCAGGAATCCAAGGTGTGGGTACCGAAGTCCAGAACCTCGTGTCCTTGTTCTTTCAAATGAGTGACCATCTTGTTTTTCAGCGCCAGGGCGCCGTGGTCGCAGCCAATGGAAATTTTCATAATTTTCCTCCTAAATTACGTAGCCGCCGTTGACGGCAATTACTTCTCCGGTTACAAAGGATGCTTCGGCTAGGTAGAGCATAGCCTGCGCCACATCTTCAGGGGTGCCGTTACGTCCAACGCAGGATTCTTCAGCCAGTTCATTCATGGTTTCGCCGGAAATTCCGGCGCACATGTCGGTCTGGATCACCCCTGGGGCAATGCAGTTGACCCGGATGCCGCTGGGGCCTAATTCTTTGGCCAGAGCCTTGCTCAGGGCAATGACAGCGCCTTTTGTGGCGGAGTAGGCGCATTCGCAGGAGGCACCCACCTGACCCCACATGGAGGAGACGGTGATGATGCAGCCTGCGTGATTCTTCAAAAATCCCGGCATGGCGGCATTGACGCAGTGGTAAATGCCTTTGACATTTACGACAAAGAGCCTGTCCCAGTCATTTTCGTCAAGCTGGCTCATAAGGCCGGAGTGGCAGATTCCTGCGTTGCAGATCAGGATATTCACATCACCGATTTTTTGAAATGCAGCAGTGACTGCTGCACCGTCGGATACGTCGCAGCACAGGGCGGTGGCGCCGGTTTTTTCGGCTACCGCTTGGGCGGCGGTGTGATTTTTTTCATACAGGAAAAAGACCCGGTGGCCTTTTGCGGCAAATTGCGTTACTGCGGCTGCGCCGATGCCCCGGCTGCCGCCGGTGATGACAACAGTTGCCATAGAAAACCTCTCTTTACGTGTATAAACGGGCTGCTGCAAAACGCAGCAGCCCGAAATTTACATCATCTTCTGCGGCTTTTGGTGCGGTGTTCCGAATATTGTTTAATGGAGGAAATTTTGCTGTCGGATTCGGACATGAAGGCTTTTAGTTTCTCTTCAAAAAGCTGATCCGCAGTTTTGGGCGCGGCGGGGGGCACCGGTGCCGGCCGGGAGAACCGGGGCTGTCCCTGGCTGGGTGCGGTGCGGGCATTGCTGCGGGGCGCGGTCTCCGGTTTTTGTTCCAGGCGCTTGATAGAAAGATTTACTTTTCCGTTTTCCGTGCTGAGGACCATGACCTTTACGTCCTGACCTTCGGTCAGATGCTGACGGACATCACTGACATAGGTGTTGGCTACCTCAGAGATATGTACCAGTCCAGTCTTGTTCTCCGGCAGGGAAATGAATGCGCCAAAATTGGTGATGGATTTTACTTTACCTTCTAAAATCGCTCCGACGGTTAACTCCATAGTTTGCCTTGCTTCCTTCAATTTAAGAATAAAAAGTTTATCAGTTCCTGGAAACTGCGAATTTTGGGTTTCGCTGGTGTTTTTTTCCAATGACGAGGATCGACACCAGTACGGCAATCCCTACCGCCACAATGCAGAAGATCCACATTAATACGGGGGACTGGGGATCACCGGGATCTTTATTGATGCTGCCGTCCTTGTTGGGGGCCATGATTACGGTATCTGGGTTCACAAGACCCAACTCATCTTTTGCGATCTGCTCCACAGAATCCACAGAGCCCAGATCGTCAATGTTTTCTTTCAGCTGATTGTTTTCCTGCTCTAACTGCGCTGCCTGGTTTTGGAGGAAATCCTTCTGTGCCTGGGCGCTTTGCAGCTGAGATTGAATGGTCAGAAGGGTCACCGTAGACAAAACGATAGTGCACAGCACCACAATCTTGGTCAGCCGGGAACTGCGCTTGTATACGAAGCGGATTTGCTCGAAGGGATTTCCGTGCTTTGCCATTTGGGTAACCTCCTTTGTTTTTTGGAACGGACAAAAGTACATTCCAATTTATTGTAACCCATTTTTTCCCGTATGCAAAGAGTTTTTTGAAAAAAAGCCAGATTTTTTTCAAAATTTTTTTTAGAAAACGGGAAATATAACCATAAATAACCAAAAATGGTCGCCATATGGCAAAAAACAGGGGGCTTAAAACTTTACCTGCGGTATTTTCCCAAAGCAGAAAAGCGCCGAGACAGCCTGCCCCGTAACCCAGCCGGAAATCCCCTTGACACAGGGAAAAACTCAGATGCAGCCATATAAAAAAGGCAGAAAGGAGAAAGATAAGGTCGCAAAGGCAGGTGCGTTTTTGACGCACCGGCCGCAGAAAATCGTAAATCAGCCCCAAAAGAATACCTGCCAGGCAGGACATGGCCAGTCGGTAAAATCCGGTTTCCGGGGTAGTCATCCGAACAGGCGGCGAACCCAATTGCCGCTTTCTTTGGGCTCTTCATAAATCAACGCAGCCACCGAGCCGTCCACCGCAACTTGTCCACCCTCCAAAGAAAGGGTTTTCAATTGCAGATTTCTACCCTGTATGTGCAGCGTGCCGGACTGGGTTCGCAAAATAACAGCCGCTTCGTCAAAACTGATGACCTCCGTTACACCGGTGACAGTCAGTTGCCGCCGTTCGTTTAATGTAAGCTTGTGGGGCATTTCCATTCGTTCTTCACCCATATTGATCCCTCCTTGGGAAAGCCTATGCCAAGGTGGGAAAAGATATGCAAAAAGCACTGCCGTCAGACAGTGCTTTTGTGATCAGTTGAGAGTTTGCAGGAAATATTCCAGTCGGTCAAGACCCTTTTCAATATCTTCGTCGCCGCAGCAGTAGGAGATGCGAATGTGCCCGGGGCAGCCAAAACAGGAGCCGGGAACGGCGGCAACCTTTGCCTCAGTGATCATGCGGGTGCAAAACTCCTCGTCGGGAAGACCGTGTCGGGAAATGTCCGGGAACACATAGAACGCGCCCTCCGGGCGGGGGAAGGAAAGACCCATTTGCGCCAAACGGCGGCAAACATAGGATCTTCGCCGGGCGTAGGTATCTGCCATGCACCCGGTATCGGTACGCAAAGCAGTGATGCAGGCGTCCTGCAAGAATGTTGGAATTGCGGCAACCTCTGCGGCGTGCAGCAGCAAAAGCCGATCCATGGTTTTCTGAGGGCCGATGAGGTAGCCCACCCGCCAACCGGTCATGGCGTAGGGCTTGGAAAAGCTTTGACAGAGAAGAAGCTGATCTTTCAGCTCTGTGTCGGTGCTGAGGTCGGGAACGGAAGAGCTCAGCGCCAGGTACACATTGTCACATATGACCCAGATGGGCTTATTCAGCACGGCAGCCTTTACGGCAGCAAGGGATTCTGCTGACAAAACCGTACCGGTGGGGTTATGGGGAGAGTTGAGAATGATGGCCTTGGTTTTTGGGGTGATAAGCCGGTGAAGGGCTTCTTTTGTGATCTGAAAACCGTTGGCTTTTAAATCGTAGGCAACGCTTACGCCGCCTGCGGCGGTGGTGATGGTATCATACAGGGAAAAGGCTGGGGTGGGAATAATCACCTCGTCGCCGGGATTCAAAATACCCAAAAGGGCAGTAAACAGCGCGCCGGTGGCACCGGCGGGAATGAGCACCTGTTCCTTGGTGCAGACCATGCCCCGGCGGGTTTCAAATTCGGCAATTTCCCGTCGCAATTCTTCCACGCCCTGATTGGGGGCGTAGTGAGTGCGCCCTGCCGCCAGGGCAGCGATCGCTGCGTCCTTGATGGGTTGGGGCGTGTCAAAGTCCGGCTCCCCGATGGTTAACATAACACAATCGGGTACGGTTTTTGCCAGGTTGGTGAATTTCCGGATGCCGCTGCGTTGCAGGGTGTCCAGACAATGGTTTAGTGTAATCATTGGAAAGCTTCCGCCAGATGTTCAAAGAAATCGGCGCCTTTCAAAAGAATTTCCTCGTCGAAATCAAAATTGTTGGCATGCAGAGGAGGTGTATCACCAATGCCGAGGAAGAAGAACATACCGGGAACCCGTTGCTGGTAGAAGGAAAAATCCTCACAGGGCAGGCAGGGCGCGTCCAGTTTTGTAAAGGGTGCAATCTTCTCGATTTTTCTGCAAAGCTCCGGAGGATTTATCACAGCGGGATAGCCGTTGTCAAAACTTATGTTCACGGTACAGCCAAAAGAAGCCTCGGTTTTTTTGGCTGTGTCAAATAGGTTTTGCAGCAGAGTATTAAACACCGCGTCATCATATGCCCGGAGAGAACCTTCCAGTCGGGTGTGATCGGACAGCGCGTTTCGCACAGAACCGCTGCGGAAAACACCGAATTTCAGCAAACGCAGAACATCAGCCGGTAAAGCTGCTTCATACTCGGTTACGGCGCGGTAGTAGGCCACAGCGGCGGCCAGGGCATCAATGCCCTCCAATGCTTTTCCAATGTGGGCAGACTTTCCGTAAACATCGACATTGACCTCACTGGAATGGCTCATCAGTGGGCCTTCTTTGCTGAAAATCTTGCCTTTTTCCAGACCCGGCCACAGGTGTAGGCCGAAAATCGCTTTTACGTTATACTTTTCTAAAATGCCGGTATCGCACAGGGCTTTTGCGCCGCCGGGATTTTCTTCGCCGGGCTGAAAAATCAGCAAAACATTATGAGAAAGGCTGGCTTTTTCATTCAGGCGGCGGGCCAGTTCCAGCAAAATTGCCATGTGCCCGTCGTGACCACAGGCGTGCATCTGACCGGTGTGCTTGGAGCAATAGGGCAGGTCGGAGGCCTCTTGAATGGGAAGCGCGTCAGCATCGGAGCGGAAAGCGATGGCGTGATCCGCACCGAAGTCAAACCATGCGCATAGGCTGCTCTCCATGGGCGAAAAAACCATGCAGTTTAAGTTTTTTAAGCTGTTTTCCAGATACGCCATGGTTTCGGGAAGATGCAGTTCCAGTTCCGGAATTTGGTGCAGATTACGCCGGTCTTTGATAATTTGCATAGCCATACCTCCTGGCGGTACGATTGTTGGCATCATTATAGACGATTTTGCGGAAAGTGTCAATTATTGGTCTTGTGTTTTTAAGGATTTGGTGGTACGATGTAAAAAAAGCAAAGGAGCGATCTTATGAACGCACAGGAGATCATTGAATATATCCGTACCTCCGAGAAAAAAACCCCGGTAAAGGTATATGTCTGGGAGAAAGAGCCGGTGGAGTTCCCCGGTTGCCGGGTGTTCCCCGCAGCGGAAGGCTGTAAGATCGTTTTCGGCGATTGGAAGGACATTGGTCCTGTATTGCAAAGCAATGAATTTATTCATGTGGAAGTGGAAAATAATTGCCGCAATTCGGCCATTCCCATGTTGGACATGAAGGATATCCCTGCGCGGATCGAGCCGGGCGCTGTCATTCGTGAGCAGGTGCAGATCGGAAAAAATGCTGTGATTATGATGGGCGCCATCATCAATATCGGCGCCATTATCGGCGAGGGCACCATGATCGATATGGGTGCGGTGCTGGGCGGAAGAGCCACGGTGGGCAAGAATTGCCACGTGGGTGCAGGTGCAGTGCTGGCAGGCGTGATTGAGCCGGCATCTGCTACTCCTGTGGTGGTGGAAGACAATGTGCTTATCGGCGCCAACGCAGTGGTGATCGAAGGCTGCCGTATCGGCGAAAACAGCGTGGTGGCGGCCGGCGCAGTGGTGGTAACCGACGTGGCACCCAATACAGTGGTGGCAGGCTGCCCGGCAAGAGTGATCAAGGTGAAGGACGAAAAGACCGCAGGAAAGACTGCGCTGGTAGATGCGCTGCGGGAACTGTAATAAAAAGTTGAGGCCTGGATTAAGCACCTTTTTCGTGCTGCGGAATACCATGGAATGAGCGGTGAAATGCTCGAAAAAATTCTTGGAGGTATTCTTTATGTGCGGTAACAATATGTTCTGTGGCGGCGGCAACAACTGCTGGTGGATTATTATTCTGGTTCTTTTGCTGTGCTGCTGCGGCAATGGCAACAATAACGTCTGCGATAACAACTGCGGCTGCTGCTAAATGAAAACAGGGCGCCCCAATGGGGCGCCCTTAATTGTTTAATTGGATGTTTCCAGTGCGTCTGCCATGGTTTTACCCAGGTGATAGTAAAACAGGTTATCCCGGGCAGGATTGAGCTCCGTGACCAGGCCGCGGGTGGCATAGACGGCATAGCTTCGGGTCAAAATGGGGCAAAGCTGTGCATCTTCCAGTACCAGCTTATGCAGGTTGTAGAAGTTACCTTGGTTGGCAAGCGCCTCTTTTGCCATCTCATAGATCACAGGATCGGCAAGGCCGCCATAGCTCAAAGATCCGCTGGTTTTGAAGAACGGGGATAGATCCATGTTGGGAGAAAGCTTTGTTTGGCCAAGGTACAGGTCATAGGTGCTGAAACGCAGATATTCTACAAATCGCTGAGAAGACACCTCGGTGAGGGTCACTTCCAGACCGCAGGCGGTGAGCATTTTTGCGATTTGGCGACCCACACGCAGCCGCAGGGAGTCATCGGCGTTGATGAGCATGGTCACAGCCGCGCCCTGCATATTGGCGTTGGTCAGTGCGTCGGTAAATTTTTGACTGTTATAAGAGTATTGGTTTGCCAGTTCTGCGTTGTAGTAAGGAGAATCCGGAGATGCGGGCAGCGTAGCGCTGCGGGCGTATTTTCGGTAGTAGTTTTCCACCAGATAATCCCGGTCAATGGCGTAGGTGAGCGCCCGGCGTACCGTGTCGTTGGAAAATACCGGACTGTCCTTATGGCAAACCAGGTACAGGAAAAGACCGTTTTCACATTCCCAGATTTCGTGGTCACCCCGGTAATCTGCATAGGTGTCTGAGCCCGGATCGGTGCATACCAGACCCACGTCCGCAAATTCAAACTGATCCCGAATCTGACTGGGAGAGGTGGCGTTGACCAGAGGGATATAGTTGGCGTTTACCACCATGGCCGCCTGGTTGGTGCACCACCATGCAGCCTGCCGGCGGAGGCGGCGTCCGCTGAGGGAAGTGTCCATGACGTAAGGCCCTGTACCCAGGGGATTGGCGGCATCCACCTCTGAGGCTTTGACGATGGGGATATCCAAAAGCAGGGGAAGATTTTCAAAAGCAGTGTCCAGTTTGATAACCACGCTTTCTCCCTCGGCCTGAATGGATTTGATGTGCTGGAACCGGCCTTTATAATAGGTTCCGGCTTTTGCCGCGTTCAAGCTGGCTACCACATCCTGCGCGGTGAGGGCAGTGCCGTCGGAGAACATTGCCTTGGCAGGGAAGAAGGTATAGGTCTTCGTGTCGGCGGAGACCCGGTAGCTTTCACAAAGGATGGGAGATACGTTGTAATCCCGGTCTACACTAAATAACCCTTGGTATAATAGGGGAAACAGCACCCGGTTGGTATAATCTGTGGCGGTATAGGGATTCATGGAGCGGTTGGGGTAGTAGATCAGAGTCAGGTTTTGCTCCGGCGGATTGGGATTGGGCTTTTGACTGTTGCCGCTGCCGTCGTCCAGCGCATCACCGGTGGGAATATAGGGAGCTTCTTCCTGATTGCAGCCTGAGAGCATGCCGCAGAATATTACTGCGCATAAAAGCAGCGCCAGCAGACGCTTCATATTATCCCTCCTTACAAACAATCATTGCGCCCTGAGAGCCCCGAAGGCCCTGGGTATATCGGTGCGACCAGTAGCGCTCGTGTTCGCACATGGTGCATTCTGTGCTGATTTCGATGTGTTTCACGCCTGCCCGGCGAAGGGCAAAAGCGTTGATTCCTTTGAGGTTTACATAATATCTTCCGTCTTGTATCCGGATCCATTTTTTTACAGCATCGCCAAAGGAGCTGATCATGGCTTCCGGCACTTCCGGTCCGGTTTCAAAGCAACAGGGGCCAATGTTAGGGCCGATGGCGCAGCGGATGTCTTCTCTGCGGCAGCCAAAGTGCGATTCCATGGCGCGGACGGTTTTCCCTGCAATGTCCAGGGCAGTACCCCGCCAGCCGGCGTGGGTGGCGCCCACAGCACCGGTAACCGGGTCGTGAAATAAAATGGGCGTACAGTCGGCGGTGAAGATCACCAATGCCAGTCCCGGCGTGGCGGTGATCAAACCGTCACATTCCGGATATGCGTGGTGATCCAGGCCAAGGCAGTCTTTTTTTGTGACTGCGCGGATTATATCGCCGTGAACCTGGTGGCTGAGCACTGCGCTTTTTGGATCAAAGCCGATGGTGTTTCCCAAAATGGAGAAATTCTGCGCTACATTTTCTGGATCGTCGCCCCGGTGATGGGCAATGTTCAGCGAGGAAAGGTGCTCTCGGCTTACACCGCCCAGGCGGGTGGTAAAGCAGTGAGGGACGGTAATTTCCTCTGCCGTTGAATATTCAAGATTGCCCTTTTTGTTGAGAATAACAGCCATATTATTGCTCCGTTATGGTTTTATTGACCGCCGGTTTTATCCTTTTGCATGCAGCATTTTTTGTATTTCTTACCGCTGCCGCAGGGGCAGGGGTCGTTAGGACCGACTTTCTTATCCTTGTTGCGGATGGGTTGAGGCTTGGAGGCCGGCTGATTGGCGGCGGTGGTGCCGGTTTCCTTGGCAACCTTTTCCCGCTTGACTTCCTGCTGGGGTTTCAGCTGCACCAGGAAGATCCGGCGAATGGTTTCGTCCCGAATGGCCTGAATCATGTTCTGGAACATTTCATAGCCTTCTTCTTTATAGGCAATGACTGGGTCGTGCTGGCCGTACGCCCGCAGACCGATACCCTGTTTCAGATCGTCCATGGCGTCAATATTGTCCATCCAGTATTCGTCTACCACCCGGAGCATGACAACCCGCTCCAACTCCCGCATGACTGGGGGCGTAACGGCAGCTTCTTTCCGCTCGTATACCTGCACTGCCAGGTCAAAGACTTTATCCGGGTCGGTGCATTCCTCGCCGGTAAGACTGCCCCGGGGGATAAACACGCCCTGGAACTGCGCCAGCGCATTTTCGGGGTCTTGGTCGATGGTGTTTTCGATGGTGCTGCGGAGCATGCTCAGCATATTTTCCCGCAGGTCCTCACCGTCCAGCACTTTTTGCCGTTGGGCGTAGATGATTTCACGCTGGGTGTTCATCACATCGTCATATTCCAGAACGCTCTTACGCGCCCGGAAGTTCCGGCTTTCTACGCTCTTCTGGGCGTTTTCCACAGCGCCGGAGAGAATTTTGGCATCGATGGGCGTATCCTCGTCAAGACCCAGACTGTCCATGAGGCCGAACACCCGATCCGAGGAGAACAGACGCATCAGATCATCCTGTAAACTCAGATAGAAACGGCTTTCACCCGGGTCACCCTGACGGCCGGAACGGCCCCGAAGCTGATTATCAATCCGGCGGGATTCATGGCGCTCCGTGCCGATGATGAAAAGACCGCCGGCGTCGCGCACCTGCTGTGCTTCCTGAGAAATGGCAGCTTTATAGGCGTTCAGAAGCTGTTCGTATTTGCTGCGAATGGCCAGGATTTCTTCGTTATCTGTTTCTGCGTAGGAGTCTGCTTCGGCAATAAGTTCTTCGGCCGTGCCCTGCTTGCGCAGCTCATTTTTTGCCATAAAATCGGCGTTGCCGCCCAGCACGATGTCCGTACCACGGCCGGCCATGTTGGTGGCGATGGTCACTGCGCCCAGCTTACCTGCCTGGGCAACAATCTGGGCTTCCTGCTCGTGGTATTTGGCGTTGAGTACATTGTGCGGAATACCTTCCCGTTTCAAAAGCTTGGAAAGAATTTCGCTTTTTTCAATGGAAATGGTGCCCACCAGTACTGGCTGACCCTTTTTGTGACATTCGATCACCTGGCGGATAATGGCACGGAATTTGCCTGCTTCGGTTTTGTACACCACGTCGCTGTGATCGATGCGGGCGATGGGGCGGTTGGTGGGAATTTCCACCACATCCAGGTTGTAAATGGTGGCAAATTCTTCTTCCTCGGTGAGGGCGGTACCGGTCATACCGGAAAGCTTGTCGTACAGACGGAAGAAATTCTGGAAGGTGATGGTGGCGAGAGTCTTGCTTTCTCCGGCTACGGTTACCCGCTCCTTAGCTTCAATCGCCTGGTGCAGGCCTTCGTTATACCGCCTGCCGTACATCAGTCGGCCGGTGAATTCGTCTACAATGATGATCTGCCCGTCTTTTACCACATAGTCGATGTCTTTTTTCATCAGACCCCTGGCACGCATGGCCTGGTTGATGTGGTGGGAGAGGGTAGTGTTTTCCATATCCGCCAGGTTTTCCACACCAAAGTATTTTTCGGCTTTTTCAATACCGGTGGCAGTGAGAGAAACCGTGCGGCTTTTTTCGTCCACGAAGTAATCGCAGTCGTAGTTATCCTGCACTTCCTTATCCTCGGTCTTGGCAAAGACCTTCCGGCGCAGGGTGGAAACAAAGTAGTCTGCCATTTCATACAACTTGGAGGAGTCCTCTCCTTTGCCGGAGATGATCAGAGGAGTCCGGGCTTCGTCGATGAGAATGGAGTCCACCTCATCCACGATGGCAAAAGCGTGACCCCGCTGCACCAATTCGCTTTTGTAGATGGCCATATTGTCCCGAAGGTAGTCAAAGCCAAGCTCGTTGTTGGTGCAGTAGGTGATGTCCGCAGCGTAGCTGATGCGGCGGTCTGCCGGGCTCATGTCGGGCACGATCAAGCCTACGGACATACCCATGTAACGGTATACTTTTCCCATCCATTCCGAGTCGCGCCGGGCCAGATAATCGTTGACGGTGACCACGTGGACACCCCGGCCGGTGAGGGCGTTGAGGTAGCAGGGAAGAATGGCTACCAGGGTCTTTCCTTCGCCGGTCTTCATTTCTGCCACACGGCCTTGATGTAAGATGATGCCGCCAATGATCTGTACCGGGTAAGGCTTCATACCCAGAACACGGCATGCGGCTTCCCGAATGGCTGCAAAGGCTTCGGGGAGCAGATCGTCCAGGGTTTCACCCTGGGTAAGGCGGCTGCGGAATTCTTCGGTTTTACCTTTCAGCGCATCCTCAGAAAGCGCAGCATATTCTTCTTCCAGCTGCAAAACCTGATCCAAAAGCGGCTGGATCTTTTTCAATTCCCGTTGGGAACGGGTTCCAAACAGTTTCGTAAACAGACCCATGAGAAAACTCCTTTGTCATGGCAATTTTGTTCCAATTTTAATCAGTATACCACAAACCTGCGGAAAATCATAGCCTAAATGTAAACTTCCGGATAAAAAATACCCCAAAAAAGGACAAAAAAGCACGGTGCAATTTCTTGCGCCGTGCTTTTAATGCTATTTCAAAAATTCCCGGATCGCTGCCAGATGCTCTTTGCCCACGGCACGGCCGTGATTATAGTATTCCCGGAGTTTATTAGGGTCGGTATCCAGCATTTTTAAAGGGCAGCTCCTGGGTCGCAGGATATATACAAGACCCTCTTTTTCCAGCTCCAGAATTTCTTGAAGTTGGGAAAAATACCGATCCGCCCGGGTCATCAGCTGATTGAACAGGGCAGGGTACTTTTTTCGGTACAGCTTTGCCATGATCAGCCGCATTTTTCGGTAATCCATGGGGCGAAGGGAAGTGGGCGGCTTGGTGGTGATCAGAAGGATTTTATCGCAGCCTTTGCTCATGGCCCGGAAAACGGGCATGGCATCGGCAACGCCGCCATCCAGATAATGCTTGCCGTCCAGTGCCACAGGCGGACAAAAACCGGGCAGTGAGCAGCTGGCCATGACGATATTTTGCAGCCGGGTCTGCTGTGCTGCTTCCTGCAAATATTCGGGCTGTCCCGTTTCACAGCAGGTGAGCACATACTCACATTCCATGGGGTTTTCTTTATATGCCTTGAAATCAAAGGGGAAAGGCCCCGTTTCACTTAATGTGTGGTACAGTAGGTGCAGGTTCACAAAAGATTTGGATTTTGTTGCCTGGGTCAAACCGTAATAGCTTTTGCCCTCGATAGAGCCCAGAAGTGAAAAGGCTCTTCCTTTTTGGCGGGCTTTAAAGCACATGGCATTTCCCGCACCGGCAGAAACGCCGACGCAGTAGTCAAAGGGAATATTCTCTTCCAGCAGCAGGTCCAGAACACCGGAGGTAAACACGCCCCGGCTGCCGCCGCCTTCTAAAACCAATCCGATTTTCATTCCGATCCCTCCTTACTATTATTGTACTGCAAAATCCTTTTTCATGCAAGCAAAAGACAGAAAAACCACGCTGCCGGAGCAGCGTGGTTTTATAGGTTAACGATTACAGATATTCCTTAATGGCATCGGAAGCCAGAGCGGGATCGTCGGAAATGGTGATGGTGATGTTCATGTTGTTGGCTTTGGCGAATTCCGCGCACCAAACCACGAAAGCCTCACCGGTAGCCCGGTCGGTGCCGATGGTCTTATACAGATTGTCGATGTACACGTTGGTAATATCAAAGTTGCCGGCATGCAGGCCGCTGAGGAAGCCTTTGAGCATATCACTGGAATTGATGGCATACTCCTGGGAGTCTACCAGACGAACCCGGTAATTTACGTCGTAGGTCAGCTTCTTGCCGTACTCAATGCAAACCACATCGCCGCTGGCGTTGACCAGCGCCTGGTTGATGGAGTCCAGTAATTTTTTGGTCTTGCCGGTGCCTTTCAGGCCCATAATAACTTGAATCATAGGATTTTTCCTCCTTTGCTGTGCCGATTACGGCTATATATACATTTTAACAGTTCGCAGCCTATTTTGCAATAGTTATTTGGCAAAAAGGGAGAGGAAAATTTATTGCTTTTCGTAACCGGGTTTACCCAGCAGCTGGAACATATTCTTCTTATAGAATTCCACGCCTGGCTGGTTGAAGGGGTTGACATCCAGCATATAGGCGCTGACACCGCAGCAAAGCTCTAGGAAGTAGAAGATCTCACCCAGTTTGGCATCGTTCAGTTCGCCCATATCCATGGTGATTACCGGCACGCCGCCGTCCACGTGAGCGGCCAGGGTGCCCAGATATGCCTGCTCGTCTACGAAATCCAGGGTCTTTCCGGCAAGGTAGTTCAGACCGTCCAGATTCTTCACATCGGAGCCCACTACGGCTTTTTCTGCCGGGGGATCGAAGCGGATCATGGTTTCAAACAGGTTGCGCTCGCCCTGCTGGATCATCTGACCCAAGCTGTGCAGGTCGGCGGTGAATTCTGCGGCCACGGGGAAAATACCTTTGCCGTCTTTGCCCTCGGATTCGCCGAAGAGCTGCTGCCACCAGCCGCCCAGCATCCGGAAGCCGGGTTCATAGGAAACGAAGATTTCCAGAGCCTTGCCGTTGCGGTAAAGCAGGTTACGTACGCCGGCGTACAGCCAGACGGGGTTTTCAAAGGAGCGGACATAATTGTAGTTTTTCATAGCTTCTGCCGCGCCGGCCATGACCTGACGGATATCGATGCCCGCAACAGCCATGGGCAAAAGACCCACAGGGGTCAGCACGGAGAAACGGCCGCCGGCTGCGGGGGGGATGGAGAAGGTCTCCCAGCCCTCTTCCGTTGCCATCTGGCGCAGCGCGCCTTTGCAGGGGTCCGTGATGGCATAGATGCGCTTTTTGGCGCCATCGGTGCCGTATTTGCGTTCCAACATCCATTTTAAGCTGCGGAAGGCAATGGCAGGCTCGGTGGTGGTGCCGGATTTGGAAATAACCGCAATGGAGAAATCTTTGCCATCGAGCAGTTTTACCAGCTCATTCCATGCCCGTGTAGACAGGGTGTTGCCTGCAAAGAAGATCTGGGGATCACCCTTACCTTTGCCAATGTTCCGGTTGCAGCCCTGCATCAGTTCAATGGCCGCCCGAGGGCCTAAGTAAGAACCGCCAATGCCGATCACCACAAAGATATCGGAATTTTGACGGATCCGGTTTGCCGCGGCGCGGATCCGACGGATTTCTTCGGTCTCCCGGTCAACCGGCAGATTCAGCCAGCCTAAAAAATCGCTGCCTGCGCCGTTTCCCTCTGTCAAAGCCATATGGGCGTCGAAGATATCTTTTTCCGAAGCCAG
>JAZNFY010000055.1:0-26550 GCA_045589195.1 Faecousia sp. | reverse complement strand
GAGGGTCTTGGAATTGATCTTCTTTCCCAGGACGCTGTTAAACCGGGAAAGCCACAGCTTTACGCCGATGGAAGAAAGAAGCACCGCCGCCGTCACCAACGAAAAGCTTACCGGCTCTGGGTTAAAGATCTTCACCAGGGACGTCCTGGCCAGCTCAAAGCCAATGACGATGATGATCGCCGCCACCGCCAGACCGCTTAAATATTCAAATCGGGCGTGGCCGTAGGGGTGATCTTCGTCCGGGGGCATTTCCGCCAGACGGAAACCCAGCAAGGTGACGATGGAGCTGGATGCGTCGGTAAGGTTGTTCATGGCATCTGCGGCGATGGAAACCGAGCCGCTTAACGTACCCACCGTCAATTTAGCGGCAAAAAGCAGCAGGTTGCACACGATGCCCACCGCGCCGGAAAGCTTGCCTATGGCAGAGCGGACGGTGGGGTTTTCGTGTTGTTGATGGTTTTTCACAAACAGGCGTAAAAGCAAGGCAGTCATAGGAATCCTCCCATAAAAAACAGCGAAAAACAGAATTCTACCCAAAGGAGAGAACCACATTCTACCACGCAGAGGGCGCGGCCGGAGGGTTTTCTTCAATTTTCGGGTGACTTTACGGAAAAAATCGCGTATTCTAAATAAAGAATCGGGAACATTTTCCATTATATCGGAAATCGCGCCCGCTGTCCAGAAAATTTTAGGAGCGAAAGAAAATGAGCAAATATCAGATCATCACCGACTCCGGCTGCGACCTTTCGGGAGAAATGCTGCGCCAGCTGGAAGTAAAGTCCACGCCGCTGTATGTTAATTTCCGGGGTCAGATGCTGGAAGATTCGGTGGACGATGGAATCAAGGAAATTTATAACGGCCTTCGTGCCGGTGAAAGCGCATCCACCTCTGCTGTAAATCCCGACCGTTGGGCGGCGGTGATGGAGCAGTCGTTGCAGGCGGGGCAGGACGTGGTTGTGCTGGCCTTTTCTTCCGGTCTTTCCACTACCTATCAGTCTGCGGTGATCGCCGGGGAAGAATTGAAGGAAAAATATCCGGAGCAGAAAATCTTTGTGGTGGATTCTCTTTGTGCCTCTCTGGGCCAGGGTTTGCTGGTTTATTATGCCTGCCAAAAGCGGGACGAGGGACTGTCCGCAGAGGAGCTGGCGGCGTGGCTGGAAGAACAGAAATACCACCTTTGCCACTGGTTTACTGTGGGCGACCTGACCTACTTGAAACGGGGCGGCAGAATCAGCGCCGCTACGGCGGTGCTGGGCACCATGCTCAACATCAAGCCCGTGCTGCACATGGACAACGAGGGACATTTAATCAATATGTTCAAGGCCCGGGGCAGAAAGGCCTCCATCGAGGCGCTGGCGGAGCAGATGGAAAAGCTGGGGCTGCCCGGTGAAAATGAAACCGTCTTTATTTGTCACGGAGATTGCCTGGAAGACGCCCAGCATCTGGAAGAGATCGTTCGCCGGCGCTTCGGTGTCAAGACCGTACACATCGGCTATACCGGCGCGGTGATCGGCTCTCACTCCGGTCCCGGCACTCTGGCGCTGTTCTTCCTTGGAAGTCAAAGATAAAAAGTACAGGCTGTGCATTGCACAGCCTGTTTCTTATTTTTCTTCCTCGGGGACAAAGTCCAGGGTGATCTCTTTCAGGTTGGTGCGCAGCCGGGTGTACTTGACACCGGCGGCGGTGAGCATCCGCTTGGAGGCTAAGGTGGTGGGAGAATCGCCGTACTTGTCCGACAGGTATAGCACTTCCTTAATGCCGCTCTGGATAATGGCCTTGGCGCACTCGTTGCAGGGGAACAGCGCCACATAGATCCGGCTGCCCCGGAGGTCTCTGCCGTTGGCGTTTAAAATGGCGTTGAGCTCCGCGTGCACCACATAGGGGTACTTGGTCTCTTCGCCGGTGCGATCCCAGGGGAATTCATCGTCGGAGCAGCCCTTGGGCATGCCGTTATAGCCTGTGGAGATGATGATATTGTCCGGCGAAACGATACAGGCGCCTACCTGGGTGCTGGGGTCCTTGCTCCGGCGGGCGGCCAGCATGGCAATTCCCAAAAAATATTCGTCCCAGCTGTTGTAATCCGTGCGCTTCATGTCAAAAACCTCCAAAGTTTTTATTTAGCATATCAAAACCCCGGGGGCTTGTCAACCGCCAGAAAAAACAAGGGCGCGCCGAATCAGGCGCGCCCTCGGGTTTAATCAAAGAAATCTTTCAATGTATCAAAGAACTTTTTGCGCTTGGGTGTGGCGTCGAGACTTTCGTCCAACTGCCGCAAAAGTTCTTTTTGCTCCCGGGTCAGCTTGGTGGGGGTCTCCACAACTACGGTAAAGCGCTGATCGCCCCGACGGCGGGGGTTGCTCACATCGGGAATACCCTTGTCCCGGAGCACAAATTCCCGGCCGGTCTGGGTACCCTCGGGAATGTCAAAGGCTACTTTGCCGTCCAGCGTGGGCACTTGGATCTGCGCGCCCAAAGCCGCTTGGGAGAATGTAATGGGCACTTCGCAAAGCACCGTCATATCCCGGCGGGAGAAAATGGGGTGCCGGCGAATGAGAATCTGCACCAGCACATCACCGCTGGGACCGCCGTTGCTGCCCACAGAGCCTTCTCCACGAACCCGGACGCTTTGTCCGGCATCTACACCGGCAGGGATCTTGACCTTGATCTTTTGGGTGCGGCGTACCTTGCCCTTTCCTTTACAGGTGGCGCAGGGATTTTTCACGAGCTTGCCCCGGCCGGAGCACTGGGGGCAAACGGTGGTGGACTGCATGGTCATGCCCATGATGGTCTGCTGAGTACGTACCTGACCGGCGCCGCGGCAGTAAGAGCAGGTCTCCACTTTGCCGTCGGAAGAGCCGCTGCCGTGACATTCTCCGCAGTTTTCGATGCGCTGGATGTTTACTTCCTTTTCACAGCCGAAGGCGGCCTCTTCAAAGGTCAGCTCCAACCGGGAAAGAATATCCTCGCCCCGGGTGGGGGCGTTGCGGCTTTGCCGACGGCTGCCGCCGCCGAAGAATTCGCCGAAAATGTCACCCAGGTCGCCGAAATCGCCAAACCCGCCAAATCCGCCGAAGCCGCTGCCGTAGCCGCCGCCCTGGGCGTTGTAGTTGGGGTCGACGCCGGCAAAGCCGAACTGGTCGTACCGGGCGCGTTTGTCATCGTCAGCCAGAATTTCGTAGGCCTCGCCCACTTCCTTAAACCGTTCTTCCGCCTCTTTATCGCCGGGATTGCGGTCGGGGTGGTATTTCATGGCGAGCTTGCGGTATGCTTTTTTTATTTCTTCGCCGGTCGCGCCTTTTTGGACACCCAGTACCTCGTAATAATCACGTTTGTTTTCTGCCATAAGGATTCACCTCTGGGGAAGATACGAGATACGGGATATTTTCTATCCCGTATCTCCCATCATAATATCTTCAATTAGTCTACGGTCTCGTAGTCTGCGTCTACCACGCCGTCATCGCCGGGCTGCTGTGCGCCGCCCTGGGGATTTGCCTGCTGATAAAGCTTTTCGGAAACGGCGTAGAATGCCTTCTGCACTTCCTCGGTGGCAGCCTTGATGGCTTCCAGGTCCGTGCCCTTGTTGGCTTCTTTCAGCTTGTCAATGGCGCTCTGAATGGTGGACTTTTCCTCTTCGGAGATCTTGTCGCCCAGCTCACCCAGGGTCTTTTCCGTCTGGTAAACGGTCTGGTCGGCCATGTTGTGCGTATCCACTTCTTCCCGCTTTGCCTTATCCTCGGCGGCAAACTGCTCTGCCTCGCGAACAGCCTTGTCGATGTCTTCCTGGGAAAGGTTGGTGGAAGCGGTGATGGAGATGTTCTGCTCCTTGCCGGTGCCCAGATCCTTGGCGGAAACCTTTACGATGCCGTTGGCGTCGATGTCAAAGGTAACTTCGATCTGAGGAACGCCCCGGGGCGCGGGAGCGATACCGCTCAGCTGGAAGCGGCCCAGAGTCTTGTTATATGCGGCCATTTCCCGCTCGCCTTGGAGCACGTGCACGTCAACGCTGGTCTGGCCGTCAGCGGCGGTGGAGAAGATCTGGCTCTTGTGGGTGGGGATGGTGGTGTTCCGGTCGATGAGCCGGGTGAACACGCCGCCCATGGTCTCAATACCCAGGGACAGGGGGGTTACGTCCAGCAGCAGGATATCCTGCACGTCGCCGGTGAGCACGCCGCCCTGAATGGCAGCGCCTACGGCCACGCACTCGTCGGGGTTGATGCCCTTGAAGCCGTCCTTGCCGGTGATGCCCTTAACGGCTTCCTGAACCGCAGGAATACGGGTAGAACCGCCAACCAGCAGCACCTTGTGCAGGTCGCCGGCTTTCAGACCGGCATCGTTCATAGCTTGATGCACGGGCTTGAGCGTTCGCTCCACCAGATCGGCAGTCAGCTCGTTGAACTTTGCCCGGGACAGGGAAACATCCAGGTGCTTGGGGCCGTTGGCGTCGGCGGTGATATAGGGCAGGTTGATCTCGGTGTTGGTCATGCCGGAAAGCTCGGTCTTGGCCTTCTCCGCAGCCTCTTTCAGCCGCTGCATGGCAGCCTTATCCTTGCTCAGGTCGATGCCCTCGGCCTTCTTGAATTCGGCAACCAGATAATCCATGATTCTCTGGTCGAAGTCGTCGCCGCCCAGACGGGTGTCGCCGGCGGTGGCCAGCACTTCGATAACGCCGTCGCCGATGTCCAGAATGGACACGTCGAAGGTACCGCCGCCCAGGTCGTAGACCATGATCTTCTGCTCGGTTTCCTTATCCAGACCGTAAGCCAGAGCTGCTGCGGTGGGCTCGTTGATGATCCGCTTTACGTCGAGGCCGGCGATTTTGCCTGCATCCTTGGTTGCCTGACGCTGGGAGTCGGAGAAGTAAGCAGGAACGGTGATCACCGCTTCGGTGACGGTGGTGCCCAGATAGCTTTCTGCATCCGCTTTCAGCTTTTGCAGGATCATGGTGCTGATCTCCTGGGGGGTGTAGCCCTTGCCGTCAATGTCTACCTTGTAGTTTTCGCCCATATGGCGCTTGATGGAAGCAATGGTGCGGTTTGCGTTGGTGACAGCCTGACGCTTTGCCACCTGACCGACCATACGCTCGCCGGTTTTGGAGAATGCCACCACAGAGGGGGTGGTTCTGCCGCCTTCGGCGTTGGCAATTACAACAGGCTCGCCGCCTTCCAGAACTGCCACGCAGGAATTGGTTGTACCCAAGTCAATACCGATAATCTTACCCATAATAAGTTCCTCCTATATCAATCAAAATTGTTTATGAAATAATCGTGGCGCAATTGGCATTAGTTTGCCACTTGAACCATTGCAAATCTTACGATTTTGTCGCCTATTTTAAAGCCCTGCTGGAAAACCTGGGTGATGATGTTTTCCGGCACGGAGTCATCATCGGTGTGAAGCACCGCGTTGTGCAGCGCGGGGTCAAAGGTTTCCCCTTCTTCGCCAAAAATCTCCACGCCCATACCGTTCAGAATTTTGATCAGTTCGGTCATGGTCATTTCCACGCCTTTTTTGAAAGCCGGGTCGGTGGTCTCTTGCTTTAACGCCCGGGACAGGTTGTCGTATACAGGCAAAAGCTTTTCCACCGCGTCAGATTTTCCGTTCAGGTAGGATTGCTCTTTTTCCTTGACGGTGCGCTTGCGGAAGTTGTCAAACTCCGCAGCCAGACGCAGGTGCGCGTCGTGCTCGGCGTTGTACTTTTCTTCCCATTCGTTTACCACCGGAGTCTCGACGGCTTGCTCCGTCGCTTCTGTTTCCGGGGTGGTCTCATCTATCTTCTTCGTTTCCTTATCCTTTTTGGCCACGTTGGGGTCCTCCTGCATTTTTCGTTATTCTTCCGTTGCGTCTGGCAGCTGGGGCTGCTCCGGCTTGGCAAACATTTTGCTGAGGCTTTCAGCGAAGTAGCTTAACCGGGCGGTGACCTTGGCGTAGTCCATACGGGTGGGACCCACCACGCCGATCATGCCTTGCAGGCCGTCACCGATGTCGAATTTGGTCATGACCACGGAGGTGTCTTTCAGTTCCTCGGCCACGTTTTCCGGGCCCACCAGAACCTTGGTGCCGTTGGCGTTTTGCATCACCGCGGGCAGGTTGCCCAAGGTTTCCTCGTCCAGCGTGGTGAGCATTCTTTGGGCTTTTTCGATGTTCCGGTATTCCGGCTGTTGCAGCAGCCGGGCCCTGCCTGCCACCGCCATATTGGTGCTGGTGGAACGGCGAAGGACCTCTGCGGTGAAGTCCACGATTACCGGCACAAGGCTTGCCGCCGGACCGGCAGAATGCATCAGCCGGTCCATGAGTGCCGGGGTAATTTCACTTTCGTTCAGATCGGTCATAGTGGCGTTGAGCAGGGCAGAAAGAAGCTTCAATTCGCTTTCGCCCACATTCACCGGCAGCTTGATCAGCTTGTTGACCACCTCGTCGCTGCTGAGCATCATGACGAGGATAAAGCTGCCGTTGCCCGCCAGGATCAGATCAAACCGCTTGACCGTAACGCCCCCTTGCCGGGAAGCGGCGGAAATGGCAGGAAGATCTGTGGCCTGGGATACCAATTTTGCCACTTTTTCGATCATTTTATCCACGCGCTGCATCTTCTCATCGATGGCTTCGTGAATGGAGTTGGCTTCGTCCATGCTCAGCCGGTAGTCCTGCATCAGTTCGTCTACATACAGCCGATAGCCGGAGGGGGAGGGTACGCGGCCGGCGCTGGTGTGGGGCTGTTCCAGGTAGCCCATTTCCAGCAGGTCTGCCATTTCGTTGCGGATGGTTGCGGAGGAGTAATTCATGTCCGGCAGCTCCGCGATGGCCTTGGAGCCAACCGGCTCTGCCGTGCGGATATACAGGTCCACGATGGATCGCAAAACCTTCTTTTTTCGTTCCGTCAGTTCCATACATACCCTCCTTTTAGCACTCGGCGTCTTTGAGTGCTAAGCACACTATAACAGAGAGTGCTAAAAATGTCAAGGGGTGCTTTTTGAAATATTTTTGAACATTTTACAAAAAGGAAAAACCGCGGCAGGAATTTCCTGTCGCGGCAGATACCATATAATATATTTACAGATTCAAAAGCTGCTCCGCCGTTTTGTGGGCGATCCGGTCAAACTGTTCGCCGGTGAGCTTTAACTGCATAAACCGCCGGATCTCCACCACCGGATCCCATAGGGGGTAGTCCGTGCCGTAAACCATGCGCTCGGCGCCGTAGGCGTTGATGTAGCGCTCCGCCACGCCCTGGGGCATGAACATCATGGAGCTGGAAATATCAAAAAAGCAGGGCTTGTCGTGAAGCAGTTCGTAGGCGGTCTCGTACATGCTGTACCCACCGAAGTGGGCGGCGATGACGGTCAGCCGGGGAAACAGCTCCAAAACCCGGCGCAGTCTTGCCGGGTGGGAGTGATCGTAGCGCTGATCGCCCATGTGAAGCATCACCGGAAGCTTATCTTGCAGCATTTCATAAGCCGGGAATAGTCGCTCGTCGTCAATGGGAAACACCTGGGAGTCCGGGTGCATTTTAATGCCCCGCAGACCGTTGTCCATAATGTACTGCGTTTCTCCGACGATATCCTCCATGGCCGCGTGGAGCGTGCCGAAGCCGTAGAATTTCGGCTGGGCGGCCACCTGTTCGATAATAAAGTCGTTGATGTGCCGCACCCGATCCGGGCGCAGACTCACGGGCAGAACGAGAAAACGGTCGATTCCCGCCTGACTGCCCCGGGACAACAGGGTCTGGGCTCTGCCGTCCATGCCGCCCCCGTCCAGGCCGTAAAATTCCTGAATGCTTTCGGCGGCCTTTTTGGCCACCGGGTCGGGGTAGATGTGGCAGTGCATGTCGATGATGTGCATAATTTGATTCGCCTCGATTGGGATTTATTCTGTAATGCGGTAAAGCCGCTTGCCGTTTTCAAAGGTAATGTGCCGGGCCTCTTCCGGGGTGATGCCCCGAAGCTGGGCCAGCTTGTCCGCCACAAGGGCCACCCGGGATGGGTCATTGCGCCTGCCCCGGAAGGGTTCGGGGGACATAAAGGGGCAGTCGGTTTCAATGACGATCCGATCCAGGGGGATCGCCTGGGCAGATTCCACCGCCTTCCGGGCGTTTTTGAAGGTCAAAACTCCGGTGAAGCCAATGTACCAGCCTAATTTCACCAGCTGCCGGGCCATTTCCGCAGAGCCGGAATAGCAGTGGAATACGCCGGTGACCTTGGGAAATTGGCGAATGATGTCCATGCCGTCCTGGTGGGCGTCCCGTTCGTGGACGATCACGGGCATGTCAAGCTCCTGCGCCAGCGCCAGCTGATCCACGAACGCTTTTTTCTGAATTTCCCGGGGGATGTCCTCGTAGTAATAGTCAAGGCCGATCTCTCCAATGGCGCGAATTTTGGGGTGAAGTTTACATAACTTTCGATATTCTTCCAAAACCTGGTCATTTACCTCGTTGGCGGAGTCGGGGTGAGAGCCAACGGAGGCATAAATATAAGGATACCGCTCAGCCATGGCAACGCAGTCCAGAGAGGAGGCAAGGCTGCATCCGGTGTTGAGCATCAGTCCGATGCCCTTTTGGGGCAGCCCGGCGAGAATTTCTTCCCGGTCTTCGTCGTAGGCGGGGTCATTCATGTGGGCGTGGGTGTCAAACAGCATAAGCGCTCCTATTCTTCCAGCACGGCCACATAGCAGCCGTCCAGACATTGGATTCGAGGATCGTCGGGGTCAAAGTCGGTTTCATACAGGTAGCTGCCCAGGCCTTTGCCGGTGAGCTTGGCGTAGGCTTCTTTCAGCACCCAAAACCGCAAAAGGCAGGCTTCTTTATCAGAGGATGATTCCCACTTGGCTTTTTCCCTTGGGGAAAGAATCTTGTCTGCCAGAGCGGCGGATACGGTTCGGTTCATTTCCTCCGCGTCGATGCCCACGTTCTTTTCACTTAGGCAGCAAAAGGCGTGATGATCGGTGTGGGAAAGGGAAAAATGATAATCGCTGTGGATAAAATAGGGTTTGCCCCGGTCTGTGCAGGCGGTTTCTGGCAGCGGAAGTCCGGTTTCCGCGGCGTAGCATTCTTCCAAAAGCGCCCAGGCGGCATCGTGACCGGAAAGGTCTTCCAATTTTGTCCAAAGCAAAACCACAGCATGCCCCTCCTCTTTCGTTCTTTTAACAGTATACGCCAATTTTCCCCCTCGGTCAAGGGAGATTTCCTTCATGGAATTCAAGTTAACATAATTTTAAAAAGGTTGCACAAAAGTGACAACCGGTAAACATAAGTTATCCACATTATCCACAGGTTTTTCCACAGCAAAAACCGGAAAACCCCTGCCAACCTTAGGTTAGCAGGGGGGTGAAGGGAAAATATGGGGAAATTTAAAAAAGACGAAAAGTGTCAAATTCGTTCACATAACAACAAATCAAAAGAGCATGCGAGCGGAAAACACGCGGCTCTGCCCCGTGGACAAACGCCCCTCTTTTCGGCTGGCATCCACCGCAAGACACCCGGCTTCGCTGAGGGCCCAGTACAGGGAAAGCAAGTCGTCCTCCCGGGCCTCTGCGTGGTAGCAAAGGGAAAATTCCCGGGGCATGTGGTTTTCGTGGAATTCGCTGGGGAGCGTATCGATGACCCAGTCCAGATACCGGCAGTTATTCATGTGCCCATTCCGGTCCAGGTCGGAAAAATGTACCCGCCGAATGCTTTCGTTGGGCCAATGCCCGGGCATCAGCGAACCGGGGGCGGCAATTTCGTCGCCCCGGATCAGTCCCTCCACCGTCACGCCGCTTTTTCCCGGCAGTACCAGACTGCGCTGCTTTTCGTCCATGAGCACCCACAGGCTGATGGAGCGGAAAAGTTCTTTTCCGTCTTTGCTCAGCGCCACTGCGGACCGGGGGTAGGCGGTGCGGGTGGTGGGCATGGGCCAGGTTTGCACGGTAATGTCCTCCCCTTCACCGGGCAGCCGGGTGATCTGCACCCGGTGGCGGATCACCGCCCAGAAAAGGTTCTGCCGGGTCAGCGCCTGCCGGTCTGCGCCTAAAAGGTCACTGTGATCCCCGGCTGCGCTTTGCAGAATGCTTAAAAGATGACTGGGTTTGAGACGATTAAACCGGTCGGTGTCCGTGGGGTGAATGTGAAATTCCTTTTGATATACGGCTGTCATAAATACACCTCGCGTTATTCGCCCGCTTCCCCAAGGGTCAGGGTGATGTTTGCGGTTTTGTTCTGACGGTAGACGGTGAGCGTCACCGCGTCACCGGCGTTGTAGGCGTAAAGCGCCTCGTAAAAAGCCTCGGCAGACTGCACCCGAATGCCCCCCACATGGGTAATGATGCAGCCCGGGGAGAGGGCCGTTTCCTCTGCGGCGCTGCCGGATTTCACCTCGGTGATGAAAAAGCCTGCGGGCAGGCGGTAATAGCGCTGATAAAGCTCCGGCACATCTTCACCGGAGATTCCCGGATCGGGCCGACCGGACACATAGCCTTGGGCCACCAGCTGATCTACGATCTCCTTGACCGTGCCGCTGGGAATGGCAAAGCCCAAGCCTTCCACTCCGGTGCAATTGGCAAAGGCGCTGATTTTCATGGTGTTGATGCCGATAACCTGCCCATGGCAGTTGATCAGCGGGCCGCCGGAATTACCGGAGTTGAGGGCGGCGTTGGTCTGGATCAGGGTCATGGTGCGGCTGCCCACTTTCACTTCCCGATTGATGGCGGAGATAATGCCGTCGGTCATGGTGCCCCGGTATTCTTCGCCCAGCGGGTCGCCGATGGCCACCACCGCGTCACCTACCCGAAGGTCGGAAGACGTGCCGAACACCGCCGGGGTCAGATCTGTGGCCTGCACCGAAAGCACGGCCAGGTCGGATACCGGGTCGCTGCCCACGATTTGGGCGGAAAGCACCCGGCCATCGGTCAAGCGCAGGGAGATGGCGGCAGCGCCGTCGATCACATGGCAGTTGGTTACCACGTAACCGTCTTTGGATAAGACGACTCCCGTGCCGCTGCTTTTGCCCGAGGGCAGAGTGCAGGAAATGGATACGACCGAGGGAATATTCCGAGCGTAGATCTCCTGTAAGGAAAGACCGCCCGTCTGGGGAATGTTGTCTACCTGACCCGGCGCAGGTTGCAGGTCAAGGGTCAGATCGCCGGTGTTGGCATTTTGGCTGTTGTCCGGTGGATTTTCGTCAGTGCCGGCGGTTTGGTCGGAGGGGGAAAAGGCCAGAGGATTTTTCCCGTCATCCGTCCCGCCCGGGAAAAGCCGGATATTCATTGCGCCCAGGAAACTGGAAATGCCGAACAGCAAAATGATCAGCACCAGCAAAAAGACCACAAGGCCGCTCCGGTTTTTAGGTGGGCGGGTAGAGCCGGTTTCGTAGGAGTCCCGGGACTCAAAATGGTTTTCGTTTTCCATAAAAAAGACCTCGCGTTAATTCACCAGCGTCAGGGTGAAGGTAAAGGCGGTTTTTCCGTCCCGGCTGGTGACGGAAATATTTTCCCCATGGGAGCCGATGATGGTTTTCACAATGTAAAGCCCCAAACCCCAGCTGTCCCGGTTCTCGGAGCGGCTCTTGTCCAGCTTGTGGAACCGGTCAAAAACCAGGGAAAGCTCTTCCGGCGGAATGGTCTCGCCGTCGTTGGCCACCCGGACATAGGCCTTGCCGCCGCCACATTTGACGGAAAGGGCAAGGGTGCCACCCTGGGGATTGAATTTTACCGCATTGTCCACCAGATTGTAAACCACCTGGGTGATCTGATCCCGGCAGGCTTGCACATAAACCGGCAGCTCCGGCAGATCCACCTGCACGTCCAGCTGCTTTTCGGTAATGCTTTGTTCAAAGCTCACCAGCACCTGTCCCACGCAGTCGGAAATATCGAACCGGGATAGCTGATCCGGGTGAATGCCCCCCTGATCCTGCAACCGGGAGATATCCAGCATGCTCCGTACCAGCCGGCTCAAACGCTTCGTTTCGTCGGAAACCATGCGCAGATACTGGCGGCTTTTCTCTTCCGGGATTGTGCCGTCCAGAATGCCGTCCACATAACCGGAAATGGTGGTCATGGGGGTTTTCAGCTCATGGGAAACATTGGCGATAAACTCCTGCCGCTGATATTCGCTTTTTTGCAGAGAGGATGCCATGTTGTTAAAGGCCAGCGCCAATTCTTCCACCTCTTCGGAGTAGTGCCCCTGGGTGTCTACCCGGGCGTTCAGCTCTCCGTGACCGAAAGCACTGGCGGCTTTTGCCATGGCTTTCAGGGGCTTCGCCTGCTTCCGGGCGAAAATGGTCATGATGATCATAGCGATCACCACCACCGATACGGAAACGAAGATGAAAATCTCCGAAATCCGGGAAAGGATCTCCAAAGAGGAGTCGATGGGCGACGATACCAGCACGATGCCCAGGGGCGTATCTTTCGCGCCCCAAATAGGCAGGGAGACCACATAGCGGGCGTCGGCATAAAGGCCTTCAATTTTTCCCGTGTCCACACAGCAGCCGGTCTGGAACGTCCGGGTCAGATAATCGGAAGAAAGGAGCAGACCCTGATGCTCGCAGCCCAGGGGTTCATCGGCGCACAGCAGCAGCTTTCCCTGCTGGTCGCAGATCACCGCGTCAAAACCGGAAACGGCCGTGGCCACAGTAAGGGCCACATGCAGATCTTTACCGGAAAAGGGGGTGTGACCGGAATAGGCCTCCAAAAGCTCCACAAGAACCTCGCCGTTTCGTTTCAGACTGTTTACTGCCCGGCGGGTCATCAGATCCCGAGCAAGGATCTGGAAAGAAAGACCCACAAGCACCAGCGCCGCCAGCAAAATTACCGCTACCGCAGTAAAGGTGCGACTGAACGTGGTTTTCATTGATCCAGTACCTCAAATTTGTAACCCACGCCCCAAACGGTGCGAAGACCCCAGTTTTCGGAAACCCCTTCCAGCTTTTCCCGCAGGCGTTTTACGTGCACATCCACAGTGCGGGAGTCGCCGAAGTAGTCAAAACCCCAAACTTCGTCCAGCAGCTGGTTGCGGGTATATACCCGGTTGGGGGAAGAGGCCAGATAGTAAAGCAGCTCCATCTCCTTGGGCGGGGTGTCCACTCTTTTGCCGTCGATGGTCAGCTCAAAGGAATCCATGTCGATGGTCATTTTGTCAAAGGTCAGGCGCCGGGCCTTTTTCTCTGTGGCAACGCCATTGCTCCGGCGCAGTACCGCCTCGATCCGGGCAAGCACTTCCCGCATCTCAAAGGGTTTGGTAATATAGTCGTCAGCGCCGGCTTTGAGGCCCTGCACTTTGTTGGCGACCTCGCTTTTGGCGGTGAGCATGATAATGGGGGTCTGGGCTTCTGCCCGGATCTGCTTGCACACTTCCCAGCCGTCCAGTACGGGCATCATAATATCCAGAAGCACAAGATCCGGCTGCGCCTCGTGGAATTTGTCCAGGCATTGCCCGCCGTCGTGGGCAACGGAAACCTGATAGCCTTCTTTTTCCAGGTAAAGCTGCAGTAGTTCTGCAATGTTGTGATCGTCTTCGGCAATCAAAACGGAAATCGCCATAGAAAAAACCTCCCGAATTTGAAAAATTTCCTATTTGTCTTATTATAACTCATTTTTCCCATTTGTCATGAATAATTTATTAAGAGTTCCGCCCCAAAATGTGAACAGGTAAAAATTTGGTTGCGCCTGTCCTGCTTTTCTGGTATGATAGCGGCAGATAAACTTAGGACCCCTGTTGTGAGCAAAAAGCCTGCGCCGTTGCGGGCCATGAAGAGGAGAACATATTATGTGGATATTTGAAATGTTAAAAGCGGTGCTTTTTGGCATCGTGGAGGGCGTCACGGAATGGCTGCCCGTATCTTCTACGGGACACATGATCCTGTTGGACGAATTTGTTAAGCTGAATGTGTCGGAAGCGTTTTACGAAATGTTCCAGGTGGTCATTCAGCTGGGCGCGATTTTAGCGGTGATCGTCCTGTTTTTCCATAAGCTGAACCCCCTGTCCCCGAAGAAAGATCCGGGCCAGAAAAAGGACACCTGGAATCTGTGGTTTAAGGTCGTGGTGGCGGTGATCCCCTCTGCGGTGGTGGGTCTGCTGCTGGACGACTGGATGGATGAGCACCTGTACCGCTATGAGGTGGTGTCCGTGGCGCTGATCGTTTACGGAATTGCGTTCCTGTTTGCGGAAAAGCTGAACCGGAAAACCGCCCGGGCAGGCACGGAGGAGATCACCTATAAAACCGCGCTGCTTATGGGCGCGTTCCAGTGCCTGAGCCTGGTGCCCGGCACTTCCCGGTCCGGCTCTACCATTCTGGGCGGCATCATTTTGGGTGTTGGCCGGGCAGCGGCTGCGGAATTTTCCTTCTTTATGGCCATTCCTACCATGCTGGGCGCCAGCGCATTGAAATTGCTCAAATTCCTGCTGGAAGGAACCCAGGCAACCGCTTTGGAGCTGGGCGTTCTGGCGGTGGGCTGCGTGGTAAGCTTTTTGGTGAGCCTTGCGGTGATCAAAGGCCTTATGGAGTATGTCCGGAAACATTCCTTCTCGGTGTTCGGTGTGTATCGGATCATTCTCGGCGCTCTGGTACTTTTGTATTTTGTCTTTGTGTAACAGAAAAACCCCACCCTCCCGGGTGGGGTTATTTTTATAGGGGAGCTTGTTTGATCTTAGCGTACCGCCGGGGATATTGGGGCGGTGTGGGGGAAATTTTCCGCAGCACGATCACTGCGTGGGATGCGCCGTCAATGGGGAACGAACACACCTTTTCCAGTTTCAGACCCAACCGGGAGATGGCATTTTTGGCCTCTTTCAGCTCTTCTTCCGCTGCTGCGCCTTTCATGGCCAGCACTGCGCCGCCTACTTTCACGTAAGGGGCGGTCAGTTCCAGCAGAATGTACAGCCGGGCAACGGCCCGGGAGGTGGCAAAATCGAAGCTTTCCCGGCGAGTCTGCACGGCCTCTTCTGCCCGGGCGGTGATACACTGGGCGGACACGCCCAGCCGGGGTAAAACTTCTTCCAGCCAGCTCACGCGCTTGCCTAAGCTGTCCAGCAAAGTAACGGCGGTGTCGGGACTGGCGATGGCGATGGGCACGCCCGGAAAGCCTGCGCCGCAGCCCACATCGATGAGGTTCTTGCCGGAAAGCTCCTGGGCGCAAAGCACCGTCAGACTGTCCAGTAAATGCAGCTTTGCCACTGCCTCCGGCTCGGTGATGGCGGTCAGGTTCATCACCTGGTTTTTATCCACCATGGCCTCAGCGAAGGCGCAAAGCTGATCCAGCCGTTCTTCCGGCAGATTCAAGCCAAGTCCTTCCGATTCCCGGCAAAGGACAGCTTTCATAAGCGCCCGGTTATCCATTGGTGTTCTCTCCCAAGTCCACCTGATCCCGGTCGGTGGGGTCAAAGATCTCCTGCTCCTCCTGGTGGTCGGGCGCATAGATCTCCTGTACGTGCCAGGAAACCAGCAGGGAGCTCACATGGGCGTAGGAATCCACGCCGTTTTCGTCGCCGCTGATTTTGATATAGCTGTCGTTGGCAGAGGAGGCCATGTTGTACGCGTCCTCGTCAATATATTGCTCCTGATAAAGCTGGTAATCCAGCAAATCGCTTTGGAAGGCGTCGTTGATGCCATTCATGATCTCCCGGGCAGCGTTCTTTGCGGCGCTGGTGGCGTTGGCAGACAGGGCGTTGTAGCAGAAACGGAACGCCATAAAGCTGCCTGCGTACCGGAACACCGGATCCGGATTGGCGTTGCAGGCCAGGAATGCCGCCATGTGGGCGTCGTCCTCCCGGGCAATGCATAACCGGTGGGCCATTTCGTGGCACATGACAAAGGGCATGCTCACCACGGGAATGTTGGGATTTACGGCGGCTTCGCCGGTCAGACCCATGGTTATGCCGTCGATTCCCATGGAAGAATACATATCCGCCCAGCCCAATTTTTTCACCGGAGCGGTAGAGCCGGCAAATACGGAGTAGGATTTTTCGTAGGTCAAAACCTCAAAGCCCTTGCCGGCCTTTTCCGCCATTTCCTCAAAGGCAGGATAGGCGGGGCTTCCGTTTACATCCCGGGGCACTTCCAGCGCCAGCTGATTGGCCTGGTCCCGGAAGTAGGTAGTGGCCCGCACCAGCTCGGTGACGGAGAATTTTGTGACGTTCAGCCGAATATCTTCTGCCAGAGGGCCGGCATAATAGTTCAGACCATATACGCCGGTGTGCAGCATCCACAGAAGGCTCACGCCGGTGAGCGTCCAGCCCAGCCATTGGAGAACATTCCACCGCAGCACGATGGAAATAACGATGGAAGCGATCAGCGCCGCCACCAGAAGAATCACCAAAAGCTGCCACAGGCAGAAGTTAAGGCCCGCGTTCCAGTCGGCCAGGGCAGATTGAATCATGCGGGACAGGTAAGGAAACACCATGTCCACAAGGGCCTGGTGGTTTTTGGCAAACTCCGTCACGCCCCAGGTAAGGGCGGCGATAATGGCTGCCGTCAAATATCCGCGCCAATATTTCAAAGGAAAAACCTCCTTTACAGGTAAAGTAAAAGCACATATCTTTGAATAGTATAACACAAAAAGAGCCGCTTGTCTGCCCCTAATTTTGAATTTTTTGGAAAGACCCGGAAAAATCCTCCGATGCGCCCGGGGCAAATGTGTCCAAATTGTAAAAAAATCTTGCTTTTCGGCGAATAATAGGGTAAAATGAGCACATTACAGCGCTGCTGAACGGCGGCGAAAAAAGGAGAGGTGACCCTTGGCCAGACGATTTGGCGACAGAAAAGACGGAAAATTGATTCGAGATTTGGATTCGATGCATTACATAATGCCGCTGTTGTATCCCAACCGCTGCGATAACGAAGCTTTTATCCAGATTCGGGTGGATTTGACCAACGCGGAAAAATTTTTGGATAAGAAAAATGGGGAAAACCCCGAGTATCGGTATAACCTGTTCCAGCTGGTGGTAACGGCAATGCTGAAAACCATCATGCTGCGCCCCCGCCTGAACCGGTTTATTGCCAATCAAAATATGTACCAAAGAAATGACCTGACTGCGGCGTTCGTGGTAAAGAAGCAGTTTGCGGACCATGGCGGTGAGGCCCTTGCCCGGGTTTACGCCAAGGAAGAGGACACGCTGGATACCATTCATGATGATATCTTCCGGCAGGTGTCTTTCTGCCGCAGCGAAAGCAAGGACGCCTCTACTGCCAGCATGGATATCGTTCAGAAGATTCCCGGCAAGAAGCTCATCGGCGCCACCGTCCGTTTTTTGGATCGGCACGGCTGGATGCCCGGTTCGATGATTTCCACAGATCCTTATTACTGCTCTGTGGTGCTGACCAATCTGGGCTCTATTAAAATGGACGCCGGTTACCATCACATGACCAACTGGGGTACCAACTCTGTGTTCTGCGCCCTGGGCATGATAAAAAAGCGGCCCTTCTGCGATGAGGAAGGCAATGTGCAGATGCGCAACAGCGTAGATCTGGGCCTGACCATCGACGAGCGGATTGCCGACGGCTATTACTATTCAAAATCGGTGCGGCTGCTGAAAACGCTTCTGGAAAATCCGGAGCTTTTGGAGCTGCCGCTGGGCCAGGAAGTGGAGTATTGATTATGGAAAACGTGACGGCCAAAACCCCTTGGAAGGACTATATGGGCGATGTGCCCATGCACCTTGATTATTTTGAAGGCTCCATGTTCGAAGCCGTGGTGGAGATCGCCCGGAAGTACCCGGATAACGTGGCTTTCGACTTTATGGGAAAATCCACCACCTACCGGGAACTGGTGGCGGAGGTGGAAACCTGTGCCAAGGCGCTGAAAACCCTGGGCGTCCGGGAGGGCGAAAAGCTCACCATTGCCATGCCCAACTGCCCCCAGGCGGTGTATATGTTCTATGCGGTCAACCACATCGGCGCCATTGCCAATATGATTCATCCCCTGTCCGCGGAAAAGGAAATCGAGTTTTATCTGAATGAGTCCGGCTCTGTGGCGGCCATTACGCTGGATCAGTTCTATGGCAAATTTGCCAACATCCGGGAAAATGTCAGCATTGCAAACCTGATCATTACCAGCGTTGCTGACGCCCTTTCGCCGGTGATGAAGGTGGGCTATGCCCTGACCGAGGGCAAGAAGATCCCCAAGATCCCCGAAGATGCCCCCATCATTCGCTGGAAGGAGTTCCGGGCCCTCAGCTGCTGCGGTCATAACCATGCAGTCAAGCGCGTGGGCGATGATCCGGCGGTGATCCTGTATTCCGGCGGCACCACCGGCACCACCAAGGGCATCGTGCTTACCAACCGGAATTTTAACGCGTTGGGTCAGCAGGTGGTTGCGGCCAACCCCATGTTCCGACCCGGCGACAAGATGCTTTCCGCCATGCCCATTTTCCACGGCTTCGGCCTGGGCGTGTGTATCCATACCATGCTTTCCCAGGGCGGCAGATGTATCCTTGTGCCTCGGTTTACCCCCAAGTCCTACGCAAAGGATCTGGTGCAGAAGCGGTGCAATTTCATCGCCGGCGTGCCCACCCTATATGAAGCGCTGCTGCGCCTGCCGGATATGGACGGCGCGGACCTTAGCTGCCTGAAAGGCGTTTTCTCCGGCGGCGACTCTCTGTCTATCGAGCTGAAAAAGAAGTTTGATAAATTCCTTTATGACCACCAGGCCACCATTCAGGTTCGGGAAGGCTACGGCACCACCGAAACTGTCACTGCCTGCTGCCTGACTCCCACCCATATTTATAAGGAAGGCTCTATTGGCCTGCCCTTCCCGGATACCTACATTAAGATTGTAGAGCCGGGCACGGACAAGGAACTGCCTTACGGCGAAGAGGGCGAGATTCTGCTGGCAGGACCTACTGTGATGAAGGAGTATATGCACCATCCCCAGGAGACCGCCCAGACCCTGCGCCGCCATGAAGACGGTCTCACCTGGGTCTATACCGGCGACTTGGGCAAGATGGACGACCAGGGCTTTGTGTACTTTAAGGGCAGAGCCAAGCGTATGATCATCACCTCTGGCTACAATGTGTACCCGGCTCAGATCGAAAACATTCTGGACGCCAGCGAGCTGGTGCAGATGAGCTGCGTCATCGGCGTGCCCGATCCTTATAAGATCCAGAAGGTCAAGGCGTTTGTCAAGCTGGTGCCCGGCACGCTGCCTTCCGAGGAGATCAAAAAGCAGCTGCTGGACCACTGCCGTAAGCACGTGGCCAAATATGCCATGCCTTATGATATCGAGTTCAAGGACGATATGCCCAAGACACTGGTGGGCAAGGTTGCTTACCGGGCTCTGGAAGAAGAGGAACTGAAAAAGCAGGCCTCTGCAAACGAAGAATAATCGAAATAACGCCGCCCGGCATCAGCCGGGCGGCGTTTGTTATATCCTTAGAATTTGCACTTTTCGGCAATATAAGCTTTCAGCTCGCTGATGGGGATCCGCACCTGTTCCATGGTGTCCCGGTCCCGGACGGTGACGCAGTTGTCCGCCTCGGCATTTTCGTCGCCGATGGTCTGGAAGTCCACGGTGATGCAAAGGGGTGTACCGATTTCGTCTTCCCGGCGGTAGCGCTTGCCGATGGAGCCGGCATCGTCGAAGTCCACCATGAAGTCCTTGCGCAGCTCCCGGTAGATTTCTTCTGCCTTGGGAGTCAGCTTTTTGCTAAGGGGCAGCACGGCAGCCTTAAAGGGCGCCAGCGCCGGGTGCAGACGCAGCACAGTACGCACATCGTCCTTGCCGTTCTTGTCCTGACCCACCACTTCTTCGTCATAAGCTTCGCACAGGAAAGCCAGCGCTACCCGGTCGCAGCCCAGAGAGGGTTCAATGACATAAGGAATGTAATGCTCGTTGCGGTCCTGATCGAAGTAGGTCAGCTTCTTGCCGGAGGCTTCCTGGTGACGGCCCAGGTCATAATCGGTGCGGTCGGCAATGCCCCACAGCTCGCCCCAGCCGGAGCCGAAGGGGAACTGATATTCAATGTCGGTGGTAGCCCGGGAGTAGAAAGCCAGCTCAGCAGGCTCGTGATCCCGCAGCCGCAGGGATTCTTCCTTGATGCCCAGGGAAATCAGCCAGTTCTTGCAAAAATCCTTCCAGTAGGCAAACCATTCCAGGTCGGTGCCCGGCTGGCAGAAGAATTCGCACTCCATCTGTTCAAATTCCCGGGTGCGGAAGGTGAAGTTGCCGGGAGTGATCTCGTTGCGGAAGGCCTTGCCCACCTGGCATACGCCAAAGGGCAGCTTTTTCCGGGTGGTGCGCTGAATGTTGTCGAAGTTGACGAAAATACCCTGAGCAGTCTCGGGCCGCAGGTAAGCGATGGAGGAGGAGTCTTCGGTCACGCCGATCTTGGTCTGGAACATCAGGTTAAAATTCCGGATGGAGGTGAAGTGATGCTTGCCGCAGTTGGGGCAGACCACATCCTCATGCTCGGCGATGAAGTCGTTCATCTCGGCAGGCTTCATAGCGTCCACATTCACGCCCGTGCCGGACTCGGATTCTTCAATGGGCTTGTCCGCCCGGTGCCGGGCGCCGCAGCCCTTGCAGTCCACCAGCGGGTCAGAGAAGCTGCCCACGTGACCGGTGGTCACCCAGGTGGTGGGATTCATGATGATGGCGGCATCCAGACCCACGTTGTAGTCCGATTCCTGGACGAATTTCTTGATCCAGGCCTTCTTGACGTTGTTCTTGAATTCCACGCCCAGAGGGCCGTAGTCCCAAGAGTTGGCCAGACCGCCGTAGATTTCAGAACCGGCGTACACAAAGCCCCGGTTTTTGCAAAGGGTTACAATCATATCCAGTGTTTTTTCGCTGTTTTTCATGGAACAGTCCTCCTGTGCGTCATGCATTCATTGATTTTTCCATTATACCCAAGGCCGCAGGGTAAATCAAGCCTTTTCTTCCGGGTTTTGGAGCACCAGATCCGGCCCAAGATCCTCCGCCATCATGGTGTGGATCCATTCGCCCAGCTGTACGGTGGTCATGCCCGCATATTCTTCCGGCTGGATCACCCGCAGCAGGTGCAGGTGCACTTCGGTGGGGCGAAGCCGGGCAGCGTTTTTGAATACCTTGTTGGTGTTTTGCAGGGTGCAGACCACTACGGGCACCTTGGCCCGCTGGGCGATCTTGAAAATACCGTGGCGGAAGTGGTGCAGCTTGCCGTCAATGCTGGTATAGCCCTCGGGGAAGGCGGCGACGGAAGCCATGTCCTTGTTCAAAAGGTCGATGCATTTTAAGATGGTTTTCAGTGCTTCCCGGTCATTTTCCCGGTTAATGGGCTGGCACAGGGTCTTGTGCATCAGCTTGCCCACCAAAAACATACTCATATTTTCCCGCTTGGTAATAAAAGCCAGCTGACATTGGGAAAAATATGCCATCAGGGTCACCGGGTCCATGTCGTTGATGTGGTTGCACACCAGGAAAAACCGGCCGGACTTGGGAGTCAACTCCAAGCCCCGGGTGTGCACCTTCATGAAAAGGATGCGCATGGCGGCCTTAGCCAGCAGACTCACCAGGATTCGGTAGAACTTGCTGTCCTTTTCCTGTGGCTTGTTCAGATCCACGATGGCGCAAAGAAACCAGATGGCGAAAAAGGTCAGCGCAGCCAGTACAAGAAAGCTTCCCAGGAAGCACAAGGGCAACCAGAGCAACCAAAAATGGCTTAAAAATGCACCGGAAACGCAGCAAATGCACCCGGAAACAGCGGCAGCGAGCACCGCAAGAATAGATAGCAGCATGGATTTTACCTCCAAAATCGTCACATTTCTACCATTATACTCTTTTTTTACTGCGGATACAAGGGAAAATCTTCAAGGGGGTAGAAATTATTGCGTTTCATTGTTATAATATAAAAAATCGAAAGGAGCAGCGGAATGAAAAAGCGGATCTGGGAACTGGACGCCTTGCGGGGTCTTTGTGTGCTGGGCATGGTCGCCGTGCATGCGGTTTTTGACATGGTAAAGCTGTACAAGCTGGTCAGCTGGGAATATCCCCGGTGGTTTTCTTTTGTTCAGAACTGGGGCGGCGTGCTGTTTTTGCTGATCTCCGGTATCTGCGTGACCTTGGGGCGTCACAATATTCGCCGGGGGCTCATCGTCTTTGCCGCGGGTATGCTCTGCTCCGCCGTGACTTACGGTATGTATTATTATGGCTTTGCCGACCGGGGTATGATCATTTATTTCGGCGTGCTCCATTGCCTGGGCACCTGCATGATCCTGTGGCAGCCCTTTAAGAAGCTGCCCTGGTGGCTTTTGGCGGCGTTGGGCGCGGTGCTGACGGCACTGGGCTTGGTTTTTGGAGAAATGCCGGGTCTGTCCCATCCCTGGCTTACGCTCCTGGGCCTGCCGATGGAAGGCTTCCGTTCTTCCGATTATTTCCCGCTTCTGCCCTATTTCGGCTTTTTTCTGCTGGGCGCCGCCCTGGGAAAGACCCTCTACCGGAAAAAGCAGTCCCTGCTGCCTAAGGTAAACGAAAAGTTCCTGCCCATTCGCTTTTTGGTGGGGGTGGGCAAGCTTTCTTTGTGGATCTATCTGCTCCATCAGCCGCTGCTGAGCGTGATTTTCGGGCTCATTAAGCAGCAACAGTAGTTTGGAGGCTATTATGAAAAAGTATTTACAAACTGCGTATCTGCCCCTTGCGGCGGCTGTTTCCGGCGGCGTTGCCGCGTTGATCCGGTGGCTGCTTTTCACCTTTTGCCGGGACGGGAAGGGACTTCTCATCAGCAATCATCCCCTGTCCTGGATACTGTGGATTCTGACGGCTGTAACGGTGGCCTACCTGGTGTACCGTACCTGGCCGTTGCGCCGCGCAAATAAATACGGCTTTAATTTCCCCGCTTCTCAGATCGGCGCATGGGGCATGCTGGCCGCGGCGCTGGGCTTTGGCATTACCGGCGTGACAGAGGCTTTTTCCTCGCCGGATATGCTTTCGGCGCTGAATGCACTGTTGAAAATTGGCTGTGTGGCGGTGTTCGTGTTTCTGTATTTTTGCCGCAAGGCCGGCGGCCGGCCTACGTCCTATGCCTATATGGTGATCTGTCTGTCGTTGATGCTGGATCTGGTGTGCCTGTACCGGGGTTGGAGCGCAGAGCCCCAGACGCAGGAGTATTGTTTTCCGCTGCTGGCGTCGGTTTTTGTGATGCTGTTCGGTTATGAATCGGCGGCTTTTTGCCTGCGCATGGGCAACCGCCGGCGCTATACTTTTTTCCAGACGGCGGCCATCTTTTTCAGCATTGCCGGTCTGCCTTACGGCGACCGCCCCCTGTTCTATGTGCCGCTGATCCTGTGGCTGGCGGCCAACCCCTGCAAGCAAGGTCTTGTGGAAGAAGAAAAGGGGTGAAAAATATGAATTTACCCCAGCACGTGTCCCTGTGCATTTCCAAATTGAAGGAAGCCGGCTGGGAATGTTACGCGGTAGGCGGCTGTGTCCGGGATTTTTGCCTGGATCAAACGCCTACGGATTATGACCTGTGCACCAATGCCCTGCCCGGGGAAATTCGCCGGGTGTTTGCCGGTGGAGAGTTGGTGTTGGCGGGAGAAAAGCACGGCACGGTGGGTGTCGTTACCTCCCAGGGCGTGGTGGAGATCACCACCTTCCGCCGGGAGGGCGGCTATGAAGACAGTCGTCACCCCCAATGGGTGCAGTTCGTCAGCGGTATCGAAGAGGATCTTTCCCGCCGGGATTTTACGGTGAATGCCATGGCTTATTCCCCGGAAACGGGCGTTGTCGACCCTTTTGGCGGCCGGGAGGATTTAAAAAATGGAATTTTACGTGCGGTGGGAGATCCAACCACCCGGTTCCGGGAAGATGCGCTGCGGATTTTGCGGGGCGTGCGCTTCGCCGCAAGGCTGAAACTTACCCCGGAAGAAAATACCCTAAACGCCATGATCGGGGAAGCTCCCCGGCTGGACAATTTGACAAAGGAACGGACTTTTGACGAGTTATGTAAACTTCTCCTTTCCGCCTCAGCCGAAGACTTGCTTCGGTATGAGCCCATCATCACCCGGGTGTTGCCGGAGATTGCTCCTGCGGTGGGCTTTTGCCAGCACAGCCGGCACCACCGGTACGATGTGTATACCCATATCGCATACACCGTGGCGGCGGCGCCCTGGGATCTGGCGGTGCGTTGGGCGGCGCTTTTACATGTCGCGGGCAAGGTGGAGTCCTTTTCTTTGGATGAAACGGGGCACGGGCATTTTTACGGCCATGCCCAAATAAGCGCCCGCATGGCGGAGACTGCGCTGAGTCGCCTGAAAGCGCCAACTGCTTTACGGGAACGGGTGGCGCTGCTCATTGAGCACCATATGACGGATTTTTCTCCGGATAAAAAACTGCTTCGCCGCCGGTTAAGCCGCTTTGGCGAAGAGGCGGTGCGCCAGATGCTGGCGCTGCAAAAAGCGGACGACAGCAGTAAGGGCACCGCATCCCGGGAGGGGGATTTTGCAGAGATTTTGAGGGCTCTGGAAGAAGTTTTGTCGGAGGACGCCTGCCTGCGGATCACCGATCTGAAAGTGAACGGCCATGACCTGATGGCCTTGGGCTATCGGGGCAAGGCTGTGGGGGAAAAGCTGAATCAGCTTCTGGAACTGGTGCTGGATGAAGCACTTCCCAACGAGCGGCAGGCGCTGCTTGCCGCGGCGCGGCTTGATTGACAATGAAAGTTCCCTGTGGTATTCTTAAAATAACGAAACGGTTGGAGGGATTGTATGCATTTGCAGGAATCCGGCGAAATGTATCTGGAAACCATATACGTTCTGGCGGAGAAAAACGGCGCGGTGCGCAGTGTGGACGTGGCGGAGCATATGGGATATTCCAAGCCCAGCGTCAGCCGTGCGGTGGGTCTTTTGAAGCAGGGCGGTTATGTGGCCATGGATAGGGATGGTCTGCTGACCCTCACCGAGTCCGGCAAGGCGGTGGCCCGGGAGATCTTTGAGCGCCATACGGTGCTCACCCGATTTCTTTTGGCGCTGGGCGTGGATGCGGAAACTGCGTCAGACGATGCCTGCAAGATCGAGCATGTGATCAGTCCCCAGTCCTTCGCCGCAATCAAAGCTACATTAAAATAAGAAAAGCGTGCCTTTCGGCACGCTTTTCTTATGCTTATAAGTAAATAATTTTGTAAATTTCCCGGTTAAGAGCAGCATAAAAAGCGAACATTCGCGTGTTTTTTTGCCAGGATTAACATCATTTTTTCGATCAGACTAATGTGCTGTTCCAAACTTGGATATCAGTATCAGCAAATATATCTTTTATCCGAGCTTGCAGAAGGTCCTTGCTAACGCCTTTCTTTAAAATCACTTGCAAGAAGCCGCCGCCGCCTGCGCCGCAGACCATACGCCCATCCAGCAGATCGGCTACGGAATCAAAAATCTGATCAATAAGGGTGTTGGTAGAACCTTCGTCAATTCGCTTGCTCAATGCCCAATGTGCGTCCAGCAATTTTGCAAAAGCATCCACGTTCCCTCGTTCCAGTTCAAACCGCATTAAAGCAGCCACTTGCTGGATTTCATTCAAAGCACAAACGGTATTAGGCTCGTTTCCAATATAGCGTCCCACCACATCTCTGAGCAAGTTTCTTGCGAGTCTGCGCTGTCCGGTGTAGATTAAGGCAAATCTTTTGTTTAGTTCCTCTTTGGTTTCTGCGTCCAGCTGTACATGCTCCACTTTGAGGGTTTGGTTCAGACCGGGTCGGGATGTGATGTACTTGATTCCGTCCGTTACGCCGCCAACCTGATCCTGCCAGCCGCCACCCGTTGACATGATTTGCTCCATGCACAGGACTTGTGCATACAAATCAGCCTCGGTATATTCAACTCCCAGGAATTGAAGCAGCGCCTTTACACACGCTGCGGCCAGGATCGAGCTGGTGCCTAAGCCGGAGCCCTTCGGCACACCGGTAACCTCTGTGTCCATCCAAATACCGCCGCCCAGACGGGTCAGCACCGCGTCCAGATTGCCGCCATGGCTGGGAATTACACCGCATGCAAGCAGCGCCGCCTTTTGAAGGACATAAGGATCATAGGGGTCGCCAACGGACTGCAACGGTTCAATGCTGTCAAACTCGCCGTGCACATCCATATCTCGGCTTTCAAATACAACTTTCTTTTCCTTGATACGGCGCAGACGGACAGTTACAGGACGTTCGCCGTTCAGCAAAATCGCAGCATTTAATACTGTTCCGCCATTTTCAATGCAGTACGGGGGAGTATCTGACCAGCCGCCACCCCAGTTTACACGGAGCGGAAGCGCAACTTCAATGGTGTCGTGGACAATTCTTGCGTTGGTGTTTTCCTGTAAACTTTGCATTGTAGATGCAAGAATTGTAGAGGATAGGGAACTAAATGCCTGTACCGTTTGCTTTTCGCCTTCCGCACCGCCCATAGCCACACCAATATAATAGTGCAGGCGCATCTTTTCTCCAAAGTCTGCTTTTTTAAGCCGGTTCTCCAACCATTCCGTCTGAATCTTGGTTAACGCAGATGCAAGATGCGCTTTGGATGCGGGAAGACGGTTATCAATCATTTGCTGGATATCGTTCATGGCCACAAGTTCTGCCATGCGCTTGTTCCAGGCCAGAATTGCTTCGGGATCGGCGTCGTTGAAGCCGGAGGCCAAAGACTT
>JAZNFY010000054.1:0-108008 GCA_045589195.1 Faecousia sp. | reverse complement strand
ACGACAATGGTAAAAAGTGACACTGAAAAATACACCAAAAGAATTGAATCAACTTACGAAGATTTTAAAAGATATTATCAGTAACTCTCTATTCGTTGGTAATAAGTAACATTTTACGATGAAAGCTGTTAAATTGTAATGTACCTGCTATGGGCGATATTTTCCCTTATTTTTTCCCTTACGGCGATGGTAAGCGATGGTTAAAGGCGGTTAAAAGTGGCAGGTAAATGTTTGGAATTGGCTGATATTTACTAGCAAACGGTTAACTTTGGTTAACGAAAGTAAATATCCAGCCAAATTCAAATCCCTCTCACTCCGCCAACAAAAAAACCACCCAACGGGTGGTTTTTTTGTTGGCATGGTATTTAGGGAGAGGGATTTGAGAGCCAGTCTGCCAATGAAATTTGATCTATATTCTATGTATCGCTGGCACAATATTGCACATACTCCTAGAAAGGAGGATGTATTATGATTGAACCGGATACCATAAAACTTTTGCGGGAGTGTGACGCCGGGATTAAGATGGGTGTTAAGTCCATTGATGATGTCATTGATCATGTAAAAAGCCCGGATTTGAAGCAGCTGCTCAACGCCTGCAAGGATGAGCATGTGAAGCTTGATAAACAATTGCAGGAATTGCTGGGTCAATTTGAAGATGATGGTAAGGATCCAAATTTCATTGCGGAAACAATGGCAAAGATGAAGACAGAAATGAAACTTCACATGAAGGAATCTGATAGTACCATTGCCGACCTTATGACAGATGGGTGCAATATGGGCGTAAAATCTTTAAATAAATACTTGAACCAATATGCAGCGGCAGATGAAAGATCCAAGGATATTACCAAGAGACTGATCAATTTGGAAGGTCAATTGGCTTTGGATATGAGAAAGTTTTTATAAGCAGGTAAGTTATGAAAAAACAGCAGGTTTCGTATGAAGCCTGTTGTTTTTTCTTTTATGATTGCCAAAGAGGGATTATCGTGTTATGATAATAACAACAAATCAGCGGCTGCTGTAAAGAGATTGGAGGACGCATTTTGTTAGAAGTTAAGAATCTGAAAAAGGTTTATAAAACCAAAAACGGCGTGAATGTCAATGCGCTGGACGGTGTTTCCCTGCAATTTCCCGAAAAGGGCATGATCTTCCTGCTTGGTAAATCCGGCAGCGGTAAATCCACCTTGCTGAATGTATGCGGCGGACTGGATGCTCCCACATCAGGCGAGGTGATCGTAAAAGGTCGCAGCAGCAAGCATTTTTCCGGCAGTGATTTTGACAGTTATCGGAACACTTTTATCGGTTTTATTTTCCAGGAGTACAATATCCTCAATGAATTTTCCGTTGAAGATAACATTGCGCTGGCTTTGGAATTGCAGGGTAAGCCTAAGGACAAAAAGGCCATTCAGGCCCTGC
Source organism: Faecousia sp. (assembly GCA_045589195.1). Lineage (GTDB taxonomy): Bacteria > Bacillota > Clostridia > Oscillospirales > Oscillospiraceae > Faecousia. Next base: position 106,595 of record JAZNFY010000054.1, on the reverse strand, counting down.
TGGAAGAAGTGGATCTGGTGGGGTTTGCCAAGCGCAAGCCCAACACCCTTTCCGGCGGACAGAAACAGAGAATTGCCATTGCCCGGGCACTGATTAAGGCACCGGAGATCATCATGGCTGACGAGCCTACCGGTGCATTGGACAGCAACACCGGCAAGCAGGTTTTTGACACGCTGAAGAAGCTTTCTCAAAAGAAGCTGGTAATTGTTGTTTCCCATGACCGGGATTTTGCGGAGCAGTACGGCGACCGGATCATTGAACTGAAAGACGGTAAGGTTTTGTCCGATGTGACAAAGACTCAGGTACAGCAGCAATCGCTGTCTGAAAATGTCAATTCTGTGGGCGATATTCTGTGCATTAAGCGTGGTGCGGATCTAAACGAAACGGACTTTGAAAAGATTAAGTCGTTCTTAAAAAAGTCTGAAAATGATGTTATTATCGCCAATAATCAGACGGATGTTCAGAACTTTAAAAAGGTGAGCCGGATCAGTGACGGAGGCGGTAAAGAGATCTTTGCCGACACCGATGCAGGGGCAATCACAAGAAAGGAATACACGAAGGAAGAAAGCCGTTTTATCCGCTCCAAGCTTCCCATGAAGCATGCGGCTAAGATCGGTGTTTCGGGACTGAAAAATAAACCTTTCCGTCTTACATTGACCGTATTCCTTTGTACAGTTGCGTTTGTGATGTTCGGTTTGCTTTCTACCATGAACTTTTATGACAGTCATTCCAGCTTCATGCAGACCATGGCGGATGTAAACCCTTCGGTTATGCAGCTGGAACGGTTGTATCAGTATCATGAGTACTGGTATGAAATGGGCTCGTTACAGGGAGAATATGATTCTTACAGCGTAAGCCGTTTTGCGGCAGATGAGCTACGGGGGCTCAGCGCCAAGTTTGGCGCAGAAGTCTTTGGCGCTTTGGATTACCAGTCTTATTTTAACCTGCGCCAAAACAATTCCAGTTACTGGATCGGTGCGGTTTCTTCCTATTCCGTCCTGCCGGAGAATCATGCGTTCCGTCAGAACATCAACGGAAAATATCCCGCTGCTCAGGATGAAATTTTGCTCACATCCTACCTTGCAGATGTTCTTTATAACTGCAATGTCAATGATGTGAATGGAGAAACGATGAATTTGGCATCCCCGACAGATATTATCGGCAAACAGATTTCACTGAACGGTTTTAATTACAAGGTTACAGGTATTCTGGATGTGGGCCCTATTTCTTCCATGTATGACACCTTGAAAGAAATGAATGACCCGCGATTCGATCTGGTTTCCGATTATATGGCTTATCTGAGCGATGATTTGTACCAGTTTGTGTTTGTTTCTCAGGAGCGTCTTGATTATCTGGCATCGGAATACCGGGATTATGAAAGCACCCGGGATCAGGAATATCGGGTCAGCGTGATTGCTGTGAAACAGGATGATTCGTATGACTTCCCGGAGTATAGCAACAGTTGGTATATGGGCATCGGCCAGATGGCTGAGGATGAGGTTTATGTGCCTGTTACGGCTGAGAAAAATGAGCTTGCCAATCATCAGGTAATCTTACCGTCCGGAATGTTTGCCAACTATGTGTCTGAGGCGTATTACGGCATGATAAGTGATTTAGAGCAGGATAAGTATATTGACGAGGGAAACGAAGCACTTTTGAACTCGTATTATGAAATAACACAGTTGGCAGCAGAAATTATGCAGGGTGGTATTTACCTGCCCGAAGAGGATAAGGACTATACATTTCAACCCTATTCCGAAGAGGAATATGCGCAGAAGCTCAATGCTTTGATTGGGAAAATTCGGTCCGACGCGTTTACCTTGAATTTTGGCTTGAAGGCCTATTCGCATGAGCTTGGTTCGACCATCGGCGACGTTTATGAATTGGAGATTGCTGGCGTTTATTTGCAGGAGTTTGGCTACAAAGGCGGCGGTTACATGACGGATATTGTGGTTATTTCTGATTCGGTGGCTGAGCAGTTGTGGCAGGTACAGAAAGAAAACCTGAAATACTATTCTGAGCGACAGACCAATTACAAGAGCCCGGCAAATGCGGTATTTACCAGAGTTTTGCTGCCTTATGTACATTCTAACGAATCGGCAAATGAATTTTGGAATGTGTACAGCAACGAGCAGTTTGATGAAAATGATACCAGATTGCAGCTGACCGGTCAGTTTGTGATGCGGTTAATGATGGTGGATTCCATGGTTAAGGAATTGTCGCAGGTGTTCCTGTACGTGGGTCTGGTGTTTGCGGTGTTTGCTGTGTTGCTGTTCTCCAATTTCATTTCCACTTCTATCAGTCAGAAGAAGAAGGAGATCGGTATTCTGAGGGCTGTTGGCGCAAGAGGACTGGATGTGTTTAAGATTTTCTTCTCTGAATCCTTTGTGATCGGCGCGATTTGTGTTGCCCTCTCTGTTGCAGCATGCAATTTCCTATGTGGATTGATCAACACAGAATTGGCTTCCGGTATCGGCGTTTCTTTGCTGGTATTCGGCTTGCCGTCCTTTGCAGTATTGTTAGGCGCGGCATTTGTGACAGTAGTAGTTGCTACGTTCTTGCCTGTGTACAATGCGGCAAGAAAGAAACCGGTGGATTCCATTCGGGCACTATAACAAAATAAGAAGGCAGCACGATGTGCTGCCTTCTTTGTTTTATTTTGCGAATTCTGCAAATTTGCCGGTGTCCAGCTTGTCGTAGGATGTAAGAAATGCCGCCAGTTCCTTGGCGATCATTTTGCAGCCGCCTGCGGTATTGCTTTCGATATTCAGCGGGAGCAGGGGGTCGTGGAGGGAAAGGCGAAGCAGGAACCAGCCGTCGCCGTGGTCAGCATCCAGATTAACCCGCACGCCCTCGTAGTTACTGGGGGCGAGGGACCAGCCTGCTTGCTTTTCAGCGTAGGCAGTGAGCGCATCGATGACCTGCTGTCCGTATGGCTTAAACTCATCCAGCAGGATGTTCATGCGAAATTCCATGCTCTCGGCAGGCTCTTCCAAGGTTGCAATGAGGGATTCCAGGGTGTAGCCTTCTTTTTTACCCCGGGCAAGCTCAATGAGCAGCTTGGTGACCAGGTATGCACCATCGTCCAGGAAATAATTCTCTTTCAAAGCGCCGTGGCCGGAAGTTTCGATGGCAAGCTGAGAGTCTTGACCCTGTGCATTTAAGCGGATGGACTCATTGATCACATTTCGGTAGCCACGCTTAAACCGATGATGCACGCCGCCTTTCTCTGCAATGAATTTGCCAAGACCGGTGGAGGTGATGGAGTCGGTAACGATGGTAGTGCCGGGGTGCTCCCGAAGCAAGATTGCAGAAAGCATTGCGATGATCCGGTTGCGGTTTAATTCGCTGCCGTCGGAAAGAACTGCACCTGCCCGGTCAACATCGGTATCAAAGATAATGCCGAGATCCGCTTTATTTGCCTTCACAGCCTCAGTGATGGCCTCCATGGCGGTTTTATCCTCGGGATTGGGAATGTGGTTGGGAAAGCTGCCGTCCGGTTCCAGGAACTGGCTGCCCTCGGTGCATGCGCCCAGGGGTTTCAGCACCTTATCTGCATAGAAGCCGCCCGCGCCGTTACCGGCGTCTACCACAATACGGAAGCCGGTGAGAGGTGATTCTTCGCCCGTTGCGCTGCGGACTTTCTGCACCAGAATGTCAGCATAAGTATCCATGAAGCTGCTGTTGCAATAGCTGCCGGCTGGTAAATTGGTGGATTCTGTATCGCCTGCGTATGCAAGAATCTGCTTGATGTCGGAAGATTCCAGGCCGCCACCGGCAGTGAAGAACTTAAAGCCGTTGCGGTTAAAGGGGAGGTGGCTGGCGGTGATCATCACAGAGCCGTCAAAGGTATAACCCGGTGTTACGGTGGACATGAACATAGCAGGGGTACTGGCCATGCCAAAGTCCGTTACATTCAGTCCCGAAGCAACCATGGCGTCACAGATCCAGCCGCATAGAGCAGCGCCGGAAAGACGGGAATCTCTACCAACGGCTACGCGGATATTTTCGGTTTTACCGGTCTTTTTGATCAGCCACAGGGCAAAACCACGTCCAATGTCCCGGCAGGCCTGCTCTGTTAAGTTGATGTGCTGGCCTTCGATGCCTTCCAGGGCCACACCCCGGATATCGCTGCCGTTTTGAAGTTTTTTATAATCCATAATATTACCTCCCAGTCAGGATTTTTTTCCCAATTTTTCTTTTGTGCCGTCTGGACGGACAAGATAGGTGTTGTCCAAATGGCCCACCAGACTTGCTTTTACAGAATCGATATAGATTCGGCGGAGCTTATCCCGTTCGGCGGTTTCTTCTTCTGTAAGGCCCTGGGTCTTGGCCTTTTTTGCAAGAACGTTGATCCTTGCGATAACTTCGTCCATGTTCATAGAATTTCCTCGCAATATTACTTTCGTTTTACTCTGAAAGTATTATACCATAGCATTCTTTATTTGCAAGGAAGTTTTTTCTTGTGCATCGCAGGATATTGTCGTATAATAGTCAAAAAGGAAGGTGAACGATGTGGTCATTGGTATAATCGGTGCCGGCGCATCCGGCATGATGGCGGCAATCAGTGCCGGGAAAAATGATGACAACCAAATCTTGCTGTTTGAGCGGCAGGCCAGGGTGGGTCGGAAATTGCAGGCAACGGGCAATGGCCGCTGCAACCTGACCAATTTAAACTGCCACCGGAAGAATTATCATGGAAATGACGGAGATTTTTGCCAAAGAGCCCTTGAAGTGATGCCGCCTTGTGAAACGCTGTCGGTTTTTCGCAGCTTAGGGTTATATACAGTGGCAGAGGATTCTGGTCGGGTTTATCCGTATTCTGATCAGGCAAACTCTGTGGTGGATGTACTGCGGTTTGCATTGCAGAAGGATAATATTGAGCTCTTGACCGGCGTGGAGATCAAGCGGATTAGAAAAAATGACAACGGTTTCACGGTTGAAGCGGATGAGGGCACATGGCATTGTGATCGGTTGATCGTTGCCTGCGGCGGATTGGCTGGGACAAAGCTTGGGGGCAGCATGAACGGATACCGGTTACTCCGTTCGTTTGGCCATTCTGTTACGAAGCTCAGACCTGCGCTGGTTCAGCTGAAAAGTCCCTGGCGAGGCTGTATCGCCTTAAAGGGCGTGCGCGCCAATTGTGATGCGGAAGTCCGGCACAACGGTGTCCCGGTCGCCAAGAGCGCCGGGGAACTGCAATTTACCGAATACGGCCTTTCCGGCCCAGTGATTTTCGAAATTTCCAGAGATGTATGTCAAGGCGGAGGAGAATGGACATGTCGACTGGACTTTCTTCCGAAGCTTTCCTGTGAGGAGCTGTATGAGTTGCTCAGCGTCAAAAGGCAGACGGAGCTGACAGCGGAAGATTTATTCACAGGCGTGATTCACAATCGGCTTGGCCGTGTGATCGCATCTGAGACTGGGATATCCCTAAACAGCCGGATTTCTCAGATCAGCGATGAGCAACTGATGGAGCTTTGCCGTGTTGTGAAAGACTTTGAAGTGATATTTAGTGATACCATGGGCATGGACTCTGCGCAGGTTACTGCCGGCGGCATTGCAACAGGCGAGTTTGATTCTGCCACTATGGAGAGTCGGATCGTTCCCGGCCTTTATGCCTGCGGAGAAGTACTGGATGTGGATGGGGATTGCGGCGGTTATAATCTGCAATGGGCATGGAGCTCCGGTTATCTGGCAGGTTGCTCTGCCGGGGAGGTTACGGTATGATTCGGGTTCGCGATATTGTAATGGATCCGGCCCATGATCCCAATCAGTTGATATTTGAGGCAGCAAAGGTTTTACGCATTTCTGCCTCACGGATTCACAAATTGACGATTATTCGCCGTTCTGTGGATGCCAGAAAGAAGCCGGATGTGCGAATTGTATATACGGTGGATGTTCTGGTTGAGGGTAGCGAGAAGAAGATCCTGAAAAATTGCGGATCCAAACGGGCAGCCATTGCTGAATCGGTGTATTATAAGCCGCCGAAATGCAGCGCTGTGCCGAAATATCGTCCTGTGGTGGTTGGCTTTGGGCCTTGCGGTATGTTTGCAGCACTGGTATTGGCATTGGCAGGTCTGAATCCCATCGTTTTGGAACGGGGCGAGGATGCTCTGACGCGGAGTCGGAAAGTGAACCGGTTCTTTGAAACCGGTGAACTGGACCCTGCGAGCAATGTACAGTTCGGCGAAGGCGGTGCAGGAACCTTTTCTGACGGTAAACTCAATACAGGAGTGAACAATTTTCGCATCGGCTGGATTTTGGAACAGTTTGTGGCCGCAGGTGCCCGGGAAGATATTTTGTATGATGCAAAACCTCATGTGGGAACGGATGTTTTGATTCATGTGGTGCAGAACATACGGAAGCGGATCATTTCACTGGGCGGCGAGGTTCGTTTTTGCTCCAAGGTGACGAAGCTTCTTACTGATGACAGGGGAATCTGCGCGCTGGAAGTCAACGAACGGGAAAAAATACCGTGCAGACAAGTAATTTTTGCAATCGGTCACAGCGCCCGGGATACTTTTTCTATGCTCCATGATCTGGGTGTAGCCATGGAACCTAAGGCTTTTTCCATGGGCGTGCGAATTGAGCATAGCCAAAAGTTGATCAACAGAGCCCAATATGGTTCTGAGGATTTACCTCTGCCTGCTGCGGATTACAAGCTCGTACGTCATTTGGACGACGCCACGGTTTACACATTTTGTATGTGTCCCGGGGGTTATGTGGTGGCTGCGGCATCTGAGGAAGGCGGCGTAGTCACCAACGGTATGAGCAATGTGGATCGGGCGGGGGAGAATGCAAATTCTGCACTTTTGGTTACGGTAAATCCTGATGATTTTCCGTTTTCCGGAGCTTTGGGCGGTATGCTCTGGCAGCGGAAGATTGAACAGGCTGCATATCGGCATACCGGCAGCTATCGCGCACCGGCACAGAAGCTGGGTGATTTTCTGGCGCACCGTAAAAGTGAGAACTGCGGCAGCATAAAACCCACTTATCGTCCCGGTGTTTACTGGACTGACTTGCATGAGATTTTGCCCAATAAGATTACCGATGCGCTGCAAGAAGCTGTTGTACAGATGGACGCTGTTTTAGATGGATTTGCTGACCCGAATGCCGTGCTCACCGGGCCGGAGACCAGAAGTTCCTCTCCGGTACGCATTTTACGTGACGTTGGGCGCCTGGCGTCTGTGAACGGCCTTTATCCTGCGGGTGAGGGCGCTGGGTATGCCGGAGGAATCATGTCTGCTGCGGTGGACGGGATTCTGACTGCGGAGGCGCTGATTGCCGCATTGGAGGAAGATGGATGAATCGGAAACTGTTGTGTGCAGGCCTGCGTTGGGACTTTTCAGTGACAGGACTTGTTTTGCTGCTGTATTACGGCTTAATGTATCTGATGGTCTTCCTTTTTGGAAGCTTGTTACAGGTCGATGCGGCCTGGGGATATCTTTTCGCAGTGATATTGTTTACGTTGCTTTTGCTGATTCTGCCAGAACGCCGGCTGTTAAAACTATGGAAGTCGGAAAAGCTGATGAATTGTATTGCGTTTATCCATTGTTTCAGTTTTGTACTGCTTTCTCAGTGGTTATTTCAGCTTTCCACATTGGTAACTGTGCCGCTTTTGAGTGAAAATGCGGGGAAAATCTTGAGCAGCGCCACATCTTCCGGTGATACGTTACCGATGTTCATTTACGTTTGTCTCGCAGCGCCTGTTTTTGAGGAGATCTTGTTCCGCGGTATTGCCCAACGCAGGTTTTGTTCTTATGGCAAGTGCTTTTCGATTCTTTGCTCCGGAATTTTGTTTGGTGCATTTCATGCCAATCCGATACAAGCGCCCTTTGCCTTTGCATTTGGTCTGATTCTCGGGTATATTTCTTTGGAGTATTCTCTTGGGTGGGCGGTAGTCTTTCATTTGCTGAATAATTTGGTTCTTGGAGGAATCGTCAACTATATTGAACCGCTGTGGTTAGGGCAGTTGGTGCATTTTTTCCTGGTCTGGGGCGGTGGAATCTTCGGCCTAATTTTGCTGGTAAAGAATAACGCCGCAGTTGCTTCGTATTTTCGCGATAATGGGATAAAGTGGGTATATTTTAAGGCTTTTATTACGTCACCGGGAATCATACTATTGTTGGCTGTATTGCTGGCAAATATGATTTTATTGATGATATAAGATACACCCGGCGCATTAATGCGCCGGGTGGTATTTTATAGATAATACAAAATTACAGCCAGAATGATCTGCACAGCCAGAATGAAAGGGATGCCGTTGGCAAACTGCTCCCGTTTTGTTTTATGCCGGAACAGGCGCATGCCGATGATAATTCCGAGACTTCCGCCGGCTGCTGCAATGAGAAACAGTGTTTTTTCCGGGATTCGCCAGCGGCCTTTTTTTGCCCGGAGCTTATCTGTCAGCATAAATAGCACAGCAACTGCATTTATTAAAATCAGATATAAGAACATGGACAAAATCCTTTCGGGGGGAATTATCATGAAAAAGCTGTGGTTTGTTTTTACACTGTGTTTGATTCTAAGCGGATGTTCGATGAGTAGTTTTGAGCATGTGGAGGACGTGTATGCACCGGGGATCGAACCGGTGAAACAGGAAATCAAGTTTGATGTACCAAAGGACGCTGCGGTGGAAACGATCCAAAGTGATTTCGGTCGTCTGTACTTTTGCGATGGCTATGAGATCATGGTGCAGACATTTCTGAGCGGGGATATTCAAAATACCGTCAGGGAACTGACCGGTTATGACCGCAGTGCTCTTACGGTGATTTCATCAAATCGCAATGGTTTAAAATGCTATGAGTGTGTGTGGACTGCGGCGGCAGAACAAGGGGATTCTGTGGGCCGGGTGGTGATCCTGGATGATGGATCATACCATTACTGTGTCAGCGTTATGGCGAACGAAAATGAGGCAGGGGCATTGCAGGAGACCTGGCAGACACTGCTTTCGTCTGTTACCGTTCAGTCCTGATGCAGGGCATCCAGACACATTTTTCGGGACTGCTCAATAACATGATCCGGATATAGGATCTGGGCATTTCTGCCAAAGCCGATGACCCAGCTTAGAAACATGGGAGACACTGCCACGGGTACGGTGAATACAAAGTGTTCATCGCCGTCGGGGATCAGCATAATATCCTTGCCGAATCGGTCGATGACCACGTTCACAAGTTCCCGGTGAAAACGCATTTTTACATTGACCATGTCACCGGCAAACATTTGAAACAGGCGGTTTGCGTGTTCGGTTAAAGCCTTACCGGTGAGTTCCGGACAGGGGGTGCGTTTTTCGTCCAGAAGGCGAATATCGCTCATTCGGTCAACCCGATAGGAAGTTGCGCCGTAACGGGGAGAGTGGGCCAACAGGTAGCAATTTTCATGGTCCTGGCAAAGGCCGTAAGGGCTGACTTGATAGTCTTTTTCCCGGTAGTGACGGTTTCTGTCCAGTCCCCAGTCGAAGTACCGGAAGGAGATTTGCTTATTCTCCGCGATGGCTTCCTGGATGGCGTCGACGCTGTAATAGATGGTTTCATTCATGCTCTTAACACGGCCGGAGACCATGACGTTACGCTTCATCAGCTTTGCGTCTTGTTCGTTGCACTGGTTGCAAAGCTTTTCGATGAGCTGAGCGGATTTCTTTTCTGTCAGGTAGCGGCTGGACTGCACTGCGTCGATGAGAAGCTTTAATTCGGACAGTTCAAAGTTACGGGAAGCGATGTAATACCCGCCGTTTTTGCCGGGCTTTGTAATAATGTCGGCGCCATAGTCCATCAGCGCGGCAATATCACTGTAAACGGTTTTTCGGTCACAGCGGATATTGTGCTGCCGGTCGAGCATGGAAATTAAATCCGAAGCTCTCACGGGGTGATCCTCGTGGGAGTTTCTTTCTAAGTAGTCCAGAATGTATAGAATCTTTAATTTTTGATTGTCAGACTTGGGCATTGATATCACCTCATGTCATTTTTTGATATTATATCACATAGAACCTGTATTTGGAAAGTGGGTTTGCATTTTTTCCGGGATTGTGGTATCCTAGTGAAAAAAGGAGGTGACGGTGTGGACAAGCTGTTTCAGGCATTTGTTAGTATGCCCGATACTTATGTTTACGTGTATCAGACGGTCTTGCGGATTCTGATGCCTGTGTTGGTGTTTATTCTTCTTTACCGCACCGTTAAGCCTCTGGTTACATTCCGCCGTGAGCCGGAGATTTGGGCATGGCTATGCCTAAGCAACGGAAAAAAACTGCCGATTACGCACTGGGAGAGTGTCATTGGCCGCAGTAAACGCAGTGATGTGGTGGTGGATGTGCCGACAATTTCCAGAACCCACGCAGTGCTGACCCGGTACGATGACGGAAGCTGGACGATTGCCGATGCCGGGTCAAAGACCGGTGTGGCGGTCAACGGCGAAACAATTGAGATCTGCCCACTCCATGAAACGGATGTGATCACCATCGGCGGTGTGGATATGTCCTTGCAGCCGATTACCAGAAAACAGAAAATCCATCTGGCTCAGCTTCGGACGAAAGCGGCAAATCCCATTACAGAAGTTTTTAATCTTTTGATTCTGACCGGTATTCAGGCGCTGATTCTGGTGTCTTATCTCATGACGGCAGATGCTCAGAATTACGCGAGTATCTTTCTGGGCTTTTCCGGCATTGCCCTATGTCAGTGGGCACTGTTGGTATTCTATCTGCTGATTCGCAAGGCGTCTTTTGAACTGGAAAGCATAGCTTTTTTCCTTTGCACCATGGGAATGGCAGCGATTTGTGCTGTTTGTCCTGATGAAACAGTCAAGCAGCTTTTGGCTATGATTTTGGGACTTGGTATTTTTCTTGGTATTGGCTGGTGTGTACGGGATCTGGAACGGTCCAAGCAGTTCCGGTATTATGCGGGTATTTTGGGCATCGGATTGCTGATTGTTACGCTCTTGTTCGGCACAGAGCATTATGGCGCCAAGAACTGGATCGTAATTGGTTCTATGTCCATACAACCATCGGAATTGAGCAAGGTGTGCTTTGTGTTTATGGGCGCATCGACGATGGATCGGATCGTGAACAAGCGAAATATTTTGCTGTTTATTGTTTATACCGCTGCCGTTTGCGGCTGCCTTGCCAAGATGAACGATTTCGGCACGGCACTGGTTTTCTTTGTTGCATTTTTACTGATTGCGTATCTTCGCTCCGGCAGCGTGGGAACCATTGGCCTCGCGTGTACAGCCGTCGGTTTTGCCGGCGTTATGGTGTCGCAAATTATGCCTCATGTTTTGGACCGCTTTGCGATCTGGCGTCATATTTGGGAGGACACGATTGATGACGGTTATCAGCAGGCCCGGGCGCTGATGTGCGTTGCTTCCGGCGGCCTTTTCGGGCTGGGCGCCGGAAATGGGTGGATGAAAAATCTGGCCGCAGCGGATTCTGATGTGGTTTTTGCAACCCTTAGTGAGGAATGGGGTTTGCTGATTCCTATTATGCTTACGGCGGCAGTGGTGTTCATTGGATTGTTTGCTCTGCGTACAGCAGCGGTGGCGCGAAGCAGCTTTTATACCATCGGCGCTTGCGCGGCATCCGGTATCTTGCTGACCCAGACTATATTGAATGTTTTAGGATCGCTGGATATTTTGCCTTTTACCGGTGTAACCATGCCCTTTGTCTCCAATGGCGGTTCCAGTATGATCTGCGCATGGGGGCTTCTCGCGTTTGTAAAAGCAGCGGATACCCGGAAGAATGCCAGCTTCGCGGTTCGCCAATCCAAAGAGGGGAGGCGGGACGATGAATAGAATTATGGTACGTGCGCGGTTTTTGATCATTCTCATGCTTGTGCTTTGTCTGGGCGTTGCTATGTTTACTGGGGAATATTTCCTATATGCGGGAAAGTGGATCATGACCGCCGGGTCACCGCACGTCTATCACGCTGGCAATCTTGGCTGCGGTGTGGTGGCTGACAGGAATGGAATTTTGCTTATGGATCTGACCGGTGATCGAATGTATGCGGACAATGAGATTCTTAGAAAGTCCATTGTCCATTGGATGGGAGACCGGAAAGGCAATGTCAGCGCTCCGGCACTGCCTCATTATGCGGAAGAAATTGTCGGTTTTGATATTCTTAACGGCGCGTATTCTTACGGCGGAATCGGCGGTCAGATTGACGTTACTCTTTCCGCCAAGGTGCAAATGGCGGCGCTGGAAGCAATGGGTGAGTACCACGGAACTGTCGGTGTATATAACTACATGACCGGCGAGCTTCTTTGCGCGGTGACTTCGCCCACTTTTGATCCGGATAATCCGCCAAAACTCACCGATGAGAATAAAGCGCAATTTAATGGCCTGTATGTGAATCGGTTTGTCCAGTCTTCCTACACGCCGGGCTCTGTTTTTAAGATCGTTACCGTTGCGGCGGCGCTGGAGCATATTCCCAATATTCGGCAGCAGATATTTACCTGCAACGGAACTGTGGAATACGGCATTGACCAGGTGACCTGTGAACAGAATCACGGAACACTGACTTTTGACCAGGCGTTTGCCCGTTCCTGCAACTGCGCTTTTGCGCAAATTGCCGATCAGCTGGGCGGGGACATTCTGGAGCGTTATGCAAAGCAGTTTCACGTTCTGGACAGCGTAAGCTTTGACGGAATTAAAACGGTATCGGGCAATATGGAAAGCGCGGGAAAAGCGGATGTGCTGGTTGCATGGAGCGCCATCGGTCAGCATAAGGATTTGATCAACCCATGCCGTTATATGGCCTTCCTCGGAGCGATTGCGGCTGACGGTGTGGAACAGACGCCCCATCTGGTTTCTCAGATTACGGTAGGCGGAAACAAAACCTATCGGTATGAACAGACACAGGGTGAGCGGATTATGTCCAAGCAAACGGCATTGGTTTTGCAGGAGCTACTGCGTAATAACGTTCGAAATTATTACGGTGATGATAGTTTCCCCGGTCTTGCCGTGTGCGCAAAATCCGGCACGGCCGAGGTTGGCGGCGACCGAAAGCCCAATGCCATGTTCACCGGATTCGTCGCGGATGAAAAATACCCCTTGGCATTTATTGTCGCGGTGGAAGACGGCGGATACGGCAGAAAGATCTGCGTGCCGATTCTTTCCAAAGTTTTGGCGGCTTGCAAGGAACTCTTAGACAGTTAAAATTGGAATACCCCCTGCATAGGATAATGCAGGGGGTGTTTTTATGTGCAGAAGAAACCATTTATGCGGTTGTGCGCTTATGGCATTCGGGTTTGGGCTGATGCTGGGAGTATGGCTGGAATCGGCTTTTGTCTGCTTCTGTATCGGAACGGGAATCATTTCCTTGGGTTTTTGGTGTTTGAGCAGAAAATAATTGGCATAAACTTGTCCTGCCCGGCATATAGTTTAACACAATGGGGAATAAGGAGTGATCTGCATGGAATTGCAATTCAATAAATCCGTTTGCCGTTACTTAAATAAGGTCAGCACCCAGACACAGTCTCTGGAACAGACCCAGGAGATTCGTTTGCCGGATCAAATGCCGGATGTGGGTCGTGTTCTGGGTTGCTGGGGACAGCCAATACTTCGGGGAAAGGAATGGCTGTCCGGCAGCGTCAATGTCTCCGGTGGCGTTATGGCATGGGTAATGTATGTGCCCGAAAACGGCGGAGAGCCGGAATGTTTGGATCTGTGGATGCCCTTTCAGATGAAGTGGAATCTACCGGAAACCCAGAATGACGGTACCATCGGAACGACCTTTGAACTGGCCAATATGGATTGCCGCAGCTTGTCTGCCAGAAAACTGATGGTGCGTGCTACTGTTGCTGCAAATGCAGAGGCTTGGGAGCCGACGCAGACGGAGCTGTATGACGCAGATAATATCGGCGAGGATGTATACTTGTTGAGAAATACATATCCTATGGAGCTGCCTCAGGAGGCGGGGGAAAAGCCTTTCCTGATTGAAGAGGAAATCAACGTTCCGGATGGCTGCAAGATCGTTCATTATGAGGTGCAGCCGCAGGTCAGCGAACAAAAAGTTATGGCTGGAAAGCTGGTTTTCAGAGGCAGTTGCAAGGTACATGGCCTTTACTGCTGTGACGGCGGGAGTTACAAGAACTGGGATATGGACATTCCGTTTTCACAGTTTGCGGATCTGGACAGAGATTACGGCCCCAATGCCACCGCACAGGTGATTCCTGTGGTTACCGGTATGGAGCTTGAAACCAATGATCAGGGAAATAAAGTTCTTAAATGCGGAATTTCCTGCCAGTATGTGATCTATGACCGGGTGTTGGTGCAGTCCGTAGAGGACGCGTACAGCCCCCTCAGGAATGTCCAGATACATACGGAGGAAATGACGTTACCTGCCCGTTTGGATTGTTGCCGGGAAGATATGTCTTGCCGCCATAATCATAAATGTGACGGCGGTGAATTGGTGGATGTATATCCATTCTGGGGTTTACCCAGGATAAATTATGATGGTGATTTGGCCCAGGCACAGATCACGCCGAATTACCAGATTCTTTATCAAGATGAGACCGGAGAATTGCACAGTGCGACTGTAAACGCAGAAACCACGCTAACAATGGCATCGGACGATATAAATCGTATTTCCATGAATATGACGCAACGGGATATTTATGCCCAGGAAACGGTTGACGGCTGGGAAATTGTAGGAAATGCCACAATGGATATTTCTGTTTTCTCCAAGCAGGTGCTGCCTATGGTCAGTTCGGTTACGGTTGGTGAAAGTGTAGCGCCCGATCCTGCGAGACCGTCGTTAATTCTGTGCAAACCGGGCGCGAGTCGGCTTTGGGATTTGGCGAAAAAGTATGGGTCTACTGTGGAGCAAATCATGAAGATCAATCAGCTTACAGAAGAACCGGCAGAGGATCAACTGATCATGATTCCTGTGATCTGAATAAGGACCGCCGTCCCGGGGGGGGCCGGGACGGCGGTAGTGGACTGTCGCAGCGGGGGTAAGCCCACCTGAAATTACTTTATCGGATTTTATGTGGCGCAATCAAGGGGATTATGTCGAATCTTACTGTAATTTTGACTTGTTATTGCCGGAATACGGTGTTATAATAATGGATGTAAATTACAATAGAAGGTGTAATCCATGAAAATTGACATTTATTCCGGTTTTTTAGGCGCGGGCAAAACCACTCTGATTAAAAAAATGATTTCTGAGGCATATCGTGGTGAGCAGTTGGTGCTCATCGAGAATGAATTCGGAGAGATCGGCATTGACGGGGGATTTTTGCAGGATGCGGGAATTCATATTACAGAAATGAACTCCGGTTGCATTTGCTGTTCTTTGGTGGGTGATTTCGGCGAAGCGCTGAAACAGGTAATCGAGACTTATAATCCGCAGCGAATTATTATTGAACCCTCCGGTGTGGGTAAGCTTTCCGACGTGGTTGCTGCGGTACGAAAGGTCACCGGCAACGGGGTGGAGCTGGGTAATACAGTTGCTGTTGCCGATGCAAGCAAGGTCAAACTCTACATGAAAAATTTTGGAGAGTTTTACAACAATCAGGTGGAGACTGCTGCGGCTATCGTTCTTTCCCGGACGGATTCTATTTCCCAGGAAAAGTTGGACAAGGCAGTTGAGCTGCTTCGCGAGCATAATCCGAATGCTGTTTTGATTACCACCCCCTGGAATGAACTGACCGGTGAGCAGCTTTTGGAAGCGATGGAGAGAAAGCACACGCTGGAAGCTTTCCTTTCTGAAACAGAGCATGAGCATCATTGCTGTCATGGACATCATCATGAGGAGGAACACCACTGCTGCCACGGTCATCATCATGAAGATGAAGAGCATCATTGTTGCCACGGTCATCATCACGAGGAGCACCACCATGAGCACGGTGAGGAGTGTCACTGCCATGAGCATCACGATCATCATGCAGATGAGGTGTTTACAGCCTGGGGCGTTGAAACGACACGTAAATTTACCTGCGAGCAGATTGAAAATGCTTTGGCGGAGCTGGATTCCGGTAATTTTGGTATCATCCTGCGGGCAAAGGGCATTGTTGATGGGAGCGACGGCAGCTGGATCCATTTTGATTATGTGCCCGGCGAAGCCAATGTGCGTACCGGCAGCGCCGGTGTGATCGGTAAGCTTTGCGTTATCGGTTCTTTCATGGACGAAGGCGCTGTTGCTGAACTGTTCAACGTGTAAGGGGACAGGCTATGCAACAGATTCCCGTTTATGTATTTACCGGTTTTTTGGATTCCGGTAAGACGAAATTCATTCAGGAAACCCTGGAAGATTCCCGTTTTAACGCTGGGGAGCGAACACTTTTATTGGTGTTTGAAGAGGGTGAGGAAGAATACGATTTGTCCACTTATCCGCATCAGAATGTGTATATTGAGCTGCTGGATCAGCAAACGGTAACGACGAAACAATTACAGGCGCTGGCGAAGAAATATAAGGTTCAGCGGGTGGTTGCGGAGCTTAACGGCATGCAGCTTGTTGGCGATCTTTATATGCGCTTTCCGGAAAATTGGGTGGTTGCCCAGGAAGTGATGTTCGCTGATTCCACCACCTTTATGACTTATAATTCCAATATGCGGAATTTGGTAATGGACAAGCTAATGGGCGCCCAGATGGTGGTGTTCAATCGGCTTACCAAGGTACAGGACACCATGCCGTTTCATAAAATTGCCAGGGCAGCAAACCGTCGTGTGGATATTCTTTATGATTATACAGACGGTACCACTTCCTTTGACGACGTGGAAGATCCGCTACCTTTTGATATCAACAGTCCGGTAATTCAGTTAAAGGATGAGGATTATGCGCTGTGGTATCGTGATGTGACGGAGGAAGCGCAGAAATATCAGGGAAAAACCATTTGCTTTAAGGGTCAGGTTGCGATGCTTCGCCGGGAGAAAGAGGGAATGTTTGCTCCGGGCAGATTTGTGATGACTTGCTGCGCGGATGATATTCAGTTTTGCGGAATTCCGTGTATTTATAAAGATGCGGCTGCGCTGACACCCCGCTCCTGGGTGATGGTTACAGCTAAGATCAAGGCGGAAAAGCACCCACTTTATCAAGGAGAGATCGGTCCGGTTTTGGTCGCGGAGTCGGTTGTTCCTGCTGAGCCTGCGATACAGGATGTGGCGACATTTTAATTCTGGCGCGCTGTGAAAATTCACGGCGCGCTGTTTCATAACAGATTACAAACAAAATTTCGAATATATTAAAATTATACTGGAAATTTACATTTTGTATGGTATAATGATGAAAAAAGCAGGTGAGGTGAGCATAATGTATCAACCGCTGGCAGATCTGATCCGCCCGACGAATTTGGACGAAGTGTTCGGTCAGGAGCATATTCTGGGTAAGGGTGCCATATTGCGGCGTCTTGTGGAGTCGGGCAATATCCCAAATATGATATTCTACGGACCCAGCGGTACCGGAAAGACCACTGTTGCCAACATCATCGCAAAACAGACCAACCGGAAACTTTTTCAGCTGAACGCAACTACCGCGTCTACCTCCGATATTCGGGAAATCGTTAGTCAATTGGATACATTTATGGCGCCAAACGGTGTGCTTTTGTATCTTGATGAGATTCAGTCCTTTAATAAAAAACAGCAGCAATCCTTGCTGGAATATATCGAAAACGGCAAGATCACCTTGATCGCCTCCACCACGGAGAATCCCTATTTTTATGTATTTAACGCAATCCTCAGCCGGTCGACTGTGTTTGAGTTTAAGCAGATCTCCGCTGCGGCCTCATTGCAGGCAATACGCCGGGCGGTTGCTTACATGCAGGAGCGTACTGCATTGAAAGCAGAGCCGCAGGAGGGTGCGCTCGAATATATTGCCGGCGCTTGCGGTGGCGATCTTCGAAAGGCCATGAATGCGGTGGAGGTGCTCTTTTCCGCCGGGGAAGTTACTGACGGTGTGCTAAGCATTACCTTGGATGATGCCAAGGTCGTTACACAAAAGAGTGCACTGCGGGCAGATCGGGATGGGGATAATTTCTACGATCTTCTTTCTGCACTGCAAAAATCCATTCGGGGTTCTGATCCGGATGCAGCAGTGCACTATCTTGCACGGTTGCTGGAAGCGGGGCAAATGCAGTCTGCCTGCCGCAGGCTCATGGTCATTGCGGCGGAGGATGTGGGTCTTGCTTATCCAATGATCATTCCTATTGTAAAGAGCTGTGTGGATATGGCTCTGATGTTGGGTATGCCCGAGGCGCGGATTCCTCTTGGGGATGCTGCGGTGCTGATGGCCACCAGTCCCAAGTCAAATTCTGGACATATTGCACTGGATTCTGCTCTTGCGGATGTTCGAAAAGGTAAAAGCGGTGATTTTCCCCGGCATTTACAGAATGTACACGCCGACACCTACACTATGGAACGGGAACAGGGTTATCGGTACCCGCATGACTATCCCAATCACTGGGTGAAGCAGCAGTATTTGCCCGATGAGCTTGTGGATACCCGTTATTATACCTATGGTGATAACAAGCTGGAACAGGCAGCAAAGCAGTACTGGGATTTGATTAAGAATAAGTAAACGGAGGCAGATATGGACATTCGTTTGCAGGATGTATTGGTCATGAAAAAGGCTCATCCCTGCGGGGAGAAGCGTTGGCTGGTGCTTCGTGTTGGAGCAGATTTCCGCCTACGCTGCCTTGGCTGCGGACATGAGATTATGGTGCCAAGGTATAAAGCGGAAAAAAATATTGCCAACGTCATCCGGGAAGAAAATTCATCGACATAATTAAACGGCAGCCGATACAATCGGCTGCCGCATTTTTTATATCTGCATCAGAAGTGGGAATATTTGACCGCTGTGTGGGTGAATTTGCGATGCAAGGCGGGACAAGGTACGACCATCTTTTGCCCCAGGGCTCGTTATACTGAAAGTACGAAAGGGGGAGGGCAATGCGAGTTTATTTGGATCTGGTGCTTCTTTTAAATTTTCTGGTGGATTTTTTGCTGCTGCTTGGTACGTACCGACTGTCCGGACACCCTCTTAATGTAGGTAAGGCAGCAATTGCTTCTTTGGTGGGAAGTCTTTACGCTGCGCTGTGCATGATAAAAGGTTTTCGTTTTCTGGGGAGTATATTTTGGCGTCTTACAATTCTATCTGTTATGGCAGTAATCGCATTTGGGTTTGATAGGGGTGCTCTTCAAAGAGGTGTGTTATTTGTATTTTTGAGCATGGCGTTGGGAGGCATCGCTATGGGGTTAAACGGAGGCGGATTCTTTGGGATCGTACTATCAGCCGTTCTAGTGGCTGTGATGTGCATTTTTGGCTTTTCCGGTAGAATAGGCGGTCAAAGCTTTGTTCCGGTGGAACTGCATTTTTCAGGAAAACGGGTTTGCCTTACCGCGTTACGTGATACGGGAAATACCTTAAAAGATCCGGTCACCGGACAGCAAGTGCTGATCGTGGGGCCGGAAATCGGACAGAAACTTCTGGGATTAACCAAGGGTCAGATTGAGGACCCAATTGGCACAATGCATCAAACGCAGATCACAGGCCTGCGCTTGATTCCATATCGAACAGTTGGACAATCCACAGGAATGCTTCTGGCGTTTCGACCTGAAAAAGTGTGTATTGGCGGTGTTGTTTCGGGTTATTTGGTGGCCATTTCTCCAAACGAATTTGGAGGTAACGGCTATCAGGCATTGACAGGAGGGGCGTTATGACGGATAAATTATTGCGTTTTTTGGAAATGATCGGATTGGTTCGCACGGAAGGGCTGTTTTACATTGGGGGCAGTGATGTGTTGCCGCCGCCGCTGAAAGGGCAGGAAGAGGCTGATGCGTTGGAGGCGTTGGAGCAGGGAGACGAGGCGGCAAAGCAATTGCTGATTGAGCGAAATTTACGTTTGGTGGTCTATATCGCCCGTCGGTTTGAGAACACCGGCGTTTATCTGGAAGACCTGATTTCAATTGGTACTATTGGTTTGATCAAGGCAATTAGTACCTATCGCAGGGAGAAGAATATTAAACTGGCCACCTATGCTTCCAGGTGCATTGAAAATGAGATATTAATGCATATTCGAAAGATCGCGGGGCAGCGTTCTGAGGTGTCACTGGATGAGCCAATCAATATGGATTATGATGGAAATGAGCTGCTTTTGTCGGATATCCTGGGCACGGATGAGGATATTATTTTCAGACCATTGGAGGAAGATGTGGATATTTGTGTACTCCGGCAGGCACTGGACGGTCTTTCTCAGAGGGAGAGGGAAATCGTTTGGATGCGATACGGACTAAACGGATACCCGGAACAGACACAAAAGGATGTAGCGCAAAAAATGGGCATCTCACAATCTTACATTTCAAGACTGGAAAAGCGCATTATGAGCCGACTGAAAAAAGAATTGATCCGCCAGACCGGGTGCTCATAAATTTTGGTTGCAAAATGGAAATTTCTGTGTTAATATCGATACAGAATCATATCGATATGATATTATATCGATATTTTCGGGGGTCGATTATGGAACGAAAAGAAATTTCTAAATCCGTGTTAAAGCGCTTGCCCGGTTATTTGACATATTTAAAATCTCTGTCTGATGACAATTTTCCCAATATTTCCGCAACCGCTCTGGCAAATGCCCTGGGTATGGGTGAGGTTCAGGTGCGGAAGGATCTTGCCGCGGTTTCTGATGGCGGACGTCCGAAAATCGGTTATAACCGCTTAGGTCTTATCGACGACATTGAGCAGTTTTTGGGTTACGACAACACCACTGATGCGGTGATCATTGGCGCAGGCAAGCTGGGTCAGGCACTTTGCGGATATGGCGGTTTTGCCCACTATGGACTGAATATTTTGGCAGCCTTTGATACGAAACCTGTTCGGGACAAAACGGACGAGGGAAAGCCTATTTATCCAATTTCTCATCTTGAAAGCTTTTGCCGTAGCAATAAAGTGCTGATGGGCATTATTACTGTGCCTGCCGATTGTGCGCAGGAGGTTTGCGATCAACTGATTCAGTGTGGTATCAAGGCTGTTTGGAATTTCGCTCCCGCACATCTGGAAGTGCCGGAGAATATTCTCGTTCAGAATGAGAATATGGCAACCAGCCTTGCAGTGCTGAGTATGCATTTGAAGGCGCAGATCAATGAAAAGAAGTAAAAATTTAGGGTGTGCTGCTTATGCAGCACACCCATTTTCCTTATTTTGCAGACTTAAATCCGTCTTTTAAACTGACGGAACGGTTAAATACCAGGTGTTCGGGGGTACAATCCTTAGCGTCGGGGCAGAAGTAGCCAAGACGCATAAACTGATAGGATGCGGGTGCTTTTGCGCTTTGCAGGCTCTTTTCCACCTTACAGCCGGTCAGCACTTCCAGAGAGTTGGGGTTTAAGCATGCAAGGAAATCCTTGCCTGCGGCATCAGGATCAGCGTCGTCAAAAAGGTTGTCATACTGACGGACCTCTGCATCGCAGCAATTGTTGGCATCCACCCAGTGAATGGTAGCACCCTTGACCTTACGGCCGTCGGCAGGATCTCCGCCACGGGATTCGGGGTCGTAGGTGGCCAGGACTTCGGTGATATTGCCGTTTTCATCCGCAACGAAGCCGGTGCATTGGATCAAATAAGCGCCTTTCAGGCGGCATTCCGGTCCGTTGGGGAACAGGCGTTTATACTTGGGAATGGGTTCCGCCATGAAATCGTCCGCTTCGATCCACAGATTTCGGGAGAAGGTGACCTGACGCTCGCCATCTTCGGGGCGGTTGGGGTTATTCTCCACAGTGACGGTTTCACTTTGACCCTCGGGGTAGTTGGTGATGGTCAGCTTGATGGGTTTGAGCACTGCCATAACCCGCTGTGCACTTTCGTTGAGATCTTCCCGAAGGCAATGTTCTAAAAAGGCGTATTCGATGGTATTAGGAGATTTGGCAACACCAACCCTGTCACAGAAATTACGGATTGCGTTGGGGGTATAGCCCCTGCGTCGCAGACCGCACAGTGTGGGCATACGGGGATCATCCCAGCCGGAGACGTAATTATTCTCCACCAGGGCTCTGAGTTTCCGCTTGGACAGCACCGTATGGTCGATACCCAGACGGGCAAATTCGATCTGACGGGGACGGTGGGGAACCGATACGTTTTCAACCACCCAGTTGTAAAGGGGACGGTGATTTTCAAATTCCAGGGAGCACAGGGAATGGGTAATGCCCTCCAAAGCGTCCTGAATGGGGTGGGCAAAGTCGTACATGGGGTAGATGCACCACTTGCTGCCCTGGCGGTGATGGTCCATGTGCCGGATCCGGTAAATGACCGGGTCGCGCATATTGAAATTGCCGGAGGCAAGATCAATCTTTGCACGGAGAGTATAGCGGTTATCCTCAAATTCGCCGGCACGCATGCGGGCAAACAGGTCGAGGCTCTCCTCAATGGGTCGGTCCCGGTAAGGGGATTTGGCGGGTGTGTTCAGGTCACCGCGGTATTCCTTGAATTCATCAGGGGTCAACTCACACACATAGGCAAGACCCTTTTTGATCAGTTCGACGGCATATTCGTAATCCTTTTCAAAATAATCGGAGCCGTAGTAGAATCTGTCACCCCAGTCAAAACCCAACCAGCGAATATCTTCCTGAATGGCTTCTACAAACTCCACGTCTTCTTTGGTGGGGTTGGTGTCATCCATACGAAGGTTACACAGACCGTT
The DNA here is from genome assembly GCA_045589195.1 of Faecousia sp. Classification (GTDB taxonomy): domain Bacteria; phylum Bacillota; class Clostridia; order Oscillospirales; family Oscillospiraceae; genus Faecousia. Next base: position 83,975 of record JAZNFY010000054.1, on the reverse strand, counting down.
AAATTTCTCAGCTGTGCCGAAGTCAATAATCAGCGCTTTGCAGTGGCCAATGTGCAGGTAGCCGTTGGGTTCGGGCGGAAAACGGGTATGCACCGTTTGTCCGGCGTAGCGACCGCCTTCGGCAATATCTTCTTCAATAAATGCGTGGATGAAATTCTTGCTTTCCGTGATTTCAGCCATATCCTTGTAATTCCTCTCCTAGTTTCTTTCGTAACTGGTATTATAACCCATTGTGCCGGAATTTGCAACAGGAAATCCGGGATAATCCGGTCACTTGTACTGCTATATGTGATGTAATTGTAAAATTCCTGAAAAAATCATTGAAAAACAGAAATAAGGGTTGTCAATTTGACGTTTATCATATAAAATAAGTACTAACCAGAATAAGGGAGGGATTGCTTTGCCTGAGGTAAAGTACAAAAGAGTTCTGCTGAAAGTCAGTGGTGAGGCCCTTGCAGGTCAAAAGCACAGAGGACTGGATTTTGATGTGGTCAATGAATTGTGCAAATCCGTGCAGGAATGTGTCCGCTTGGGCGTTGAGGTCGGTATCGTAATTGGCGCAGGTAACTTCTGGCGTGGTGTGAAAGACGGAGCCGATCATATGCAGCGTTCCCATGCTGATTCCATGGGCATGCTGGGTACGGTAATGAACGCTATTGCCGTTGCTGACGCGCTGGAAAAACACGGCATGGATGCCCGGGTGCTCAGTGCTGTGGAAATGAATAAATTTGCAGAATATTTTACCCGTGATCTTGCGGTACGATATTTGTCCGAAGGTAAGGTAGTGCTTTTTGCCGCCGGAACCGGTAGTCCATATTTCTCAACAGATACGGGCGCGGTGCTCCGCGGCGTAGAGATCGAAGCCGACGCAATACTTATGGCAAAGAATATCGATGCCATTTATTCCGCTGACCCCAGAACCGATCCCGATGCAGTCCGCTATTCTCAGCTGACCTACGCTAAGGTTTTGGAGGACAATTTGAAGGCTACGGATATTACTGCAATGGCGTTGGCTATGGACAATGACATGACCATGATCTGCTTTGGCCTTGACGAAGAAAACAGTATCGTTCGTGTGGTATGTGGCGAAGCCATCGGTACCACCGTGAAGAATAACTTTTAAGGAGGATCATAATGATTGTAGATTTTACTGAATTTGCCCGGAAAATGGATAAGACCCTGGATCACCTCCACGAGGAATTTGGCGCAGTCCGCGCCGGCAGAGCAAATGCGAAGGTTCTTGACCGCATTACCGTGGAATACTATGGTAGTGAAACGCCGTTGAACGGTGTTGCCACCATTTCCTCTCCTGATGCCCGTACCTTGGTGATCCAGCCTTGGGATGGCGGCCTTTTGAAGGATATTCAGAAGGCAATTTTGGCGTCTGATCTGGGTATTAATCCTCAGAACGATGGCAAGGTGATCCGTCTGATATTCCCGCAGTTGACGGAGGAACGTCGTAAAGAGCTGACCAAGCAGGTCAAGCGTTATGCCGAAGAGGCAAAGGTCGCCATGCGGAATCTTCGCCGGGACGGCATGGATTACGTCAAGAAGCTGAAAAAGAATTCCGAAATTACGGAAGACGATCAGAAAAAGGCGGAAAAAGACTTGCAGGATATGTTGGATAAATATATCAAGAAAGTCGACGAAGCTACTGCTGCAAAAGAAAAAGAATTGATGGCCATTTAATGCCATATATCGCATTGGGGGCGGCAACGCCCCCAATGCTCTGTAAATGAGGTTGCTATGTCTGAGAACGTGAACATTTTACCGCCGCCGAAGCATATTGCCATCATTATGGACGGCAATGGCCGCTGGGCCAAGCAACGGGGGTTGCCCCGTACCGCCGGTCACAAGGCAGGAGCGGAAACATTTCGAAATATAGCCAATTACTGCCGTAAGATCGGTGTTCGGTATCTGACGGTCTATGCTTTTTCAACGGAAAATTGGCGCCGATCCCAGGAAGAAGTGTCCGGCATTATGCTGCTTTTGGGTGCTTATCTGAAAGAGGCGCATAGGGATATGGAAAAGAACCGGGTGCATTTCCGTTTCTTTGGTGATCTTTCCAGATTGAGCCCGGAGCTTCGGGATTTGTGCCTGGAAGCCCAGAGCCGATCCAGTGAATTTACCGAAGTACAGGTGAATTTTTGTTTGAACTACGGCGGAAGAGACGAAATCGTTCGCGGCATCCGCAGGTTTGCAGCCGATGTAAAGGCAGGAATGTGCGATCCTGAGCTTCTTACCGAGGAGATATTCTCCGCATATCTGGATTCCTACGATGTCCCGGATCCGGAGCTGGTCATCCGTCCTTCCGGAGAAAAGAGAACCAGCAATTTTCTTCCATGGCAGACGGTTTATTCGGAGTTTGTGTTCATGAATGTCCTGTGGCCGGATTTTAGCCCGCAGGATCTGGATGCAGCCATTGAGGAGTATCACCGACGCAACCGCCGGTTCGGAGGCGTATAGAGATGAGATTGAGAATTATTACCGCAGCTGTTCTTGTTCCGTTTCTGCTGCTGGTGCTTTTTGTGCTGCCGGTTTGGGTACTGACTGTTTTGCTGGCATTGGTCTGCGCGCTTGGTGTATATGAGCTTTTATATTCCACCGGGATCGTTCGCCATCCCAGATTATTGATCTATTCTGCCGTCAGCGCTGCCATTGTGCCCTTTTGGTGTTACTTCGACATGAATGACCATTGGCTGCTAGCAGCTGTTTTGGTATTTATCTCGCTGATGTTTATGGAGGTTATGATCTCCCGTTTGAAGCTGGGGTTTGATAAGATCTGCGTTTGCTTTTTTAGCGCTTTTGTGATTCCTTATCTGCTTTCTTCTCTGGTGCGGATTATCGATATGGAATTAGGCAGATATGTAATCATTGTGCCGTTTATTATGGCGTTTATGTCTGACTCCGGTGCGTATTTCATCGGCGTTGCCTTTGGCAAACATAAGCTTGCGCCTCTGATCAGTCCAAAAAAGAGTGTTGAGGGTGTATTTGGCGGTATCCTGGGCGCTGTTGCGGGAATGCTGATCTACGGACTTATCATTCAGTTTGGTTTCCGCCTGAATGTAAGCTACGGTTATGCTCTCGTTTACGCAATTCTCGGCGCATTGATCTCTGTGTTTGGTGATTTGTGTCTGTCCACAATCAAACGGCAGGTGGGCATTAAGGATTTTGGCAGCCTGATGCCCGGACACGGCGGTGTACTGGATCGGTTTGATTCTGTAATTTTTGCCGCGCCTCTTGCCGAATTACTTTTGGATTTGATTCCTGTGGTGGTGAAGTAATGGTTAAGTGTGTCAGTATTCTGGGATCCACCGGTTCCATCGGCAAGCAGAGCTTGGATGTGATTTCCCGCATGGATATTCGTGTTGCTGCGTTGACCGCCGGAAGCAATGTGCAGCTAATGGCGGAGCAATGCCGTCAATTTCATCCGACTCTTGCGGTTATGGCATCCGAGGAAAAGGCAACGGAGCTTCGCGCTTTGATTAGCGACCTGGATATAAAGGTTATGTGGGGCGAGGAGGGCTTAATCGCAGCGGCTACCATAGAATCTGCTGATTGTGTGATTACCGCTGTGGTGGGCATGCTGGGCCTTAGACCCACACTTGCTGCCATTCGCGCAGGTAAACGCATCGGTCTTGCCAACAAGGAGACTTTGGTTTGCGCCGGTGAATTGGTCATGCAGGAGGCAGAAAAATACCACACGGAGATTGTGCCGGTGGATTCGGAGCATTCTGCCATATTTCAGTGCCTTATGGGTGTAAACGATCCCAAGGAAATTCACAGGATTATTCTTACCTGTTCCGGCGGTCCATTCTTTGGAATGGAGCGGGAGCAGCTTCGTCATGTGACGAAATCGGATGCTTTAAAACACCCAAAGTGGAAGATGGGCGCAAAAATCACCATCGATTGCGCAACACTGATGAACAAGGGCCTGGAAGTGATCGAGGCCATGCGCCTTTATCGTGTACCTGTTGAGCAGGTGGATGTGCTCATTCACCGGCAGAGCATCGTGCATAGCCTTGTTGAGCTGACGGACGGCGCTGTAATGGCCCAGCTGGGTGCGCCGGATATGCGCTTGCCGATTCAGCTTGCACTGACTTATCCAAAGCGGCAGTCTTGTCCCGTGGATCGTTTGGATCTGACCGCTACTGCACTTTCGTTCTCCAAGCCGGATATGGAAGCTTTTCCTTGCCTTGCGCTGGCGTATCGTTGCGCCGCCTTGGGAGGTACCGCCTGCCCAGTGATGAACGGAGCAAACGAAGCTGCTGTTGCAGCATTTTTAGCTGATAGAATCGGTTTTTATGATATCTATGAGCTGGTTTCTCAAGCGGTGGAGGCTGTGCCTTTTATTCAGAATCCGTCCTTGGAGCAGATTTTGGAATCTGACCGTTTGGCTCGGGAATTTGTGAATCAAGCAATTGAAGCGAGGAAAGTATGACAATTCTTTTTGCAGTTATTCTTTTTAGTATCTTAATTTTTGTTCATGAGCTTGGGCATTTTTTGGCGGCAAAGGCCTCCAATGTGCAGGTAAATGAATTTTCTATGTTTATGGGCCCTGCTTTGTGGAAGAAACAGAAAGGGGAGACCCTGTACGCCATTCGCTGTATCCCACTGGGCGGCTACTGCGCCATGGAGGGTGAGGATACGGATACAGATAATCCCCGTTCTTTTCAAAAAGCAGCTTGGTGGAAGCGTCTGATTATTCTGGTTGCTGGCTCCGGCATGAATTTTATTATTGGCCTTTTGATCATGTTAATTGTATTCATGCCGGCAAAGAATTTCATCACACCGGAGATCTCTTATTTTGAAGAGGGCTGCTCTCTTCATTCTGAGAACGGATTGCAGTTGGGCGACCGGTTTGTGAGCATCGACGGAGAAAAAATCTATGTACAGTCCGATGTGGGAATGATCCTTTCTTTGAAAGGCGGAGATGTGCACGATGTGGTGGTTGAGCGGAACGGGAAATTGGTTACCCTTGATGATTTCCAAATGTCCAAGCAAATCTTTGGTGATGAAGAAGTGCCCCGTTACGGGTTTTCTTTTTCCTACGAGAAAGCCACATTCGCAAACAAACTGAAATATACCTGGAATTCCAGCATTAACGTGGTTCGATCCGTTCGTCTCAGCTTGCAAATGCTCTTGACCGGGAAGGCCGGATTATCTGATGTTGCCGGCCCGGTAGGCATCATGCAGCAGATGTCTGACCTTGCAGAGGCATCGCCTACTTGGGTGGATGCGCTGCTTAATATGCTGTATTTCGGCGGTTTTATTGCCATTAATCTTGCGGTGATGAATCTATTGCCCATACCTGCGCTGGACGGCGGCAGAGTGGTTGCGTTACTTTTGACTACGGCAATTGAAGCGGTGATTCACAAGAAGATCGATCCGAAATACGAGGGGTATATCCACGGCGTGGGTATGATCATCCTTTTCGGCTTGATGGCGCTGATTATGTTTAAGGATATTTTTGTGATTTTCAGGGGGTGAGCCCATGACCAGACAAATTATTGTTGGCGGTGTTCCCATTGGCTGCGGCGCTCCTGTGGTGATTCAGTCCATGCTGAATACCAAGACCACGGATGTTGCCGCATCACTTGATCAGATCCGCCGGTTGAAAGCAGCCGGCTGCCAAATTGCGCGTCTTTCTGTGCAGAATATGGAAGCGGCTCGGTCTTTTAAGGAAATTTGTGCCCAGAGTGTGCTGCCTTTGGTTGCGGATATTCACTTCGATTACAGACTTGCCATTGCAGCGGCTGAGGCCGGCGCATCCAAGATTCGGATCAACCCCGGTAATATCGGCGGAGAAGATCGGGTCAAGGCTGTGGTGGATGTGTGCAAGGACAAGGGTATCCCCATTCGAATCGGTGTCAACGGAGGAAGTCTGGACAAGGCGCTGCTGGAAAAGTACGGCCACCCCACTGCGGAAGCTTTGGTGGAAAGCGCGTTTCAGCATTTGGAATATTTGGAAAAGTTTGGCTTTTATGATACCTGCCTTTCCATGAAGTCCTCTACGGTTTCAACTATGGTGGCTGCGGCACGCCTGTTTCGCAGCAAGTGCGATTACCCTCTTCACATCGGCGTGACGGAGACCGGCCCTGTGAAAATGGGCATGATCAAATCCGCTATGGGTATCGGTTCGCTGCTGCTTGACGGAATTGGTGATACCATACGTGTCAGCCTGACAGACGACCCCATTCAGGAAGTGTATGCGGCAAAGGATATCTTAAAGGCCGCCGGCCTTCGCAAAGAAGGCGTGAACATTATTTCCTGTCCCACCTGTGGCCGGACAAGCATTGATTTGATCGGCTTGGTCAATCGGGTGGATGAGGCATTAAAGGACTGCCAGAAACCGATCACTGTTGCGGTGATGGGCTGCGTGGTCAATGGCCCAGGCGAAGCCCGGGAGGCTGATATCGGTATCGCCGGTGGTGACGGCTGGGGTATGATTTTTGAAAAAGGGGAACAGGTGGAAAGATTGCCTTATGAGGAGCTTTTACCTGCTCTGTTAAAAAGAATTGAGGCACTATAAGTGAACAATAAGACTTGGTTTTTTGATATGTTCTCTGACTATATGCCGCCTGAGCCGCTGAAAAGCGTATTATCTCAGGCGGCTATTGTTGCTGCGGACGTAAATCCCACCAATCGCAGTATTTCACTTTCTGTATATGCTCTGCAATACATATCACAAAAACAAATCGGCCAAATTCAGGAAGATATTTGCGCCCTTTACGGCCTTAGCAGGGTGGATATTCTTGCAAAATTTCCCGCAGATCAGCTGCAAAAATTGGAATCGGGAGAACTGATGGAGCTGTTTGTGCGCCATAATTCAATGACTAGAGGATCATTGGCCGGCGCAAAATGGGATTGGGAGGACAACACACTGGTTGTTCGTCTTTTGGGCAATGGCAAAGATCAGCTTTTGGAGTGCGTACCCCATGTAAAGAGCGTTTTGTCCTCTCAATTTGGCGTTGACGTGACGTTGCAGATTGAAGCGGGTGAAGCTTTGGAAGGACAGGCTCTGTTTGATGCCATGGAACAACTTCGGGCGAACTGCATTCAGCAGGCACCTGTGACTTTCTCGGAGCAGAAAAAGCAGGAGTCTCCTAACGTTTCTAGCATCTTTGGTAAGCCGTTTAAAGGCAATCCTGTGCCCATGAAGGAAGTCAACCTGGACATGAGCTCCGTTGTGGTAGAAGGCAGAGTGTTTGCCGTTGATCACAGGGAATTGAAAAAGAGAAATGCCTGGGTGATCAGCTTTGACATGACGGATAATACCGGATCAGTTAGGGTGAAGCGTTTCCTGGAAAATCGTGAAGCCAAATCTATTTTAGAGGAGATTCACGAGGGGACTGTGGTTTGTGTACAGGGTAAGATCACGGTGGATAAATTCGACAATGATATTGTGATCAGCCCCAATGCTATCAAACAGGGTTCAATGGCGAAAAGAATGGACACTGCACCAGGCGAAAAGCGGGTGGAGCTGCACTTGCATACGGTCATGAGCAATATGGATGCTCTTACAGACCCGGGCGCGGCAGTAAAACAAGCTGCTGCCTGGGGCCACAAAGCCATCGCCATTACGGATCACGGCGTTGCCCACTCATTCCCGGATGCCATGAAGGCTGCATCAAAAGCAAAGGTTGCAGGTACAGACCAGAATATTAAAGTGCTATACGGCTGCGAGGGTTATTTTGTTAATGACGTGGATGGCGAGAATGCCGCTGCCAGGGTTTTGGATCGTCAAGCGCGGCACATTCTGTTGTTTGCTAAGAATCAGCAAGGTCTACGGAATCTGTATCGACTGATTTCTGAGGCAAATCTGTATCATTTTCGTCGCGTGCCCAGAATCCTCAAATCCGAGCTTATGAAGCATCGGGAGGGCATTATTGTCGGTTCTGCCTGCGAAGCAGGTGAATTTTTCCAGGCTGTCATAACTGGAAGCAGTGATGAAGAATTGAAGTCCATTGCTTCTTTTTATGATTTCCTGGAGATTCAGCCCCTTTCCAACAACCGATTTATGATCGCCAAGGGAATGGCCAAGGATGATGAGCAGCTGCGCCAGTGGAATCGCACGGTGGTTCGCATCGCTGATGAATTGGGTAAGCTGACTGTGGCTACCGGTGACGTGCACTTCCTCAATCCGGAGGATGAGATTTTCCGGCATATTCTGCTTGCTACAAAGGGTTTTGACGATTGTGACCGGGATAATCCGCTGTATTTCCGTACTACCGATGATATGCTGGATGAGTTTTCATATCTGGGTGAGCAAAAGGCCTATGAGGTCGTGGTAAAGAATACCAACCTCATTGCAGATATGTGCGAAAGGATTCGCCCTGTGCCTTATAATCTGTTTGCACCGAAGATTGAGAACTCCGTGGAAGATTTGAAGAATCTGGTCTACACCAAATTCCATCGTCTTTACGGCGACAATCCTCCTGAGCTGATGGTCAAGCGTGTGGAAACGGAATTAAATGACATTATTTCCTGCCATTACGATGTGATATATATGTCTGCCCAGAAATTAGTGCAGAATTCCCTGGAAAACGGTTATCTGGTCGGTTCCCGTGGTTCGGTAGGCTCGTCCATTGTTGCCTACATGTCCGGTATCACGGAGGTTAATTCATTCCCACCTCATTACCGTTGTCCAAATCCGGAATGTAAGCATACGATTCTTGATGTTCCTTCTGGGTATAACTGCGGCGCAGACCTGCCGGATATGGATTGTCCTCATTGCGGCACCCATATGGAAAAGGACGGCTTCAATATTCCTTTTGAAACGTTCCTTGGGTTTGGCGGTGACAAGGTTCCGGATATTGACCTTAACTTCTCCGGTGAATACCAGGCAGAGGCCCATGCTTACTGTATCGATATGTTTGGAAAGTCCCACGTTTTCCGGGCGGGAACGATTGGTACAGTTGCAGAGAAAACCGCTTTCGGTTATGTGAAAAAATATCTTTCAGAGCGGAATATGACCGCGGTGAAGGCGGAGGAAAACCGTCTTGCTTCCGGATGTGTAGGTGTGCGTCGGACCACCGGTCAGCACCCCGGCGGTCTGGTGGTCATTCCTCAGGAAAATGAAATCTGGGATTTCTGCCCGGTGCAGCATCCGGCTGATGACCCCAAAGCAGAGCAGATCACCACCCATTTTGAATATCACTCTATGGAAGATAATCTTCTGAAGCTGGATATGCTGGGTCATGATGACCCCACTATGATCCGGATGATGGAGGACTTGACCGGTGTGGATGCCAAGACCATTCCTTTGGATGATAAGCAGACTATGTCCATCTTTACGTCCAGCAAGGTCTTGGGTTACGAAAACGATCCGATTCTTGGACCTACCGGCGCTGTGGCTGTTCCGGAATTTAACACCCGCTTTACCCGTGGTGTTTTGTTAGATACCATGCCGGATAAGTTTGATTTTCTGGTGCGTATTTCCGGTTATACTCATGGCACGGACGTGTGGCTGGGTAACGCCAAGGATTTGATCACCTCCGGTAAAACGGACGTTGGCGGCACCATTGGCTGCCGTGACGATATTATGCTGTATCTGATCAGCATGGGAATTCCGGAGAAGCGGGCGTTTAAGATTATGGAGTCCGTTCGTAAGGGCAGAGGTCTGCCTGACGGAGCAGAACAAGAAATGATCGATGCGGGTGTACCCGATTGGTATATCGAATCTTGCAAGAAAATTAAGTATCTGTTTCCCAAGGCTCATGCGGTGGCCTATGTTATGATGGCGTTCCGCATTGCCTGGTTTAAAGTCAATTATCCTTTGGCGTTTTATGCGGCATACTTTTATCGCCGCAGTCAGAAGGGCGGATTTGATGCCATGATGATGGCGCAGGGTATGGATACGGCATTGGAAAATATTACAGCCATCGATAATAACGAAAATGCCACGGAAAAGGACCTGGAAAATCTGATTACCCTGGAAGTAGCTTATGAGTTCTATCTTCGCGGATTTGAGTTCCTGCCCATTGATATTTACAAGAGTCATGCCACGAAGTTTATCATTGAGGACGGCAAGCTGATTCCACCCTTTGTATCGGTTCCGGGCCTTGGTGAAAGTGCAGCATTGGATCTGATGAATGGCAGGGATGGTAAGCAATTTTTGTCCATTGAGGATGTGGCTGCGGCTTGTCCTAAGGTTTCTAAAACCCATATTCAAATGCTAAAAGATGTGGGCGCATTCGGTTCGCTGCCGGACAGCAGTCAGGTCAGTTTGTTCTAAGGGAAAAGGAGGCAATTATGCAGGATATTGGTGTTCAATTTCACATTCGCTGCAAAGAAGGGGACGTGGGCAAATACTGTATTTTGCCGGGCGATCCCGGTCGGTGCGAGGCCATTGCCGCGCATTTTGAGGAACCTGTCCATGTTGGAATGAACCGGGAGTATAATATTTACACTGGATATTTGGACGGTGAAAAGGTAAGTGTTTGCTCCACCGGAATCGGAGGACCTTCCGCTTCCATTGCGATGGAAGAGTTGGCTGCCATTGGGTGCAACACCTTTATTCGGGTAGGTACCTGTGGGGGAATTGCGCTGGATGTTCTTCCCGGAGATGTGGTCATCGCCACCGGTGCGGTGCGCTATGATCATACATCTTTGGAATATGCGCCGGTGGAGTTTCCTGCCGTTCCGGATTTTAGTGTAACTGCGGCGCTGAAGGATGCGGCGCAAGCGCTGAATATGCCCCATCATTTGGGGGTTGTGCAGTGCAAGGATTCCTTTTACGGGCAGCACAGCCCGGAGCGTTCACCGGTCAGTTTTGAACTTCTGCAAAAATGGGAAGCGTGGAAGCGCTTGGGTGTAAAGGCCAGCGAAATGGAATCAGCAGCGCTGTTTGTTGTGGCATCGGCGCTGGGTGTCCGGTGCGGAAGCTGTTTCCACACAGTTTGGAATCAGGAACGGGAGAAGGCAGGTATGTTCATGCCTTTAATTGAGGACACTTCCGCGGCTATAAAAGTCGGTATTGAGGCACTTAGAAAATTGATTGCCGCTGATAGTATATAAAAAAACTCCCGAGTGAAACTCGGGAGTTTTTTTATGTGATTGATTAGGCCTTGCCGGCGCAGCCCAGAACGTTGACCAGCTTGTGGCGAACCAGTTCCTTGATGTTGGCGCGGGCGGGTTTCAGGTACTGGCGGGGGTCAAAGTGATCGGGATGCTCGTTAAAGTACTGACGAATCGTGCCGGTCATGGCAAGACGCAGGTCAGAGTCGATATTGATCTTGCACACGGACAGGGAAGCGGCTTTACGCAGCTGTTCCTCGGGAACACCGATGGCGTTGGGCATCTTGCCGCCGTTGGCGTTGACCATGGCTACGTAGTCCTGAGGAACGGAGGAAGAACCGTGCAGAACAATGGGGAAGCCAGGCAGGCGCTTGGTGACCTCTTCCAGCACGTCAAAGCGAAGCGCGGGAGGAACCAGAATGCCCTGCTCATTGACGGTGCACTGTTCGGGAGTGAACTTGTATGCGCCGTGAGAAGTGCCGATGGCAATGGCCAGAGAGTCACAACCGGTGCGGGTGACAAACTCTTCCACTTCTTCGGGACGGGTGTAGGATGCGGCCTCTGCGGCAACATTCACTTCGTCCTCGATACCGGCCAGGCTGCCCAGCTCCGCTTCGACCACAACACCGTGATCGTGAGCGTACTCAACCACCTTCTTGGTGATGGCAATATTCTCCTCGAAGGAGTGGCTGGAAGCATCGATCATAACGGAGGTAAAGCCGCCGTCGATACAGGATTTACAGGTCTCAAAGCTGTCGCCATGGTCCAAGTGCAGGGCAACGGGAATTTCGGGGCACTCCAAAACAGCGGCCTCTACCAGCTTTACCAGGTAGGTGTGGTTGGCATAGGCGCGGGCGCCCTTGGAAACTTGGAGAATGACAGGGGACTTCTCGTCGCGGCAAGCTTCGGTGATTGCCTGGACGATTTCCATGTTGTTGACGTTGAAAGCACCGATGGCGTAACCGCCGTCATAGGCCTTCTTAAACATCTCGGTTGTGGTAACAAGTGCCATTGGAATCAATCCTTTCATATTAGCGGACTCTTGTCCGCATTTTTTCGTTAACTATTATAGCACATTTTCCCCATATTGCAATATGAAATTGCAAAATAGAAATACATAGCTAACACAAAAAAAGAGATGTTCTCGGCGAAATTATTGGGAAATACAACAACAGAATATTGAAAAATTCCTATTTACCTTTATTAGAAAATCGATTATAATATAAAGGAAATTTTGTGAAAAGCCATAAGGAGTGTTTTAAATATGAAAATTTCACCGCTTCAAACAGCAAGATATCAGTATGTTCCCAAACTGCCGGGCATGCTTCGTTCCGGTATTTCCGAAATCTGCGTCAAGAACGGAAATCCCACCGAGTCCGTTGCAGATCAGGAAAAAATCAAGGCGCTGTTTCCCAACACATACGGCAAAAATGAGATCACTTTTCAAAAGGGCATGAATACCAGTGAAGCCAAAAAGCAGGTGGTTGGCGTCATTCTTTCTGGCGGTCAGGCACCCGGCGGTCACAATGTGATTTGCGGTCTTTACGACGCACTGAAAGCCACAGATAAGGACAATGTTCTATATGGCTTCAAGGGCGGCCCCAGCGGCCTGATCGATGACAATTATATCATCTTTGACGATGAATACATCAATGCCTACCGCAATACCGGCGGCTTTGATATTATCGGTTCCGGCCGCACCAAATTGGAGACTGTGGAGCAGTTCGCAATTGTTGCAGAAAATTGCAAAAAGCACGGCATTACCGCTCTGGTTATCATCGGTGGCGATGACTCCAACACCAACGCTGCTGTTTTGGCGGAATACTTTGCTTCCACCAATGCCGGTATTCAGGTCATCGGCTGCCCCAAGACCATCGACGGCGATCTGAAAAACGAGGATATTGAGTGCTCCTTTGGCTTTGATACCGCTACCAAGACCTATGCTGAGATCGTCGGCAACATTGAGCGCGATGCAAATTCGGCCAAAAAGTACTGGCATTTTGTAAAGGTTATGGGCCGCAGCGCTTCTCATGTGGCTCTGGAAACCGCGTTGCAGACCCAACCCAATATCTGCCTGATCGGTGAGGAGATTGCTGCCAAGAAGATGTCTTTGGCTGCTATCGCCGCATATATTGCTGACTCCGTGGCAGCCCGCGCTGCAAAGGGCTGGAACTTTGGCGTTGCCATCATTCCTGAGGGCATTGTGGAATTTGTTCCTGAATTCTCCGTATTGATCGCTGAGATCAATGAGCTGCTGGCTGGCTCGAAAGCCGATGATTTTAACGCATTGTCTTCATGGGAAGAAAAGTATGCCTTTATTAAAGCCGGTCTGACCAAGGAGTCTATGGCCGTATTTGCGATTTTGCCGCAGTCCATTCAGCAGCAGCTGTTCCTGGAACGAGATCCTCACGGCAATGTGCAGGTATCACTGATTGAGTCTGAAAAGCTGTTCTCTGCCATGGTTAAGGAGAATCTGGCAGAGCGCAAGAAGGCCGGCACTTATAATGGCAAGTTTTCCACCCTGCATCACTTCTTGGGCTACGAAGGCCGCTGCGCTTTCCCGTCGAATTTTGATGCGGATTACTGTTACAGCCTGGGATACAATGCTTTCATGCTGATCCAGTATGGCTACACCGGATACCTGTCCAAGGTGTCCAATCTTTCAAAGCCTGCGGAAGAGTGGATTGCCGGTGGTATGCCCATCACAAAGATGATGAATATCGAGCGCCGTCACGGTGCAGACAAGCCCGTTATCCGCAAGGCGTTGGTTGAGCTGGACGGAGCACCGTTCCAGTACTTTGAGGCAAATAGAGAGCGGTGGGCGGTTGAGACTGCTTATGTCTATCCCGGTGCTATCCAGTACTGGGGCCCCAGTGAAGTCTGTGATCTGACCACCAGAACTCTGGCGCTGGAAAAAGGCGAATAATTCTAAAATGCACCCCGGTAAAATGGGGTGCATTTTTTCTGTTATAACGCATTTTGCTATTTACCTTTTGCAGCAAATGAAGTATAATATTAGCATTACATAAAGATGGGTGTTACTATGACAGAACAGCTACGTTTGCGTTATTTAAACGCACGGAAAAATTATATTACCAGTCAATTTCGCGACCTGAACAATATGCAGTTACAGGCCGCATTGGCCACGGATGGTCCGCTTTTGCTGCTGGCCGGCGCAGGAAGCGGTAAAACAACTGTGCTTATTCGGCGGATCGCTAATTTGATTCGTTTTGGACGGGCCAGTGATTGTCAGGACGTTCCGGACAATATTACGGAAGATGATGTGGCCTTTTTGGAAGACGAAACGCAGTGGCGACAGGATATGCGCCGGGGGGACTGGCTTTGCGCCGTAGAGCCTGCCGCGCCTTGGAGCATTATTGCCATTACCTTTACCAACAAGGCGGCTAAGGAGCTAAAAGAACGGTTGACAGGGCTGCTTGGAGACGATGCTCAGGATGTTTGGGCAATGACGTTTCACTCTGCCTGCTGCCGGATTCTGCGCCGGGATATTGAAAGGTTGGGCTACACCCGTAGCTTTACCATTTATGATACTGCCGATTCCGAGCGGGTGATGAAGGATATTATCAAGGATATGGGCCTTGACGATAAGACTTTTCCTGCCCGGTATGTTTTGAGCATCATCAGCAGGGAAAAGGATCAAATGGTCTCACCGCAGGAGCTTTTGGAGCGGGCACAGAATCTGAAAGATCTGAAAATGCTGCCAATTGCCCGGGCTTACAGCACCTATCAGCAGCGGCTGAAAGAAAATAATGCGGTGGATTTTGATGACATTATTCTTTTGACGGTCAAGCTTTTGCGGGAGAACGAGGATATTCGTACCTATTACCAGCGGAAGTTCCGTTACGTACTGGTAGACGAGTATCAGGATACCAATCACATGCAGTATCTGCTTACCAGTTTGCTTGCCGGCGGTTATGAGAATATCTGCGTTGTGGGCGATGATGACCAAAGTATTTACCGTTTTCGTGGTGCGACCATCGAGAACATTCTCAATTTTGAGAAACAGTATCGTGGCGCCCGTGTAATTCGGCTGGAGCAAAATTACCGATCTACCCAATCTATTCTGAATGCGGCCAATGGTGTGATTGCCAACAACATTGGCCGCAAGGGCAAGCGCCTTTGGACTGCCAATGGGATCGGTGAGCTGATAACGGTTTATGAGTCTGCCGATGAGGCGGCTGAGGCGCACTATGTAGCATCTCAGATCATTCAGCGTTCCAGAGGAAGAAATTTCAAAGATTTTGCCATATTGTACCGTACCAATGCTCAGTCCAATGCTTTGGAATATGCCATGAAGAGAAGCGGTATCCCTTACCGGATTATTGGCGGCACCCGGTTCTTTGACCGGGCGGAAATTAAGGATATGCTGGCGTATCTTTGCGTGATCAATAACCGGGCGGACGATCTGCGGCTGAGCCGGATAATTAATAATCCGCCCAGAGGTTTGGGCGCGAAATCCCTGGAAAGCGCCCAAAGATTGGCCCAGGCGGAAGGCGTTCCCTTATACAATGTGATTGCCGATGCGACCAGTTACGGGCCTTTGGAGAAAGCTGCCGGTAAATTTATTGCATTTCGGGATCTGATTGAGGATTTGGCGGGTTTACTGGATTCCGGTATGCCACTGCCGGAATTTTATGAAGAATTGATGATCCGCACAGGTTATGTGGATATGCTTACCGCCAAGGATACAGAAGAAAACCGCACCAGACTGGAAAACGTTCGGGAATTAAAATCCAGTATTCTTACTTATATGGAAAATGATCCTGAGCCAACTCTTGCCGGTTTTCTGGAAGAGATCGCACTATATACCGACATTGAGCAGTATAATGAGGGCGATGATGCCATCGTCATGATGACTATGCACTCATCCAAGGGCTTGGAATTTCCGCATGTGTTTCTTGTGGGCTTTGAAGATGGACTGTTCCCCGGTATGCGCGCCATTGGCGACCGGGATGAAATGGAAGAGGAGCGACGTCTTTGCTATGTGGCCATTACCCGCGCAAAAGAAACGCTGACCATTAACCATGCGCGTCAGAGAATGCTTTACGGCAAGACCGCAGGCTGCATTCCGTCCCGCTTTTTGAAGGAATTGCCTGATGATTGCGTGGTGCGCAGAGGTGGGGTAACACCTACATACCGCACACAGTTTGAGGGAAACCGCTATGTGCAGCTCGCGGTTAACAGTCAACCGAAGTCAGCGAATTTCGGTTCGGTTTCTGCCGCATCCGGCACTGCAAAGCAGCCGGTGTTAAACCTGAGCAAGGGCGATAGTGTTCAGCATGCGGCGTTCGGCAGAGGTCTGGTTCTTTCTGTGATTGCAATGGGCGGCGATGCTCTGTTGGAGATTGCTTTCGATCAAGTCGGAACGAAAAAGCTTATGGCAAAAACCGCCAGCGCGCATATGAAAAAGCTGTAATATTTGAGCGTTTTTCTGCATAGTATCCCAAGAGGTGGTGCTATGAAGCGAGGCGTTCGCAGAGCAATTTCCATTATTTGTTTTTCTGTGATTGTTGCCATGGGAGTTTTGATCGCTTTTCGAAGCCGTTATTACCATGTGATCCGTGATCTGGCAAAGACGCAGGTCACAAACTCCACTTCGGATCTGATCAACGATGCCATAGACCGGCAAATCGAGATCGGGAACATTCAGTATGACCGGATCGTGTACTTTGAGAAGGATCTGAATGGGCGGATCACGGCACTGAAAACAAATATGAGCGAAGTGAACCGCCTGAAAACGGACATTTTGAATCTGATTAACGATGAAATTCTTGCAATGGATTCCAGTGATCTCGGTATTCCCATTGGCAGCCTGTTCCTGCCGGAGATTCTGGCAGGAAGGGGAGCAAGTATACCCGTGAATATCCTGTCAATTCGTAATTCAGACGGTGGATTTCAAAGTAATTTTTCCGAAGCGGGCATTAACCAAACGCTGCATCAGCTGACAATGGATGTGAGTGTGGATGTGGCAATACTGGTATTTGGTCGGACGGAGAGCTTTACCGTTACGAGCCGTGTTGTGGTGGCTGAAACCATTATCGTAGGTCAAGTGCCGGATACATTATTTCAAACCGGAGGTTAGTCATGGATGCACAAAAGAGAATCAATGAACTTTGCGATTTGCTAATTGATGCAAATTATCGTTATTATGTTTTGGATGACCCCAAAATGCCGGATTTTGAATATGACCGTCTTCTCCGGGAATTGGAAATTTTGGAACAGGAGAATCCGCAGTTTGTTCGCGCCGATTCTCCCACTTTGCGTGTTGGTGGCAAGGCGCTGGATAAGTTTGATAAATATACCCATCCTGTGCCGCTGATGAGCTTGCAGGATGTGTTTTCCCCGGAGGAATTAGCCGAGTTTCTGCAAAAGACCCTTGCGGCATATCCGGATACCTGTTTTTCTGTTGAGCCGAAGATTGACGGACTTTCCGTGGCGCTGGAATATGAGAACGGTCAGTTTGTCCGGGGTGCAACCCGTGGCGACGGCGTAGTAGGCGAAGATGTTACCGAGAATTTAAAGACGGTACAGTCCATTCCCATGACCCTGGAGGGAGCGCCTGCGCGGCTGATCGTCCGGGGTGAGGTCTATATGCCCAAGGCAAGTTTTGAGAAGCTGAACGAGCTGCAGGAGGCTGAGGGGAAGCAGTTGTTTGCTAACCCCAGAAATGCCGCGGCGGGTTCTCTGCGGCAGCTGGATTCCAAGATTACCGCAAAACGTGGTCTTGATATCTATATCTTCAATGTTCAGCTGGCGGAGGGTATGGAGTTTAAGACTCATGAAGATTCTCTGAAATTTCTGGAAAATCTCCGATTTAAGGTTATTCCTCATGGGATTTTCCGGTCTGTTGATGATGTGACGGATTATGTGATGAGGATCGCTCGGGAGCGGGAATTTTTGCCCTGTGATATTGACGGCGCGGTTGTGAAGGTGAACGAACTGGATCAGCGGCTGAAAATGGGTCAAACGTCAAAGTTCCCCAAGTGGGCAGTTGCTTATAAGTACCCACCGGAAATCAAACCCACAGTGGTGGAAGATATTGCGGTTCAGGTTGGGCGTACCGGTGTTCTGACACCGAAGGCTGTTGTTCGGCCTGTGCGCCTTGCGGGAACTACCGTGACCAATGCGACGCTGCATAATCAGGATTTTATTTCTGAGCGGGATATTCGTATCGGAGACACTGTTTTGATCCGGAAAGCCGGTGAGATTATCCCGGAAATTCTGGAGGTGGATTTTTCCAAACGTCCAGACAGCGCCAAACCTTATTTTCTGCCCACAGTTTGTCCTGTTTGCGGTGCTCCAACCCAACGGGATCCGGAAGGAGCGTTTCTTCGTTGCACGGGCGCAGAGTGCCCTGCGCAGCTGAGTCGGAACATCGCTCATTTTGTCAGCCGTGATGCTATGGATATTGAAGGCCTCGGCAGTTCTATTGTGGATGCGCTGATCGAGAGGGGATTGATTCATTCTCCTGCGGATATTTATTATTTAACGCTTGATCAGGTGAAGAGCCTTTGGCAGAAGGGTGAATTGGCGGCAAAAAAACTCCTTGTTGCCATTGAAAACAGCAAGGAACAGGATTTAAGCAGACTGATCTACGCATTGGGTATCAAGCAGGTGGGCGCAAAGACCGGAAAGGCCTTGGCTGCGGCATTCGGCTCACTGGATGCGTTGGGGGATGCGACGCTGGAAGAACTCACTGAGCTTCCCGATGTTGGCGGGGTGATTGCAGGCAATGTTGTTCAGTGGTTTGCACAGCCCCAATCCAGGCATCTTGTGGAGCTTTTACGAAATGCCGGTGTGAACTTTGAATCCAAGCGGGTGATCACAGATGCGCGTTTTGCCGGCATGACATTCGTTTTGACCGGTGCATTGACGAAATTCACCCGGGAGGAAGCCACTGAGAAGATTGAACTTTTGGGTGGAAAAGCGGCAGGCTCTGTATCCAAGAAAACCACATATGTGGTAGTGGGCGAGAATGCCGGTTCCAAGGAGAAAAAAGCCAGAGAACTGGGAATTCCGATTCTTTCTGAGGATGATTTTCTGGAAATGATTGCAGAATAAAAGTGAGCGTGCCGATCGGCACGCTCACTTTTTGTCAGAGGGAATAATCCTCCTCATTATACTTTTCAAAATCCAGAGCTTTTTGTTTCAGCGGAACTCGCTTATAGGGATCGTAACGGAATTTGCGGCATTTATGTGTTACAGGCACTGAGCCTTTTTTGGCGCAGAGAACTTGCTCTTCGTCAATTTTCACGCCATAGCTACAATAGGCGCAGGAACGTTCGATCTTCTTGCGAAACAGCATAATCGCGCCTCCTTAGGTTTAATTTTCACTATTATACACCATTTAGTGCCGGAATGCTATATATTTTTTCCTTTTTTCGGATGAAAAGGGTAAATAATACGATGGTAAGCATCAATCCTGCGTAAAATATCGGCGAAACGTTCAGGCGAAGATTCTGATGCCAGAAGATTTGTTGATAGAGTGTCGCAAGAAAAATGCTGATTGCGGCTTGCATTATTTTTCCCGGGAAGTAGGTTCTTAGACTCGCTTTTTCGGTGATTGATGCGGTTTGCATGGTCACGCATAAGCCGCCAAAGGCGATCAATCCGGAGCAAAGAATGAACCGAAGCCCTTCAATTTCAATTCGATTCAGAGCAGTGCAACCAATGGTCAGCTCCATCATTCCGTTGAGAGCAATTTGCACAGAGTCTGAAAAATACCATAAAAACCAACGGTTGAGATATGCGATCAGTATACGAAACAGTAAGATCCAGCCGCATACCAGCGCCATGGTTTTGATGCATTTTTTCAGCGCCTCCTGCATGGAAATTGCACTTTCCTCCGGAATGGAAAGGCTCTGATTACTTTTTCCCGGCAGAACGATGGAGACAATGATTGCGGATAGAATATGTATGAGCCAAAGGATCCAGCCGGTAACCGGTTGGGTGAAATTTCTTGCGGCAATACCAAAAAGAAAAGCAGGTCCTGCATTACTACAAAAACCAAGCATTCGCTGGGCATCATGCTTGGAAAGCAAGCCGTTTTCGTACAGCGAAGCAACGTTTTGCGCGCCGGTGGGATATCCACCGAGTAGACCGATCAGGAATATGGATTCACATCCCCTTGGCAAACCGGTGAGTTTACCAATATACCGCAGCGGTGCGGATATGCCGTATAGCGAAGATGTCAGGAGCACGGATAAAAAGAAGAATGGGAACAAGCAGGGAATCACAGTCATAATGCATAACCTGATTCCTTCCGCCGCCCCAATTAATGCGGTTTTTGAGTCCAGTATCAGCGCCAGCATGGCTAAAAAAGCGGGTATACCTGTCCATAATTTCTTCATCACGGTTATCACCTCAAAAGAATCTATGCACCTGCGGGATAAATCATCACCGATAGGTCATAGACTTTTGACAAAGGAGGCGATTATAGTGAGTAAGCATAATGTGTTGGGACGTATGGCTGATGCCGCTCAGCTTTACGGCGTCAGTATTCCAGGCGTGCCTTTGGTGGAGATTGCAGGAGATGGCCGCGTACTCATAGAAAATCATATGGGTGTGACAGAATACGGGAAACAGCGGATCTCCTTGAAAGTAAAATTCGGGCAGATTTGTGTCTGTGGGGACGGGTTGGAATTACTGAAAATCACACGTGTAATGGCGGTGATCTCCGGAAAAATCCAGAATGTGGAGATCCACAAGGGGGTGTCTAATGGGACTGAAAGTAAGACTTGTCAGCGCTGATACACCCGGCGCACTCACAGCAATACAATCCTCCGGGGTTATATTGTATGAAACGGAAATATTGGATGACCTGACAGTAGATTTTCGGATCAAGCGGCAGGATTTCAGAAATGTGGAACGCATTGCAAAACGCAGAGGCGACACCCTGCGGATTATAAAACGTTACGGCGCGTATTGGAGATTGATTGGCGGCATAAAGCGACCTTTTCTGGTTTTTGGATTTCTTCTTCTGCTTGCAATCAGCACCTATATTCCAACACGGGTTCTTTTTATCCGGGTGGAGGGAAATAGCACAGTACCCACTCGCCTCATTCTGGAAGAAGCAGCGAAATGCGGTATACACTTTGGTGCATCACGGCGTGTGGTACGCAGCGAAAAGGTAAAAAATGCGTTATTGGATGCAATGCCTCAGCTTAAATGGGCAGGTGTCAATACATCAGGATGTGTTGCGACGATTACGGTTCGTCCAAGAGATCGTGCTGATCCGCCAAAATTGTCCACGGGCGTAAGCAATATTGTAGCGACGCGAGACGGATATATTCTTTCCGGAACGGTTACCCGTGGAAATCCGCTGTTTTCTGTTGGCCAGTCTGTAAAAGCCGGGGATATACTGGTTTCCGGATATACGGACTGCGGTCTGTCGATTCGTGCTACTGAGGCTGAGGGAGAAATTTTTGCACGTACAAGTCGGGAATTGTCCGTTATATCTGCCGAGGAATTTGCAGTTCGGCAGGAAAACAGCCGCACGGTACGCAAATATGCGTTGATTATCGGAAAAAAACGTATAAATTTATATAAAGATAGTGGAATTTTGGATAGCAGTTGTGTTAAAATGACAGATATAAGACAATTGACTCTGCCCGGTGGGTTTGGATTACCTTTATATTTGGTTATCGAGACCTGGACTGATTATTCCGTGGAAGAATCATCTCTGGAACCGGACGAAGCAAAGATGATCATGACCCAATTTGCTGATGATTACATTACCGGGCAGATGGCAGCCGGTCAAATTTTATCGAAGCAGGAACAATTTTCAGATGATTATTCATTAAATGCAAAATTCACCTGCCAGGAAATGATCGGACAAGTACAAACTGAGGAGATAATTAAACCGAATGGGGAACGTAACTGAACGAATTGTAAATGCGGAACGATTGGAGGATCTGGTGAGTGTTTTCGGGTCCTTTGACGAGAATATCAAGAGAATTGAAGATGCGCTGAATGTGACCATTGTAAACCGGGGAACAGAGCTGAAAGTATCCGGTGAACCGGAGCCTGCGGATAAAGCCGTCCGTACTTTGGAGGGTTTGCTTACTTTGGCGGCCAAGGGTGAAGTGATCGACGAGCAGCGGGTGCGGTACTTGATTACACTGGTTCAGGAGGGCAATGAGGCCTTGGTCTCCCAAATGGCGAAAGATGTGGTGTGCATCACCGCCAAGGGAAAGCCCATCAAGGCGAAGACTGTGGGTCAGCAGACCTACATGAAAGCAATTCAGAATAACACGGTTACAATCGGTGTTGGCCCTGCCGGTACGGGTAAGACGTACTTGGCTGTTGCCGCAGCGGTAGCTGCATTCCGGGATCGTACGGTGAATCGGATCATCCTGACTCGGCCAGCGGTGGAAGCCGGTGAACGGCTTGGCTTTTTACCCGGTGATTTGCAGAATAAGGTGGATCCCTATCTGCGGCCGCTG
The DNA here is from genome assembly GCA_045589195.1 of Faecousia sp. Lineage (GTDB taxonomy): Bacteria > Bacillota > Clostridia > Oscillospirales > Oscillospiraceae > Faecousia. The sequence continues at coordinate 61,491 of JAZNFY010000054.1, read as the reverse complement.
TATGACGCCCTGTATGACATGCTGGGCGCGGAAACTTTCCAAAAGTATCAGGAGCGCGGCTCTATTGAAGTTGCGCCTCTGGCTTATATGCGAGGGCGTACCCTGGACGATAGCTTTATCATTCTCGACGAGGCTCAGAATACCACAAAGGAACAGATGAAAATGTTTCTGACGCGGCTTGGATTTGGCTCAAAAATCGTCATTACCGGTGATATCACCCAAATCGATCTGCCGGATGATAAGGTTTCCGGACTGAAAGATGCGGTTCGGATTCTGGATGGAGTAAAGGACATTGCGATTTGCCGGCTTACTTCTGCTGACGTGGTGCGGCATGCTTTGGTACAGCAAATCATCGATGCATATGACAGAGCCAACAGAAAACAGGAACAGAAGAAGGCCGAATATAAGGGGAGAAGATAATGGGAAATAAAGTGAATATGTCCTTTGATACCTTTACTCTTCGGATGCCGATGGTTTCTTCTATCATTGGCAAGTGTGTGGAGGCGGTGCTTGCGGCAGAAAATGTACGGGCAGATTGTGAGATCAATGTGATGATCACAAATGATCGGGGGATTCGGGCAATAAACAAGGCAAGCAGAAATATTGACGCGCCCACCGATGTGTTGAGTTTTCCGATGTTTTCCTTTGAACCGGGCAATTTTCCGGAGAATTATTCTGAGTATTTGGACGTAGAAACCAATTTGTGCCCCTTGGGGGATATGTGCATCAGTCTGGAAAGAGCCATCAAACAGGCAAAGGAATTTGGTCATTCCGTGAAGCGGGAAGTGGGATATCTGACCATTCACTCCATGCTTCATTTACTGGGCTATGACCATTTGGACGAAGCAGAGCAAAAGGCGCTGATGCGCGCCCGGGAGGAGGCTATTGCCGCCACCATTCCCGGCCTGAGCAGAGATTAAAATTAGGAGATTTCATGATGAAGACAAAAACTGCCATGATCACCATTGCCGGTCGACCCAATGTGGGAAAGTCAACACTGGTCAACCATCTGGTGGGGGAGAAAATTGCCATAGTTTCCAATAAGCCCCAGACAACCCGCAACCGCATTTGCGGTGTGCTTACCAAGGGCGATACTCAGTTTATTTTTGTGGATACGCCCGGTTTTCATAAGCCCCGTACCAAGCTTGGCGACTACATGGTCAATGTCACCCGGGAATCCATTGCGGACGTAGACATGACCATTATGGTTGTGGAGCCCATTGATTCCGTTGGTAACCAGGAGCAGCTTCTTCTGGAACAGCTGCGTTCCAAGAATTGTCCTGTGGTCCTGGCGATCAATAAGATTGATGCGGTGGAGAAAGAAAGCCTGCTGGCGGTGATCAATGCATATGCCCAGGTATTTGATTTCAAGGCAATTATTCCGATTTGCGCCAAAAATGGCGATGGATTAGACGCTCTTCTGACTATTTGCTCGGAGTGCGCTGTACCAGGTCCGTTCCTCTTTGACGAAGAAACGACTACCGATCAGCCGGAGCGGCAGGTCATGGCCGAGATCATTCGGGAAAAAATCCTTTGGAATCTTGACCGGGAAGTGCCACACGGAACGGCGGTGGAGATCACCAAATTTTCCGAGCGGGACAGCGGCATAATTGATATTGATGCAACCATTTACTGTGAAAAGGCCAGTCATAAGGGCATTATTATCGGAAAACACGGAGATATGTTGAAGAAAATTTCTACCATGGCCCGCAACGACTGCGAGCGCTTTATGGGCACGAAAGTATTTCTTACCACTTGGGTTAAAGTGAAAGAAAACTGGCGTGACTCAGATTTCCTGGTAAGGAATTTTGGTTACAGCGAATAATTTCCATGGCTAGTTCTCCTCGTTTTGGCAAAGCTAAGCGAGGAGGGATGAAAATGACAGCCAACGATTATTGGAACATTTTTTTGCTCACCGGTGCGCCGGCGGCATACCTGCTTTACAATCAAGCAAGAAAAACGGAGAAACAGAATGTATCTGACGACACAGGCATTGGTGCTCAGAGTTACGGACTACAATGACCGCGATGCACTTTTGACACTGCTTACCTCGGAAAACGGAAAAATGACTGCAAAAGCCAGAGGCTTACGGCGGAAAAACAGTCCTTTGACTGCGCCTTGTCAGCTTCTGGCCTATGGCAATTTTACGCTCTTTTCTTACCAGGGGATGTACACAGTGAATGAAGCGGAGTCCATAGAACTGTTTCAGTCACTGCGTCGGGATCTGACAAAGCTATCCTTGGCAACATATTTTGCACAGGTTGCAGAGCTAATTTGCCAGGAAGATCTACCCAATCCGGAAATCCTGAGTTTAACGCTGAACTGCTTACATGCTCTTTCCGGTATGAATTTGCCGGAAGATCAGGTAAAGGGTGTTTTTGAACTGCGGATTGCCGCTCTGGCAGGCTATTTGCCGGATCTTGCGGGTTGTCATATATGCGGAAACGAAACGCCCGATCGGTTTGATCTTTCCTCCGGCCAACTGGAATGTTATCATTGCGGCAGAGTATCAGAGGGGAGCATCCGTTTTCCGGTAACACCGGGTGTTTTGGAGGCGATGCGTTATATTACCCAATGCGCGCCAAAACGGTTATTTGCCTTTACATTGGATGATGAAAATTACAGCCAGTTGGCCCAATTATCTGAGGCATACCTTACCACACAGTTGGAACGGGGATTTTCTACCCTGGATTTTTATAAATCGTTACTTATTTAGGAGTTTACTATGTCTGATTTATACGTAAAGTCCATGCACAAGTTGGAACTGAATCAGGTGCTTACGATGCTTTCTCAGTGTGCCGGAAGCCTGATGGGCAGGGAAGCTTGCCTTGCGCTTACTCCGACTTCCGATCTGGATGATGTGCAGGAATTACTGAATGAAACAACATCTGCTGTCACCCTGTGCTTAAAGAAGGCTAACCCGGTTTTTGGTGACGTTACTGACGTTTCTCCGTCTTTGGAGCGAGCCCAGCGGGGCGGTTGTCTGCAACCGGTGGAACTATTGCGCATAGCAGGTGTTTTACGTTGCGCCAGAAACATCAAGAGCTATATATCTGAGGATGATGAAAAGACGGTTCTTGACTGCTTATTCCAAGGTATTACCCCCAATAAGTATCTGGAAGACAAAATATTCGGCGCAATTTTATCTGAGGAAGAAATCGCAGATACTGCATCTCCGACACTGTTTGATATACGCCGGCATATGCGGATCCAGGCGGCGAAGATCAAGGACGGATTGCAGAAAATTATTTCTTCGCCCTCGTATTCCAAGTATCTTCGTGAACCGATCATCACCATTCGGCAGGGGCGTTACGTAGTGCCGGTAAAAAGCGAACACAAGGCGGATGTGCCGGGACTGGTGCATGATGTTTCTTCCACCGGTTCTACGTATTTTGTAGAGCCAATGTCCGCTGTAAATGCCAACAACGCCCTCAGAGAGCTGGAAATTAAGGAGAAAAAGGAAATTGAACGGATTCTGGCAGAGCTTTCAGCCGATGCCGCCGATTGGCAGGAGTCCATTAACCGGAATGTTTCTTTGTTGGTTCGGCTGGATGTGATTTTTGCTAAGGCGAAGCTTTCGCTCCGCATGAATGCCAGCGAGCCCCGGATGAATGAATCGGGTATTGTTGAACTGCGTAATGCGCGGCATCCGCTGATCGACAGCAAAACGGTCGTTCCCATCTCCCTGCATTTGGGCAAGGATTTTGACACTATGATCATTACCGGCCCCAATACAGGCGGTAAGACGGTTACGCTGAAAACTGTTGGTCTGATGACACTGATGGCTGAGTGCGGCATGCACATTCCGGCAGGGGACGGCAGCACTCTTTCCACGTTTGATGCCATACTGGCAGATATCGGCGACGAGCAGTCCATCGCACAGAGCCTGTCAACATTTTCCAGCCATATGCGCACCATCGTGGATATCGTTGGACAATGTGACAATCGGACTCTGGTGCTGTTTGACGAACTGGGTGCGGGCACTGATCCAGCAGAAGGCGCGGCGCTTGCTATTGCATTGATTGAATTTTGCCGCAAAACCGGAAGTACCGTAATGGCAACTACCCATTATGCTGAGCTGAAATTATATGCTATGCGTACCGACGGGGTCATCAATGCGTCCTGCGAATTTAACGTAGAGACCTTACAGCCGACTTACAGGCTTTTGATCGGTATTCCGGGCAAATCCAACGCTTTTGCCATTTCCAGAAAATTGGGCTTGTTTGAGGATATATTAAAAGAAGCTGACGATCTGGTAGGTAAGAGTGACAAGGATTTTGAAGATGTACTCTCCCAGTTGGAACAGCAGCGGCAGCAAATGGAATCTGCCAGATTGGAAGCTGAACGTCTTCGCCAGGAAACGGAGCGCATTAAGCGCCAAAGTGAAGAATACAGCGCTCAGCTGGAAAAAGAAAAAGAGAAAGCCATGGCCGCAGCACGCCGGGAGGCGCAGCAGATCATTGCTGATGCACGTTATGCAGCCAATGCAGCCAGCGAAGAATTAAAGGCGCTGCGTAAGCAGCTGCAAGACAGCGCGGACACCACCGGTATCAACCAGAGGCAGGCAGAACTGCGCAGGAGCTTGAACGAGGCAGAGAACCGTATCAACTCAGGGCAAACCCAGGTACAGCGCCCAAAGCCAAGTCGCGATATCATTGTGGGTGATACGGTTGAATTGTTAAAACTGGGCACAAAGGCCAATGTGATTGCGATCAATAAAGACGGCACATATCAGTTACAGGCGGGCATTCTGAAAATGAACGCCTCAGCCGATGAAATTTATCTATTGGAAAATAGCGGTCAGAATCAAGCAAAGTCACGTCCGGCCCATTCCGGAAGAGAAATGAAGACGGCTGCCATGTCGTCCGAGGTGGATCTGCGAGGTATGGATACTGTGGAGGCAATCTGTGCATTGGGACTCTATTTGGACAGCGCTATGCGTTCCAACCTTTCCTCTGTGCGTATCATTCACGGTAAGGGCACCGGCGCCCTTCGTGCAGCGGTGCAGCAGGAGCTGAAAAAACATAAATTTGTCAAATCCTATCGATTGGGCGTTTATGGGGAAGGCGAGGACGGCGTAACCATCGCAGAGCTTCGCTAAAACTGGAAATGGTTGGTAAAATTTTCCTTGATATGTTTGGTTTTCACAAAAACAGGTTGACTTTTTCGTTATATTTGCTATCATAGAGTGGAATAAAGGGTGAGGAAATTACCTCGCCGGTTAGGAGCGCGCTTTTATGGTTGTAAAGGAAATCCTCGTGAAATGCGAATCGGGACTTCACAACAAACAGGCAACATATTTTGTACAGAAAGCCAACGAATTTGCTTGCAGCATCTGGCTGGAATCGGGCAACCGGAAGATGAACGCCAAGAGCTTGCTGGGCATTATGTCTCTGGGCATTGTTACCGGTGCAACGGTCACATTGTCCGCTGATGGTGCAGATGCACAGTCTGCTATTGAGGCATTGGAACCCCTGCTGCTTCGTGACGTTTATTGATATGCTTGCGTAACATCGCCTCAATGCCGGAAACCCAGCATTGAGGCGGATTTTTTGGTGATAGTATGACATTTGAAGCGTTAAAAGAAAAATCACAGAGCCTGCCTCAGGCGCCGGGTGTTTACATCATGCGAGACCGGAATGACAAGGTCATTTACGTGGGTAAGGCCAAAAAGCTGAAAAACCGCGTAAGTCAGTATTTTCATGCCACTGCATCCCACAGTCCCAAGACTCGGCTGATGGTCTCAAAGATCCATCAGTTTGATGTAATCATCGCCGCGTCGGAATTTGAAGCGCTGGTACTGGAATGTTCTTTAATCAAGCGGCACAAGCCAAAGTATAACATTCTGTTAAAAGATGACAAGGGTTATCCTTATATCCGTTTTGATACGAATATGGCATATCCGACTATGCGACTGGTATCCAGACCGGAAAATGACGGCGCGGAGTATTTTGGACCCTTTGGCGGTCGGAATATGACGCATGAGGCTATGAATGCCATTCGTTTGGCGCTGAAATTGCCTGGATGCTCCAAACGGTTTCCAGAGGATGTTGGGAAGGGCAGACCCTGCCTGAATTTTCACATGAAGCAGTGCGCCGGTTGGTGTTGTCCTGACAGGACTCAGGAAGAGTACAAATTGGTAATGAACCAGGTTCGGCAGCTTCTGTCCGGAAATTATCGCACCTTGGCGGAACAGATTAAATCCGAGATGCTGAATGCCTCGGAAGCTATGAACTTTGAGCGAGCCGCAGAACTGCGGGACAGGCTTCGGGCTGTGGAATCTTTGGGCCAAAAGCAGTTAGTAGCGGCCGGTTCAGGCGGTGATACTGATGTAATTGGCTACGGACAAACGGGCACAAAGGGTTGCTTTGCTGTGCTGCATTATGCAGGCGGCAATCTGATTGATAAGGAATATTGGTTGATCCCTGTACCGGATGATCCAGCGGATGCAGCCAGTAGTTTGGTCAAACAGTACTACCTCAATTGTGGCATCGTTCCCAAGACTCTTCTTATGCCCTTTAAGATGGAGGATGCTCAGCTGATTCCGGATTTGATCCAGCAGCAACGAAATCGTAAAATGCGTATTATCGTTCCTCAGCGGGGAGAAAAAGCATCATTGGTGGATTTAGCATGCAAAAATGCCTTGGAAGAGGCAGAGCGTGTATCCGACAAGGAGGATAAGATTGCTGGCGCTTTGACCGCTCTTTCTAAAATGCTTGCAGTTGATGATCCAAAGCGCATTCATTCATTTGATGTTTCCAACATTTCCGGTACGGATATCGTTGCGAGCATGGTGGTTTTCGTTGATGGAAAACCGAAAAAGAGTGATTATAAACGGTTCAAGATCCATGACCTTGAAGATCAGGATGATTATGCATCTATGGCACAAGCGGTCACCAGAGCGTTTACTCATTACTGCGCCGGTGACCATGGATTCGAGGAAAAACCGGATATTCTTTTGATTGACGGCGGCGAAAAGCACGCCCGCACAGCGGTGGATGCGCTAAAACGGCTGGGTTTGTCCTTGCCGGTATTCGGTATGGTCAAAGATAATCGCCACCGCACCCGGGCGCTGGTGACCTGTGACGGGCGGGAGATTGCAATTGATTCCAATCCTGCGGTTTTCTCTTTGATTGGCAACATTCAGGAAGAAGTGCACCGCTTTGCCATTGGTTATCATCGGAAATTGCGGAGCAAACGTTTAAAATACTCCCAATTAGACCAGATTCCCGGTATTGGACCAAAACGCAAGGCGCAGCTACTGAAAACATTCGGGTCAATTCAATCGATATCACAGGCAAGCATTTCCGATTTGCATCAGCATTTGCCAATGGATGCAGCCAATGCGGTGTACGAGCATTTTCATAAAGAGGGGAGATAGGTCAATGCGAGTAATAACAGGAAAAGCCAGGGGCGTACAGTTAAAGACGCCAAACGGACAGCAAACACGGCCTACCTCTGACCGTGTTAAAGAGGCAATGTTCAGCATTATTCAGTTCGATATCCCGGGGATGCGTGTTTTGGATTTGTTCGGTGGCACGGGCCAGCTGGGAATTGAGGCGTTAAGCCGCGGTGCAAGGGAAGCGGTTTTTGTGGACGCAGGGGAATCTGCCTGCGCATTGATCCGTGAAAATCTGCGCCGGACGCATTTGGAATCGGAAGCTCGGGTGTTCCGCAGTGACTATCTTACTTTTTTGTCAAATTGTCGGGAAAAGTTTGGTATCATTTTTTTGGATCCGCCTTATGCAGAAGTTTTTTTAGAAAATTCACTAAAAAAGATAACAGAAATTGACATTTTAGAAACTAATGGTATAATAGTTGCAGAACGTCCCGTTGGGAAGGAATTACTTTTCGATTTTCCGGGCTATTCCCGGTCCAAAGATTATAAATACGGGAACACTTTGCTTACCGTCTATCGGAAGGTGCAAAGCGAGGAAGTCTGATATGAAAATTGCTATTTATCCCGGTAGTTTTGACCCTGTTACAAGCGGTCATCTAAACATCATTCGCCGGGCGTCCAACATTTTTGATAAGCTGATCGTTTGCGTTATGGTCAACGCCGGGAAAAACCCTATGTTTACTCAGGAAGAGCGTGTGGACATGATCCAGCGGGTTACTAAGGATCTTCCGAATGTTGAGGTGGATTGCTCCAACGAGCTTCTTGCAGAATACGCCAAGCGAAAAGGTGGTTGTGTGATCTTAAAAGGGCTGCGTGCCGGCTCGGACTTTGAAAATGAATTTCAAATGGCGCTTATCAACCACAAGATCAATCCCAATCTGGACACAATGTTTCTCACAGCGGAGCATCAATACATGTATCTGAGTTCGAGCACCGTCAAAGAATTGGCGGCTTATGACGTTGATTTGAGTGAATTTGTTCCCGCTGAGATCGTTGAAGATTTTAAAAAGCGTGTGTCAACCATACGTTAAGGAGGATATAGAAATGAACGAACAACATATTGAAGATATTATTGGCGCCTTGTATGATATGATTCAGGATGCCCGGGCGCTGCCGCTGGGTGCGGATAAGTGCATTCTGGAACGGGATAAGGTCCTTGACATGCTGGACGAGATCATTGCGCAGCTGCCTGCTGAGCTCAAACAGTCCCGTACCATTGTGGAATCCCGCAATGAGCTGATCGGCCAGGCTCGCCGTGAGGCTGAGAGTATTGTTCGCGAAGCACAGCAGAAGGCCAAGGAGCTGATCGCTCAGGAGTCCATTTATCAGGAAGCCAAGCGTCAGTGCCAGGAAATGTACAATAAGACACAGGCCAAGATTTCCGATCTGCGTAAGGCCAGCAACGAGTATATGGATGATGCTCTGCGCCGTACTGAAGAAGCCATTGCCAAGTCTCTGGGCGAAGTGCGTGATACCCGGGTGAAGTTCCGCGCTCTGACTGAGGCACAGGATAATCGCAATGCTGAGCCTCTGGTGGACGATGAGGTTTAATTTTCTAGATAAAAAACAGCTCAAATTTCATTTTGAGCTGTTTTTTCTAAGTTTTATGGAGGGATTAACGTGAATTATTTGGAAAACTACCGTTTTTGGTTAAACGCGGACCTTCCTGAGGATGTAAAAGCAGAGTTGGTTGCGATTGCGGATCAGGAGGATGAATTAAAAGGCCGTTTTGGCAGTGACCTGCAATTTGGCACGGCTGGTATGCGCGGCATCATGGGAGCCGGCAGCAACCGACTGAACCGGTATACGGTACGCCGCGCCGCACAAGGTATGGCTGCATGGCTTTCCCAGACCGACCTGCCCAAGAAGGCTGCAATCGCTTATGATTCCCGGCATAATTCAAAGTTATTTGCCGAGGTTTGCGCTGTTGCATTTGCAGAAGCCGGTATCAGCACCTATCTTTATGACCGCCTTGCGCCGACACCTATGCTCAGCTTTGCGGTGCGGGAATTGGGCTGCGGCTGCGGTATTGTGATTTCCGCAAGCCATAATGCCGGCGCTTATAACGGTGTAAAATGCTACGGCCCTGACGGTTGTCAGATGACCGATGAGCCAGCAGCAGTAGTGACGGAAAAAATCTCCCATATTCCGTATTTTGTGCCGGAAGAAAAGACCTTTGACGCATTTATGAGGGAAGGTAAGATCTTCTACATCGGCCAGGATATCTGGGAAAAGTATTATAATACTGTTCTGAATGAGGCGATTGAACCGGAAATGATCGCATCCGCCGGTTTGAATTTGGTTTATACACCTCTGTGCGGAACAGGCAACGAGCCGGTACGGGAGATATTGGGCCGCCTCGGCGTAAACGTCACAGTGGTTGGCTGTCAGGAAAAGCCGGACGGTGATTTTAGGACTTGTGAATATCCCAATCCGGAAACTGATGCCGCTTTGAACGAGAGCTATAAGGTGGCAAGAAAGAATCCCTGCGATTTGATCCTCGGTACTGATCCGGATGCTGACCGGGTTGCAATCGCAGTGCCCAATGGCGACGGCTTCCGCAAGCTCAGCGGCAACGAGCTGGGCTGCCTGCTTCTTGACTATATTCTCAGCGCGATGGTACAGCGCGGTACCTTGCCGAACAATCCGGTAGTTGTGCGCAGCATTGTGTCCTCTCCGCTGTCTGATCGGGTTTCTGCCGCATACGGTGTGGATATGAAAGCGGTTCTCACCGGTTTTAAATACATCGGCGGTGAAATTCTGAAACTGGAAAATAAGGGTGAGGAAAAGCGCTTTGTATTCGGTTTCGAGGAAAGCTGCGGTTACCTGAAAGGCACGTACGCCCGGGATAAGGATGCGGTTGTGGCATCTATGCTGGTGTGTGAAATGGCAGCAGTATTGAAACACCGAGGATTAACTGTTCTGGACGCTTTGGAAAGTCTGTATGAGCGTTTTGGTTATTATCTGGCACATGTCCAGAGCATTGAATTAACCGGCGCTGACGCCATGGAGAAGGCTGCTGCGATGATGGCTGATCTTCGCAACACAGTGCCCAAATCCATTGGCGGCGCCGCAGTGACGGTATTTAATGATTATAAGAGCAGCTGCTCTCAGAACTTCAATACCGGTAATGTTTCCGCAATCGATCTTCCAAAGTCAAATGTGTTGGAGTTTGTTCTTGGAGATCGGGGCAGAGTGATCGTTCGTCCCTCCGGCACTGAACCCAAGGTGAAGTTCTATTACACCGCTGTGGGTGACACAAAGGAATCTGCAAAGGCGCTTTTGGATGTTTTGGTTGCCCAAATGGCAAAATAACTCATTAATATTTTAGAACCGGAACAACTGCTGTTCCGGTTCTTTTTTATTGTCATTGGGAATAGTTTGTACAGAAAGGGGAGGATGACATGCTGAAAAAAAGCAGAAACGTGGAAACAACAATACCATTGGGAATCGGATTTGGCGTGGTTACGTGCTTGATCGTAACAGTACTTGGGGCGATCATCGGTGCGATTTTGGTAGACAAACAAGTAGTAGCGGAGCAGGGGATCGGATATGTCGCGTTAGTGATATTGGTGTTCAGTGCCGCAACCGGTGCATGGACTGCGATGCATAAGCTGAAAAGAAAGAAACTGCAGATGTGTTTGTTGACCGGTTTGTGTTATTACGGGATCTTGCTTGCAATCACAGGAATCTTATTCGGTGGGCGTTATGAATCGATGGGCATAACCGCCTTGGCAGTACTTGCGGGAGCAGGGGTTGTTGCATTACTTGGGAGCAGGGGAGAAAGGTCCTCCACCGGTCACCATAAAAAATCTGCTCTCGTTAAGTTGTACAAAAAATAGTGCGGGTAAAATATATTTACCCGCCTTCGTACAATATGAAAGTTTTCTTGCAAAAACTATATTTTGTGCCATTGATAAAATTTGCACGCAATATATTGGAGCATAGTTGAAAATGGTAAAGAAATCTATTGAGTGATTGCGATAGTTTACATAACATTGTTTACATAAATTATCGGCATAATTTACAAAAATCGTAAAAATATACAAAAGAACTTGAAATTCTTGTGTTTTTGGGGTATAGTATTTATGCGTTCTGTTTTGCGTCGGTTTTTTACGCCCTTTTTACGTTTTTTAACAAGATTATGGAGCGCTGTTGTAAATGATATACAGCATGTTGATTGCGTTACGAAATCAGGGCGGGGAGGCACTTCGTTTTCTGATTCTTCTTGCATTCTTTCTGCGTTTACTCTTGCATTTTTATGGCTACTGGGACTTGTACTTGGTGCATATCTGGGTATGAAATGTCCTGTATCGTATCTTCATACATTATATTTTGCAGCAGCTTCACCCCCGACGATCTTCGGTCTTTTCATTAGTACGTTTCTTCCGTTTGTTTTTTGTATGTACGGATCATACAGGAAGAAAAAGTGGTTGATCTACATATCCTGCTTTTACAAAGTATTTACATTTTCATTTTGTTCTGCTGCTCTTTCAGTAGCATTTGGTTCAGCCGGATGGCTGATACGTTTTCTTTTCCGATTTACCGATTTTATGACTCTTGGCGTTCTGTGCTGGTTTTGTATTCGTAACATGATGGGTATTTTGCGTAAGCAGGACTATATTATTTGCGTTGCGATATGCATACCGTTTGGAATATTTGATTACTGTATCGTATCGCCGTTTTTGGCGATGCTGATAGATTCTTAAAGGAAGGTTCGCTGTTTTCATGTTGGACTTTATCGGTGCTTATGAAAATTACCTTACTAAGGTAAAACAAGCATCCGCCAACACCGTAGCCTCCTACATGCGGGACATTCGGCAGTTTGCCGAGTGGCTGCACCGCAGGGAGAACACGGATATTGTGGATGCGACACAACTGAATATCAGCGATTACTTATCTCATCTGGAATCTGACGGTCGTTCCGGTGCTACGGTGTCCCGCAGTCTTGCCAGCTTGAAGAATTTCTACAACTATGTGGTTTCTTCCGGTTTTCTGGAATCGACACCGGTTACGGATATCCACGTGGATCGGGGAGAGAAGAAACTGCCTCAAATTCTCACCGGACGGGAAATTGAGATGCTTCTTGCGCAGCCTGTTTGTGTGGATGCCAAAGGCTTCCGGGATAAGGCAATGCTGGAAGTGATGTATGCCACCGGTATCCGTGTCACGGAATTGATTGATCTGGACGTGGATGATGTAAATTTAGATCTTGGCATTATCAAGTGCGCAGGATCCAAGAAATCCCGTTCCATTCCGCTGTATCCAGCTGCATTGAAGGCGCTTACTGTGTACTTAAATGATATTCGCCGTGGTATGATCTCCGATCCGGAGGAACAGGCACTGTTCGTAAACGTTAATGGTGTTCGCATGAGCCGCCAGGGTTTCTGGAAGATTTTGAAATATTACCAGACTACTGCGCATATCGAAAAGGAAATTACACCCCATACATTGCGACACAGTTTTGCAGTACACCTTTTGGAGAATGGCGCCGATTTGGGTTCTGTTCAGGAACTCATGGGTCACAGCGATATTTCTTCGACCCAGATGTACACGCAAATGGTAAATCAGAAACTAAAATCTGTATATGATAAATGCCATCCCAGAGCATAAAAAAGTCTGTCAAGCACATTGTGCCGACAGACTTTTTTGTATTTAATGAAGACCGGTCATGGCAGAAAGAACATCCATTTCAATCTGCTGGATATCCCGATTCATTTCCAGACCCTCATCAATATCCACATCGGTATAGTGACCGTTTTGCGTGCAGATGACGCGGTTGGTTTTACCTGATCTAAGTAATTCAACTGCTAAGTAGCCCATTTTTGTCGCATTGACCCGATCCCGTCCGGTAGGGGAGCCGCCACGCTGAATATGTCCGAGAACTGTGACCCGTGGGTCGAGCTCAATGGCATCATGGATCCTTTTTGCGATCTCAGTTGCCTCACCGGCGCCCTCAGCAACTACGATCATATAATGGGTAAAGCCGTGCAGTCGCGCCTGCCGCAATTTTTCGATCACGTCCTTGTCGAAATCGATCTTCTTTTCCGGAACAAGCACAGAAGTGGCGCCAACAGCAAGACCAACGTACATTGCCAAATATCCGGCATTTCTGCCCATAACTTCTACCACAGAGCAACGCTCGTGGGATTGCATGGTATCGCGGAGTTTATCGATGCACTCAATAGCGGTATTGGCAGCGGTATCAAAACCGATGCTGTAATTGGTGCAGCTAATGTCATTGTCGATGGTAGCAGGGATGCAAATCACGTTGATTCCGTATTTGGACAGGGCACGGGCGCCTCGGAACGTACCATCGCCACCGATGGCAACAATACTGTCCAATCCCAAAAATTTGCAGGTGGCGACTGCTTTTTTCTGGCCTTCCTCGGTCATAAATTCTGCGCTGCGGGCGGTATAGAGGATTGTTCCGCCGCGGTTAATAATCCGGGAAACGCTGGATTCGTCCATTTTGACCACATCACCGTGAATCAGACCATTGTAACCTCTGCGAATACCATAGCACTCAATCCCGTGAAACAAACTTGTACGAACCACAGCACGAACCGCTGCGTTCATACCCGGCGCATCACCACCGCTGGTCAATACACCGATACGTTTAATTTTCATAACAGTTCCTCCATGTTTGGAATTTATAAATATTATAACTTGTGACCGGTAATTTGTAAAGATAAAAAGAGAAGAGGGGAGTACCCTCTTCTCTTAATTATTATGCAAAATCAACTGTAACCTCAGTGATTCTGGGAGTACCACAGCCGCATCTTGCGCCGAGAGCCAGCTTATATTGCATATAGCCCTTCAATGCGAACTCAGTCAAATCATCACCATTCTGGATCTTACCCATCCATGGTGCATTTTCGAGTTCCTTGACACTGTCAGCGCAGCGAACCTGCATGGCAACCCAGTTATTGGTAGAGGTCATTGTAGCCTCCCAGGAAGCCTTGGTGGGCTTCATATCAGCGGGAATTTTGTAAGCCTCAGAATAGTAGAATTCCTCATCACCGCGATCCATGATATTGCCGATATCCACACTGCACGTGCCATGAGGACCACGGCCGGGAAGGGTAGTGTAACGCTGTTCATTGATGCCGTCCGGACCGCCCCAGAAGATATAAGAATCTGTTACGTGATGTCCGTCGTTCTTGTGACTGGCAACCAGCAAGTCCACATAACCGTCATCGTTGAAGTCGCCGGCAAGACAGCCACAGCCGGAGTGGTTGAAAATATTCTGGAAGTTCTCCGCATGGAACATCCGGTCGGGTGTTTGAAAGTACATTCTGGAATCAATATCACGGAAACGGCCGTTGGCATAGGCTGTGCCGTAAATATCCAGCAAACCGTCGCCGTTGAAATCGTGAATGGTAAGGGCGTTGGAGCAGAAGGTGGGAAGCTGGGTCTTTCTGTGCTCCTGGAAACCATCGGGACCGCCCCAGTAGATTACGAATTTACCATATTCCTGGGGATAGGTATGACCGATAGAGAGATGGCAGGAGCAAACCAGATCCAGATAACCGTCACCATCCAGATCTGCTGCATTGGCAGCAGAAATGCCATCGGTAGCAAGAAGGGTGTAATTTTCCTGATCGAAGCCGTCAGGACCACCCCAGAAGATAAAGGACTTATGACCAACAATCTGGCTGACGAATAAGTCGAGATAGCCGTCGCCGTTAAAGTCAGCAGCAAATTGCCAACGGATTTCACCATATTCCTGGGTAAGTTCGGGGGATAGCAATTTCGGGTGATGCGACTTGTATTCTCGGCCCTCAGGAGACCAGGGCATTTTACCGAATTCCTCTAAATATTCTTCTTTGTCCGGGCCCATGACCAGCATTTTGGTGGGGTAGTCGAAATTATAACCGTCGGGACCGCCCTCAAAGATTTTGATATCGCGGCCGCCGAGACCACCGCAAATCAGATCCAGATAGCCACTCTTGCGGAAGTCACCAACAACAACGCCGTGGGGCAGCTCAGCAGACATAATTCGGGTAAAGTTGTTCTCAGTGTCAAATTTGCCATTCTCGTCCTGCCAGTAGATGCTCAAACCCTTGGTCCAGTAAACGGCATTTTCTGAACAACCTGCAACCAATACATCGGGTTTGCCATCATCGTTAAGGTCCGCCAAAATGGTATCTACGCCGGCGGAAGTGGGGAACTCCAGACGCCGGTCTGGTTTATAACCGTCCTTGTCACCGAGAAATACATAAACATTCTCCTGACCTTGCTTCAACTCACCTTCATGGTTGAGTACCAGCAGCTGACGTCTGCCGTCGGTATAAGTCTTGCCAGTCATGACTGCTGAAGGCTCACTACCGATGACAGTCCATTCCTTTTCATAGGAGCCGTCTTCGTTAAAGCGATATGTATCCACCTCAACATCAAACTCGTCCATTCGGCAGGATCGACCAACAAAAAGGCGGTTTTTGTCATCGTCGCCAAAGGGACAGATACTCAGCACACGGGGGCAGGTAAGGGGAATGGCACTTGCCTTATCCAGTGCATAGTTTTCCTTGCCCCAGAGGATAATCGCATCTTCCGTATTCTCAAAATCGGTGGCCACACCGATGATGATATCCTGATTGCCGTCGTTACGCAAATCGCCGGCAGCAACACAGGAAGGTCCGAAACCGAAGAAATAGGCATCGAATTTTTCCTTATATTCCACGGGTTTTTTACATTCCACGCGGAATTCTTCCTTCACTGCGCGATCCTTGCCGAAGGATTCAAAGACAGCGGCATTACCCTCAACGCGGAATGTAACAATCTTGTCGTTCAATTTCAGAATATTGCAGCGCCAAGTGATGTGACGCAGCATTTTTCTGCCGGCTGTGGTAGAAGAACCACGGCTGTTCTCTGCACTATCAGCTGCGGCGCTGAATACGGTCATGCGGTCAGGGTTCAAGCCGTCAGGGCCGCCCCAGAGGACACAGGCTTCACCGGTCTTGCCCCGGACAAAATACAGATCGTCATACCCGTCGCCGTCCAGGTCACCGGCAGATAAAGAAACCGCAGGAATGTCCAGCTCTGTAAACACGGAAGCTTCAATCCCGTAATCGCCCTGGTAAAAAACACGAAGCTTACTTGCGCTGTTAAAGACAAGCGCTTTCTTGCCGGAGCCGTTAAAATCTCCAGCCGCTACGCTGGACGAGGATGGAACACGCAGTTCCATCTTGTATTTTTCGCACAAGCCTTGCTCACTGCCGAAGTAAATAATGGCAGAGACGTCTGAGTGAACACCGTTATGGTTACAGGCGACAACCAAATCGTCTGTTCCGTTTCCGTTCAAATCCACAAAAAGCGCATCAAAAGAGCCGTTGGTAGGGAGGCAGAGGGGTTTTTCCTGCCCAATTTTGTCGTAAATATGGATGTAGGGCTTTTCATCCATACTGTGCGAGTTGGTAATGGGAAGATCGGGATAGCCATTGCCGTTCAAGTCAAAATTGAAAATTCTTTGCAGCGTACCCTTGGCGGAAACATAGAGGTTTTGACCGCCGTTGCCCATAGTGCCCTTGGAAAAATCGTTGAAACCTTTCTTCGTCCATTTCATAATTAAAAATCCTCCTGTAAGTGGAACGAATTGGTGCGTAGAATCACAGATATTATAATATCGTGTGATATGGAAGTCAATAAAAAAGCCTTGATTTTCAAAATAAATCTGGTAACCGAGAGAACCAGCACCGAAGAGAATGGAAGGCACTCTGCATTGATACGTTGGCGCCCTTGGTGCGACCTAACGCAACAAAATAAAAATTTTGTTGCATTTAAAGTACATGTGTGCTATAATAATGACAAGAAAGGTGTTTGGAGGTGTTTTTTATGCAGCGATATACCGATTGCCCTAACATTCTGCGTGATTTCCTTACATACCATGAAACCATCAAAGGTCAGTCACCCAGAACCATCAGCGAATACTATTTGGATCTTCGTATGTTTTTTCGTTTCATGAAACTCATGCGCAACGACATGCCTATTCACACTCGTTTGGATGACATTGATATTAAAGATATTGATATTGATTTTATCCGCTCCATTACAACATCCGATGTATTTGATTTTCTGTCGTATCTTGCCAATGACCGTACACCTAATCCCGCAGCACCTGCATCGGAGTTAGGAATATCTCCCACAGCCCGCGCCAGAAAACTATCTGCACTAAAATCCTTTTATAAGTATCTTACGGTGCGAACCAAACAATTGACAGAAAATCCTGTGGCAGATTTGGAGTATCCGAAATTACGTAAAAGTTTACCGAAATATCTTACCTTAGAACAATCCGCAGCGCTTTTACGCGCCGTTTCCGGGCCGAACGAAAAACGTGATTATGCCATTCTGATGCTGTTTTTGAACTGCGGAATCCGGCGCAGTGAGCTGGTTGGACTGAACCTGTCTGACGTGTACGAAGATCGGATCCGCGTGGTTGGTAAAGGCAACAAGGAGCGATTTGTCTACTTTGGCACTCCCTGTCGAAAAGCCATCGACGCATACCTCCCCGAACGCAACAAAAAAGTGCTTACGGACAATAAGGCGTTGTTTGGTTCGCGGGATTCCAATCGTCTGAGTGTTACTGCGGTACACCGTTTGATCAAAAAATACCTGCTAATGGCCGGCCTGGATGCCACTCAATTTTCTGCGCATAAGCTGCGTCATACAGCCGCAACAATGATGCTCTCCGGCGGTGTTGATGTTAAGACTGTTCAGGAAGTTTTAGGTCACGAAAACTTAAATACCACCCAGATTTACACCCATATTGAGAACACAGAGCTTAAAATTGCGGCAGAGGCAAATCCCCTATCCAAACTGGATTTTTCTGACGAAGAATAACGTACCCCTCTCCCCTTTTAAATTAATACCCCGGTCGGTTTGACCGGGGTATTCTTATTGGTTTTACATAGAAATCGCAATGGCTTCCCGAAGATTTCGAACACGGAATACTTCTAATTCCTTTGGAATTTCCAATTTTTCAGCTCCATTTTTAGGGATTATACACTTTTTAAACCCTAATCTTGCAACTTCTGCAAGACGTTGATTCATATGAGAAACACTGCGGATCTCCCCTGTCAGACCCACTTCGCCGATGGCAACCAGATCATCAGGTATCGGCGTATCCCGGTAAGAAGATGCCACTGCAAGAACCACAGGAAGATCAGCGCCGGGTTCATCCAGCCGCAGACCGCCGATCACGTTGATATAAGCATCAAAAAGGCTCAGTTTCAAATCTCCCCTTTTTTCTGCAACCGCAAGAAGCAGCGCAGCGCGGTTAAAATCAAAGCCATCCGATGTTCTGCGCGGTACGTTAAAACTGGATTTTGTGACCAGCGCCTGCACCTCTGCCAAAATCGGCCGCGTTCCTTCCATTACGCATGCAACACAAGTGCCGTTTGCTCCCTCCGGACGCCCGGCCAGAAGCATTTGTGAAGGATTTGGAACTTCAATTAGCCCCGTTTCCGCCATTTCAAAAACGCCGATCTCATTGGTTGAGCCAAATCGGTTTTTTGCTGCCCGAAGTAACCGATACGAGGAATTGGGATCACCTTCAAAATAAAGAACGCAGTCCACCATATGTTCCAGGACCTTCGGACCGGCAATATTGCCGTCTTTGTTGATATGTCCAACAACATAAACGGTGATGCCCTGCTGCTTACTAAGCTGCATCAGCGCCATGGTGCAGTCTTTCACTTGCGAAACACTGCCGGGGGTGGATTCACTGTCGTCGTTAAAAAGGGTTTGAATGGAATCGACGATCAGAACGTCCGGTTTGCAATCCTCGACTGTTTCCAGAATCACAGAAAGGCGGGTTTCAGAAAGCACCAGCAGACCCTCCGGCAGGACGCCCAATCTCTGGGTGCGCATTTTCAGCTGCTTTTCGCTTTCTTCGCCGGAAATATACAAAACGGAACGTTCTTTACACAGCTCCTTGCATATTTGCAATAATAGGGTTGATTTTCCAATGCCGGGCGCACCGCCTACAAGCACCAGAGAGCCCTCTACTGCGCCGCCGCCCAGAACACGATCAAGTTCACCCATGCCGGTAGGAAAACGGATCTCAGAACCGCTGCTGACCTGAGAAATGGGCACGGGCTTCTTATCTGCGGTTAAACTGCGTGTTTTTCTAGGTGCAAGTGGTTTCTCTATGTGCTCCTGCATGGTATTAAAGGCGCCACAGCCGGGGCATCTACCCATCCATTTTGGGGTTTCATTGCCACATTCCGTGCAGAAGAACACCGTCTTGACCTTAGCCACATCGATCTCTCCAATCCATTGTTTTCTATTATTATACCATGTAACCAAATATCGTCAAGACGAAATGAAATTGCTTATCACAGATGCAATGACAGAGCATAAATACTTTTGGTATCTGTTTTCACGCAGCAGTGCTTCTTCCTTCGGATTGGATAAAAAACCGCATTCGATCAATACTGCCGTACAGGTCAGATTTTGCATCAGATAAATTCCTTTTGAATTTTTGGGACTGCGGTGACTACCGGGATTAACCGTCTCAATAAATTTGGACTGCAAAGCGGCTGCAAGATTTCGGCTTTCCAGGGACTCTCCATAAAATACCTGAGCGCCGCCATAACGGCTATCGGAAAAGGTGTTTTGATGAATGCTCACATATAATGCACCAGGTGTTTCATTACCGATCCTTACCCGCTCTTTCAAATCAGATATTTTTTGTGCCGCGATCGTACTTCCCTGAGTGTAAACGGAGATATCCGTTGTACGGATCATTCGTGTATCATAACCTAGAAATTGCACCAAATCATTGAATCGCTTTGCAATTTCAAGATTAATCTGACTTTCCAGCACGCCGGTACAGGAGGTCGCTCCCCCGTCAATCCCACCGTGACCTGCGTCGATGATAATGCACCTCTCCCGTTCCACAGGCTGGTTTTCCCGAATTACAGTAACCGCCTTGCTGCCAAAATTTGCAATTCCGATTGTGATAATACATACAAGAAGATAAAATGGCAGAAATACCACCCAGTTTTCCCGATTCATGGATAACACCTCAGCTTATTTCTATGCTCGGGCCACTAAATCGAGAACAATTAACTATTTTCCGGCATAGAATGCCTTGGAACGACAGTTCCAAACAAATTTTGCGGAGGTATAACCTTGGAACAACGCAACAATGTACAACGGTATGGCGAGGGACGTTTGCCTGCAATGGCTCCTCTGGCAAACCCCTATGTTCCTTTCCAATTGGAAAACCCGCCAAAATATGAAGCACGAAGAGCCTTGGTGCGCGGTACGCTTTTCCCTGGATTGGATCTGCCATTTATGGGCATGACCAACGAAAAAGAGCTGCCGGTGACACCGAAAAGTGAGCTGCAGGTAATGAATTTCGCCATTCAGGAACTTGCGCTTTATTTGGATACCCATCCAGATGATGAAGAAGCTCTGGAATTATACCGGACTTATCAGAAAATGTATCACAAGGGCGAGATGGAATATACCGAACGTTGCGGCCCATTGACCCACATGATGCCGTCAGACAACAAAAAATACACCTGGCTGAATGACCCGTGGCCGTGGGAATACAACGGAAATTTGGAGGGCTGATATGTTTATTTATAGCAAAAAGCTGCAATACCCGGTGAAGATCGCCAGACCAAATCCCCGTCTGGCTTCCATTATTATCAGTCAATATGGCGGCCCAGACGGCGAATTGGGCGCCTCTTTGCGGTATCTTTCCCAACGTTACAGCATGCCCTTTGACGATCAAAAAGGTCTTTTAACAGACATTGGCGTGGAAGAATTGGGTCACCTGGAAATGGTTGGAGCCATCGTTCACCAGTTAACCCGAAACCTGACCGATAAACAGATCGAGGACAGCGCATTTGCTCCTTATTTTGTGGATCATACCACCGGTGTATTCCCCAATCCTGCCTCCGGCGGAGTTTATAACACCGGCATGATGCAGGTTAAAGGAGATCCCATTGCAGATCTGACCGAGGATTTGGCAGCAGAGCAAAAAGCAAGAGTGACCTACGACAACATTCTTCGGCTTTCCGATGACCCGGATGTAAACGATGTAATCAAGTTCCTTCGGGAACGTGAGGTTGTGCACTTCCAACGCTTCGGTGAGTCTCTGCAACAGCTCCGGGAACGTCTAAACCAGAAAAACGTATACGCAATGAACCCTGCATTTGATATGTAAAAGAAATTCCCCGGGATTTCCCGGGGAATATTATTTATTCCGTGATGATATAAGCTTTCAAAATTTTGGCATAATAGGCAGTATGGTGATCTCTTATACCTTTCTTGATTTCCGGGTAAAAGCGGTCAATGATATGTTGGGGAATGGAATTGAGATCCTGATCCTGCGCGTATAGAACTTTGCACTCCAAAGTCAGAGGCAGCTGCCGAATGCCGGGAGCGGAAATGGAGATCGGCTCTTCCTCAGTCAGACCCAATTCCTTAAATTTGTCCACATCAGCACCGGACTTTGTACCGCAATAGCTGAGGATATGTTTATCCACCTCTCCTACCGGCACATTTACTGTAAATTCACCGCTTTCTTCCAGCATTTTCTTGGTATGACGGGTCTGGCGAACGTAGGCTATAAAGATTGGGTCGTACCATTCAATGCCGATCATACCCCAACCTATGGTCATAGTATTCACCTTGTCGCCGGACTTTGTTGTAAGTAAAATACCCTTGCTCATGGCTTTACAGATTTCACCTGCATAGTCAAATACATTGATTTCCTTTTTCATATTGCGCCTCCTTTTTTATTATCATAACATACTTCAATTAAATTTTCCATCTAAATTGGTAAGATTTTCATTTTATACATGTATGTCATTGAAAAATGTGGTATACTACCTATAAGAAGCGGGAGTGAATTCGTTGCAGGATCTGTTAAAAGACGCGCAGGCGCTGAAAGATTCGATTATCAGACATCGACGCTACCTTCATGAAAACGCAGAAACAGGCTTTGATTTAAATAAAACCCGGAAATATGTATTTAAACAACTAAAAGGTTATGGACTGAATCCGGAAACCTGCGGCAAAGCAGGCATTACAGCAATGATTAACGGTGAAAAACCAGGTAAAACCATAATGCTGAGAGCAGACATGGACGCACTCCCAATCACGGAAGAATCGGGAGTGGATTTTGCCTGTAAAACCGGAAATATGCACGCTTGCGGTCATGATATGCATACGTCAATGCTATTGGGCGCCGCAAAGCTTTTGGCAGATCGGCGGAATTTGCTGCATGGCAATGTGAAGCTGGTGTTTCAGCCCGCGGAGGAAATTCTGGAAGGCGCAAAGGATATGATTACTTCCGGTGTTCTGGAAAATCCCAAGGTTGACGCGGCGGTTATGATCCATGTGATTCCCGCCCTACCCATAAAAAGCGGTACGGTAATACTGCCGAAACCAGGGGTTAATGCGCCGGCGGCTGACTATTTTACAATTACCATTCAAGGAAAAGGCTGCCACGGATCAATGCCCCACATGGGTATCGATGCGCTGTCATCTGCCTCTCATACGGTTCTTGCTTTGCAGGAGATCACCGCTCGGGAATTATCAATTGATGAAAAGGCGGTTCTTACCATAGGTACGGTGAAAGCCGGCTCGGCACCAAATGCCATTGCAGATCAAGCTGTTTTGCAAGGAACGATTCGCGCCTTTGATGAAGTGACCCGCAAAAAGATCAAAACCAGACTAACGGAGATCTGCAATCATACAGCAAAAGCCTATCGCTGTGACGCGGAGATCACCTTTGATAGCGGATGCCCTACCCTGCTCAGCGATGATCAGCTTACCAATCAGCTTCGCAGTATATTAAAAAACGCTATGGATGAGATGTTTTTAGATGCCGCTTCCGATGCCGGGGCATCTGCCAGCGGCGGTGGCTCTGAAGATTTTGCCTATATCAGTCACCAAATACCAACTGTTATGCTGGCTATGGCTGCGGGAGAACCTGATAACGGCTATCACGAACCGCTTCATCACAACAAACTGAAATTTGATGAATCTGCGCTTACCTATGGCGCATTAACCTACGCCGCATGTGCAATCGGCTATCTTGATATAAAGGAGTGAAATATATGCTTTGGATGCTTGTGGCCGTGGCATCGATTATCGGCATTATGCTCTTACTGGCACTGTATACATTTCATAAGAGCTTTTATTCCCCTTCCAATCGTATTGAAGATCCGTTTTCCCATATGCCCGGCAAGCAGTATGCGGAAGTATACGATAATATCATTGCATGCACTCGAATCGTGCAAAAGACTCCTTGTGATCGGGTCTATATTCACTCCTTTGACGGCTTAAAGCTGTCCGGTCAATACTATCATACAGCAGACGGAGCGCCGTTGATGCTTTTGTTTCACGGATATCGCAGTATGTCCGTGCGGGACTGCGCCGGTGGTCATATGCTGGCCAAAAAAATGGGTTTCAATGTCCTCTCCGTGGATCAAAGAGCCCATGGCGACAGTGATGGAAATGTAATCAGTTTTGGAATTTGCGAGCGAAAAGATTGTATCAGCTGGATTAAGTATGCAGTTGAGCGCTTTGGCAAGGATGTTAAGATCGTTCTTTCCGGACTTTCTATGGGCGCCGCAACGGTTCTTATGGCATCGGAAATGAATTTGCCGGACAATGTAGTTGCGATTATTGCTGACTGTCCCTATTCCTCTCCCAGCGAGATCATTCGCAAGGTCAGCCGTGATCGCGGACTGCCTGACAAGCTGGCATATCCGTTTATTCGTCTTGGCGCAAAGATTTACGGCGGCTTTTCTCTGGAAGAGTCAACTGCCAAGGATGCGGTCAAAAATGCAAAATTGCCGATTTTGCTGCTCCATGGTGAAGAAGATCATTTTGTTCCCATGGAGATGAGCCAGCAGATTGCAGATGCATGCGCATCCCATGTGGAATTGCACCTGTTCCCTGGCGCAGGTCATGGACTTTGTTATATGATCGACCCCGTGCGCTATGAAATGGTTACCGTTCGTTTTCTTTGGAAAGTACCTGCACTTCACGATCATATGGAAAACAGTCAATTTTGTCTGGAATATCGGGAACAATAATCCTGTTCTTTACTTTTTGACCGCGAAATGATATAATATCAATGAAAAAGTAAGGAGGTATTTAATATGACGAAAAAAATCATTACCATCAGCCGTCAGTTTGGCAGTGGTGGCCGTACCGTTGGCCACATCATCGCCCAGGAGCTGGGTATACCCTTTTACGATAAAGAATTGGTCGAACAGGTTGCATTAGAGTCCGGTTTTACCCAACAGTTTGTTGAGGAACATGGTGAACATTCCCCGGGTAAGACCATGTTTTCTTTTGCATTTGCCCATCACGGAATCCCCGGTGTGATGAACGGCCTGTCCACCGCAGATTTTCTGTGGCATATTCAATGCAACACCATCTTGCAGCTTGCAGAGAAAGGTCCCTGCGTAATCGTTGGTCGCAATTCCGATTATATTCTCAAAGACCGTGAAGATGCTTTTCATGCATACATATATGCAGATCCGGAGTTCCGGGCAAAGCGCATTGTTCAGCTGTATGGCGAATCTGAAAAAAGTCCCGCTGCCCGGATTCAGGAAAAGGATAACCGCCGCAGGATCCATTACCAGCATTATACCGGAAAGATCTGGGGTGCTTCGGAAAACTACGATATTTGCCTGAATACGAGTACAATTGGCGTAGAAAAAGCAGCTGATATCATTCTGTCTCTTGTAAAAGATTAAGAAAAACCGACCCAATGGGTCGGTTTTTTTATTCTGATTTATGTCTCACCGGTACAAAGCACCCCGGCAAACAGAACAGAGAAGCCAGCAGGAATGTAGCGGACAGCTGTAACGCAGCGGTAAATCCGCCTGTAAGATCCGAAATTCCAAAGATCAGCACGCGAAGGATTAGCGGAAGCGCAAATAGCACCTTGGAAAGAAGCAAGTCCGGCAAGAATCCTCCGGATGTGACAAAAATTACAAAGCCGGCTGCGGCATAGAAAATAATGCCAAACAGAATTCTGAGAACATTTCCGGTGCAGCAGCTCCAAATCAGCAGCAGCACGCAAAGACCGGCAGCAATCATGCCAAAAACTCCCGTTGCATTATAGCGAAGGTAGCACATAAGCGCCAGGTATGCACCGCACAGGAGCATAGGCAGAATCATAAACACAAGAATTTCGCCGAAGGAGATGTCCATCAAATTCTTAAAGCCGAAATAATATACGATTCGCAGAAAAAATGACAGACCCATAAAAGCTGCGGAAGCTTTTGCCCATTTGCCGGAAAAATTCATCTGATAGCGGAAATATTGTTTAAAATTCAAGGATTCCACCTCATTTCAGTCCAGGAAACATTTCCAATTCTTAACAAAGTACTCAACGCCGGAGTATAACGTGGTAACAACGATCACCCCAGTAACAATGTCACCAAGCAAGCTTGCTGCTGGGAATGCCATCCAGAAGCAGAGTCCGATCATGGTGCTGGCGGTTTTGATTTTACCACTCCAAGCAGCAGCGATCACTTTGCCTCTGGCCACCGCTGTCAGGCGAAGGCCGGTTACTGCAAATTCCCGGGTCAGCACGATCATCAGCGCCCATGCGGGAATCATCTGCCATTGGCAGAACATGACCATGACGGTGATAACAAGGAGCTTATCTGCCAAAGGGTCCAGGAACTTGCCAAAATCGGTGATCTGTTTATAATATCTGGCGATCATTCCGTCAATATAGTCGGTGATGCTTGCCGTAATAAAGATACCGAGAGAAATATACATCCATAATCCCGGCTGACCTGCGCTCATATGCAGTGTAAACATAAGAAGCGGAATGAATGCGATCCGAATTAAGGTTACCTTTGTTGCTGTTGTCATATTTCTTCCTCCGCAATGAAACCGGAGAGGTCTCCGTCAATAATGCTGTCAATCATGACATGGATAAATTCGCCTTCCTGTAAAGGCTCATCCGTTGCGATCCAGACTCGGCTGTCGATTTCCGGAGAATCGCCATAGGTTCTGCCAAAATATTGCTCCTGCTCCGGATCAAAACCGTCAACAAGCACTTCCACAGTCTGATTCAACAGGCTCTCACAGTGTTCATCCATGATCTTCGATTGGATCATTTCAATAATCTCTGCCCGGTTCTGGGCGACAGAAGAATCGGGATACTCCATTTGGGCAGCAGGTGTTCCCTCCTCCGGGGTAAAGGCAAACGCGCCTACCCGTGGTAACCGCTGTTCCTGCAAGAACTTACAAAGCTCTTCAAATTCTTCTTCCCCTTCGCCCGGCAGACCGGTGATCACGCTGGTACGAAGTACCAATCCGGGGATCTCACGGCGAAGCTTCCGGAACAATTGGCGAAGATACTCACCGTCTCCCCTGCGGTTCATCAGTCGCAGAATTTGACTGTTGCAATGTTGGATCGGAATATCCAGGTATTTAACAATCTTTTCCTCCTGCGCGATGACCTGGATCAATTCATCGTCAATCTCGTCTGGATAAACATAATGAATCCGAATCCAGTGAAGCTTTTCAATTTTGCAAAGTTCCCGCAAAAGCTCAGACAGGCGGCGCTTGTTACCGGGCAGATCAATGCCATAGCGGCTGGTATCCTGTGCAACCACGATCAGTTCTTTTACTCCGGAATCGGCCAAAAGACGTGCCTCGTAAAGCACATCGTCTATCTGACGGCTGCGGAATTTACCCCGCAGATACGGTATGATGCAGTAAGAACAGCGATTGTCACAGCCTTCTGCGATTTTTATGTAAGCATAGTGCTCCGGTGTGGTTAAAATTCGACCGGTTTCCTGCTCCGGCGCGTCAATGGAAGCAAATTCATAAACCTGCTCACCGGAAAGAAGTGAATCAATAGCAGGTACGATCTGTGTATAACTGCCGGTGCCAAGAACACCATCCACTTCCGGCAGTTCCTGCATAATCTGCTCCTGGTACCGCTGAGAAAGGCAACCGGTGACCAGAATTTTGCCTACATGGCCCTGTTCCTTTAATGCTGCGGTCCGTAAAATGAAATCAATGGCCTCAGCCTTGGCAGAATCGATAAAACCGCAGGTGTTTATTACCACAACATCCGCACCGGCAACGCAGTCAAGGACCTGGTGACCTGCTTCCTGTACTCTATACATCATGCGCTCACAATCTACCTGATTTTTGGCGCAGCCAAGGCTGATAAATCCAATGTTTGCCATAGTTAATCCTCCGGATATATATCCGCGTCCAATTTTCGCAGCGCCCTGCGAATGGTATTGTAGCTGTGACCACGGCAAATGGCAGCATCTATTGCCCGTTTGCATGCTTTCTCATCCCGGTTTTCACCCAGCTTCTGCCGCAAAAACTCTACGACAGCTTCCTCCTGGTCGGGATAATCCGCTAAAACAGATTCCCAAAGTTCCTTCGGAATCCGCTTTTCATAAAGCATCTGTTTGGCGCGGGACAAGCCGTAGCCCTTAGCGATGCACCGCTGAACGATATGTTCAGCGGTTTTTGTATCATCGATTAAGGATAGTTCACTCATCCAATTAACGGCGTTTTCCGCTTGGGCAGCATCTTCCCCTTTTTGGATCAGACGATGCCGCAATTCGTTTCTGGATACATTGCTGGCGGAAACAATGCGCACTGCGCGCATCTTTGCAGACATCTCTGCTGCTGCTTTATTTAACTTGGAAAAGTCACTTTCGTCCATTTCCATGCCAGTATACAGAGAAAAATCCTCCACAGTCTGGCGGTATAGACGAAGAATACTGCCATCCGAGAACGCCACACGATATCTACCCACCCGATCGGGCGAAGCAGAAAGCTGCTCAATCCTCACCATCGAAATCGTCAGCGCTTACAACGACAGGACGGCTTGCAGCAACAGCGGGATTTCTGCCCTGAATACCGCTGTTCTTCAACAGATTCTCACGAACAGTCTGCTCCACTTGTTCCGCGATCTCGGGGTTGGATTGAAGGTATACCTTTACGCTGTCCTTACCCTGGCCGATACGTTCTTCTCCCATGCTGAACCAGCTGCCGCTCTTTTGGATAATATCCATTTCCAGCGCCAGGTCCACCAGTTCGCCCCATTTGCTGATGCCTTGTCCGTACATAATATCGAAGTGGGCTTCGCGGAAAGGAGGCGCAACCTTATTCTTAACCACTTTAACCCGGGTCTTGTTGCCAACCACGTTTCCACCCTCTTTCAGAGCTTCAACACGGCGCACATCCAAGCGGACAGAAGAATAGAATTTCAGCGCATTGCCGCCGGTGGTGGTCTCAGGATTGCCGTACATGACGCCGATCTTCATACGCAGCTGGTTGATAAAGATCACAACACAGTTGGTCTTGGAAATGGTGCCTGCCAGCTTACGCAGCGCCTGGCTCATAAGCCGCGCTTGCAGGCCAACAAAAGTATCGCCCATCTCACCCTCAATCTCCTGCTTGGGCACAAGGGCTGCAACGGAGTCAACAACCACCGCATCCACTGCGCCGGAGCGTACCAACGCATCAGTGATCTCCAAAGCCTGCTCGCCGGTGTCGGGCTGAGAAACCAGCATATTGTCAATATCTACGCCCAATGCAGCGGCATAAACCGGGTCCAGGGCGTGTTCTGCGTCCACGAATGCCACTTCACCACCCATTTTCTGAGCCTCAGCCAGAATATGCAGTGCAAGAGTCGTCTTACCGGATGATTCCGGTCCGTAGATTTCAATAATACGTCCCTTGGGTACGCCGCCAATACCCAGAGCGGCATCCAACGCGAGGGAGCCGGTGGGGATCGCGTCCACGTTCATCTCGGGGCGATCGCCAAGGCGCATGACAGTGCCCTTGCCGAAATTTTTCTCAATCTGAGAAAGAGCAGTTTGCAGAGCCTTTTTCTTATCGGATGCAGGAGTGGGGGCTTCGTATGATGTCTTTTTAGTAGCCATAATCTCTATTCCTTCCTGGTATATTGTGCAATACAGCACCGTTCTACTTGATTATAATCTCTGGACCGTTCCAGAATGGTATACCCATTATTATGCAGAAGTTCACACACGTCGTCCCCCTGCCCCATACCAAACTCAAAGCACATGTAGCCGCCGGGACGTAATGCCGGTGTATATTCTTTGATAATGGCGCGGTAAAAATCCAGACCGTCTTGACCGCCGTGAAGCGCAAGGTGGGGCTCATAATTCTTGACGCTATCCGGAAGCTCCGCCATTTCACCTGTGGTAATATATGGCGGATTGGAAACGATCAAATCAAAGGTGTTTTCAAATTCCCCGGGCATAGTAAACACATCAGCATTTACAGCAGTCACTCTTTGAGTCAGGCGGTTTTGTTGTATGTTCTTCCGGGCAACGGCGAGGGCATCCTCAGATATATCAGCTAATGTCACCCTTGCGTCGGGAATGCATCTGGCAATGGCAAGACCGATGCAACCGGAGCCGGTACACAAATCCAGCACCTTTGCCTGATTAAAAGTGTGAATGGTTTTGATTGCAAGATCCGTAACAGCGCAGGTATCATCTCTCGGAATAAGCACACGGCTGTCTACCGACAGCTGTAAGCCGTAGAACGGCCAATTCCCCAATATATACGCCAGCGGCTCGCCCTTTTCTGCGCGGCATATAAGCGCGTCCAAAGCTTTGAGCATGCCATCAGAGACGTCCATATCACCGCCGGTAAGTGGAAACTGGTCGTTGCCGGAAACAAAACGGATCAATTCCCTTGCGAGGAAAACGGCGTATTGCTCCTCCTCGGTGTGCAGAAGCCGCTCGCGGGTCTGAATGTAAAGCTGATACAATTTCATTACCAAGCGTCCGTTCCCTTCTGTGTGGGAATCACTGCTTCTAATGCTGCAATTGCCACCTGGATCATGCCATCATCCGGCTCCTGGGTGGTGAAATTTTGCATCCACATGCCAGGTGCTGTTAAAATCCGGGTAAAGAAGTTATCATGACGTCCTGCCCAACGGTTGATTTCGTAGGTTATAGAAACAATCAACGGCAACAGCAGAAGCTTAAACACCATCATGATCATTCGGTACACGGCTGTGCCGCGCATGGCAGTTAAAGCCGGAAACAGATTTAAAAGCAATGAGGAAGCCACGGAGAACACCACAATGGAAATGACCATAACAACCAACAGAAAGCTCGTGCCGCACCGGGGGTGCAAACGGGTCTGTTTCCGTGCATTTTCAACTGTCAGCGGTAAACCCGCTTCATAACAGCGAATGGTCTTGTGCTCCGCGCCGTGATAGGCAAAAACCCGCTTCATTTCTTCCATTCTGGAAACCAGGATCATATAGATCATGAAAATGAACATGCGGATCAGGCCTTCAAACAGATGAAGTATAAGATTGCTCCGGATCCACCGGTCAAAAAAGCCGGAAACGATCATTGGCAGCAGAAAAAATAGCAAAACGGAGAAACCGATGCCCAGAATTACGCCAAGGCCGATAACGGCCTTTTGAAAGCGCTCTTTTCCAAGTTTTCTCTCCAACCAGCTGTCTTTTGGGCTTTCGTTGGTTTCTTCCTCCGGAATCTGATCAGCGGAATACATCAGTGCTTTTACGCCCGCTAATTGGGCATCAAAGAAGTTAGCGCAGCCGCGAAAAAACGGGAGCGACCAGAGGGATCTCTCACCCCGAATTTTTCTGGGCATAACGGTAAGGTCGATTTCTCCGTCCTTGCGCAGGGCGATGGCATCAGTCTCCGGCCCGCGCATCATGATACCCTCAATCAGCGCCTGTCCGCCAATGGCAGTTTTAAATTTTTCGCAGCATTGCTTACTCATTGGATTTCCTCTCTTACTGGGACAGGGGCAATTGGATGGTGACCAGTGTTCCCCCACCCTCCGCATTGGCAAGCTCCAACGTACCATCCAGCATGGCAATGATTTCATCGCACACCGCAAGACCAATGCCTGTTCCACGGGCTTTGGAGCTGCCTTTATAAAATTTCTTCTTCACAAGGGGCAATTCATCCTCCGGTATACCCGGGCCATAATCCCGGAACTGCACGATCACATGCTTGTCATTGCAGCAAATGGATGCATCAATGCGCTTGCCCTCTCCGCCATGTTTGGCGGCATTGTTCAGAATGTTTAGGAACACCTGTCGAATTCGCTCCGGATCACAGGGAATTTCAGGAATCTCCTGCTCCGTCTCTTCATACTCCAGCTTGATTCCGTCCTGGGAAAGGCGGCTGGAATACATATATACCGTATCTTCAAATTCAGCGCGAATATCGGTAGGCTGAATATTCAGCGTCATGCGGCCATCCTGAATACGGGTAAAATCCAGCAGATCCACCACCATTTCCGTCAGCCGCTTGGTTTCCTTATGAATGATTTTCATACCACGGCGGGTTTCCCGATCCAGATCTTCATAAGAAAGAAGCGTTTCACTCCAACCGTTGATCGCAGTCAGCGGTGTGCGCAATTCATGGGACAGTGAGGAAATAAAGTCCCGCTGAATCATCTCGTTTTGATTGATCTGGGCCGACAGTTCGTTAATGCTTTCGACCAGCTCCCCGATCTCATCATTATATTTCGACTGCAATTGGATACCATAGCTGCCGCCAGCGATCCGCTTTGCTTTCTCTGTGATTTCCTTAACGGGAACCAAAATGGAACGAAGATAATAGTTACTGCTGACACCGATGACAATCAGAATCACGGCAAGCACGGCAAAAGCAGTAAATAGTACCTTCCAGATCTGAGCATCCAAAATCCGCGTGGAAGTGACATACCGTAAAACACCGATCACTTCTCCGTTGCTGTAAACCATAGGGCTGGATACCGCTATAATCCGCTCCCCGGTTGTGGGATCATCGCCCACGAAGGGACGAATATTTTGTGTTTGCATGGCATCGGTAATATCCGGTGTAATGGCAATCACACCGGGCCATGTGCCGTAGGAAGAGGCAACCAATCTGCCCTTTGCATCAATAAATTGAAGTTCGATGGAGTTCTTTTCATCGAAATTATTGGCATAATCAATGCAGGATTGATAAAAAACCTTATAATTTTGATTGATATAGTCATAAAAGAAATTTGCAGTTGTCTGGGCGCGGTATTGCATGTCCGACTCGATACCGGAATAATAATAGGCTGAAAAAACAAAGGTAACCGCTAAAACACAGACCATACCCAAGGCAAACACGATGCCCAATGTATTTCTAAGCCAGCGCTTTTGCAGACCGCCGATTTTCTTCATGGGTACACCTCTTTTTCTCAATAAGCCGGTTAATTTCCCCATTTATAGCCAAAGCCCCAGACAGTGGTAATATAGGTTGGCGATGTGGGATCATCCTCCACCTTGATCCGCAGGCGGCGGATATTTACATCCACGATTTTCAATTCACCGTCATATTCAGAACCCCACACAGCCGCAAGAATGTCTTCTCTGGACAGCGCGCGACCGGGATTCTGCATAAAAAGCTTCAATACGGCATATTCCACTTGCGTTAAACGAATTCTGTTTCCGTTCTTTTCCAGCGTATGATTGCGGGTATTCATCACAAAAGGACCCTGGATAAGCAGTTCACTGTTTGCCCGACTGTCACCACCCAACCGACGGAACAATGCATCGATCCTTGCGGTAAGTTCCGCGGGAGAAAAGGGCTTAGTCACATAATCGTCTGCGCCGGTCATTAATCCGGTGACTTTGTCAAGCTCCTGTGTTCTTGCGGTAAGCATGATCACGCCGATCTGCTTACTGGTAGCGCGGATTCGGCGGCAAACCTCAAACCCGTCGATATCCGGGAGCATAATATCCAGGATCGCAACACCCACATCGGGGTTTTTCTGCAACTTAATCAGTGCTTCTTCGCCGGTTCCGGCTTCCAGCACCTGGTAACCAGCCCGTTTTAGATTGACAACGATAAAACTGCGGATATTTTCTTCATCTTCCAGAATCAAAACTTTTTTCATCTGTCATTACCCCTTATGTTTCACCGGTATTCCAGTCCTGCAAGATCAGGTGGAAACTTTTGACCAATTGTTCTTTCGAGATGCCGTAGGACGCAGAAGCGACATCCAAATTGGCAGCATATACTGTGGATTCCGTGCGTAAAAGCACAAAACGGTTGTCTATGGTCGCCTGCTCTTCCCTCTTTTGACCGGTAAGTGCAAACACGGTCAATAACCGCTGCATTTCAGTTCCGGCCTCATTCCACACACCGAAAACATAACCGTTTCCCTGCTGAGATACATACAGCCTGTGCACAAGATCCTGATTCAGCTGTAAATACCAGCCGCCTACGAAATTGTGATAGGTGTATAGCTTATCCACTTCTGCACCGCTAGATGTCATAGCGTACCAGCGGATCAAATACTGACTTTCCGGTGAAGTTTGATTATCCGGTGCTTTCAGCGTAATCAAATCCGGCAGTTCCAGGACGCCGTCTTCGTCGATATCATCTGCATAAACATAGTAATTTCGCAAGGTTTGTACACTTGTGCCCGACTCGTTGGAAAAAGAGACGTTGGTAAAAACATCATTTACCATAGCGAAAATATCGGTAATGATCGCTTTGTTGTTGATGCTGCTGGCCACATAAACCGCACGAACGCCATCGTTTAATTTGCCGACCATAATCCGTTTAATGGCTTCGGTAGGCTCGGACATGCTCACTTCCTGTGAGCGTTCCATAACACCGTTTTCCATGCCGTAGAGCTCCGCGACGCCGGAACCTGCAAGGTCCGGACGAAGTACCAAAAGTTCACTCCTGGAATCCTGATTTAAATCGGTGCAGACAAATTTTGCGTAGTTGGCGGTGACCAACTGTTCCAGTTGACCATCAATCAGCGAGTATACGCTTACACTGCGTACCACCTGGTTGCTGATCTGACGCCCCAGCACGATCTCCATGCCCGGCCGATCATCGATCTGCACATATTCCACCTGTTCGAAGGCATCCCCTGTGCTGGAAATGGTATCCAGCAACACAAATTCATCACGGACCAGTGTGAAAACGAACAAATGCAGCGGATTCTCCGCATTGCCACGGGCAAAAAGCACATATTCATTAACACCATCGCCATTTAAATCAACCGCTTGCACAGTTTGGCGGTTTTCACCGGAAACCGGCGCGCAATACTCCAAACCACCCATAACCTGATTGATCTGGGATTGAAGATTGCGGTAAGATTCAGACCTTTGGGGTAAACAGTACAGTTCATTGATCGCGCGCATATTGCACCCGGTAAGAATGGATGCAGTCAAAAGCAGAAGGCATACAAATATTCTTTTTCTTGGCATACATCTCACTCCTTCAAGCAATTATTATAGCATGTTTTTTCCCGGTTGAAAAGCTATTTCAGCACAACATTCTCTTTTCCAAGAAGATTTTCCAACTGCCGGAGCATTGCTTCGTGTAATTCTGCCTGCGTGCCGCGCATCTTTTGTGTATCTGTAAAGAATACCTTTACCGTACTGTTACCGGCATATCCGCTCACAATATTGCGCACTTTGGGATACAGTTCAGACTCCTCGCTCGGCAGCCGAATATAGAGAGTGCCGGAAAGGACATTCCCACCGGACTGTTCGGCA
The DNA here is from genome assembly GCA_045589195.1 of Faecousia sp. Taxonomy (GTDB): domain Bacteria; phylum Bacillota; class Clostridia; order Oscillospirales; family Oscillospiraceae; genus Faecousia. The sequence continues at coordinate 26,566 of JAZNFY010000054.1, read as the reverse complement.
AAATCAGAAATCGGCCGAACCCGGTTGATCACGATCTGAGGTTCCTTCTCGTCCCGTACAGACAATCTGCCGGTAACAACAACCGCGCTGTTCTCCCGCAAATAACCACCGTATTGATTCAGGGTATTGGAAAATGCGATCATTTCAATGGATGAGGTATCGTCCTCTACGGTCACATAAGCCATCATGGAATTATTCCGTGTGGTCTTCATCTTCACAGCCTGTACAATGCCTGCTACGCTGACAATAGCATCGTCCTCATACGGACAATCCTCTCCCATCAATGTGCCGATAGACACAACCTGAGTGCCTTTCAGGTAAGGCCTGTAATCGTCCATTGGATGACCGGAAATATAAATACCGGTGGTTTCCTTTTCCATGGCCATCAGATCCGCTTTTTTCAGTTCCGCAAGCTTCGGAATGGGAATCTGACCGGCAGGATCATCGTCTTCTAACAAGGAAAACAGACCCATTTGTCCGTCCAGATTCTTTTTCCGGGAAGCGGCTACATTGTCCATCATGCTGTCATACACCGCAAGAAGCTCGCTTCTGTGGTGACCGAAGCAATCCATAGCGCCGCATTTGATAAAGTTTTCCACGGCACGCTTGTTCAGTTCGCCCTCTCCCATTCTTTGGAGAAAATCTTCCAAAGATGCAAAAGCACCACCTTCGTCTCGTTTTGCCACCATAGACCGAATCAATCCGTGGCCCACATTCTTAACTGCACCAAGACCAAAACGAATGGCATCGCCTTCCACGGTGAATGGATCGTCAGAATGGTTAATATTCGGAGGCAAAACCGGAATGCCTAGTTCCTTGCACTCAGCAATATAGCCGGAGATCTTAGTCGCGGAATCCAGCACAGAGGTCATCAGTGCAGCCATATATTGCTTGGGATAATGGCATTTCAGGTAGGCTGTTTGATACGCAACCACAGCATAGCAAACTGCGTGCGCCTTATTAAACGCATAGTTCGCAAAATCGACGATCTCGTCGTAAATAGACTGGGCGACAGCCTCGGAAACACCCCTGGATATACAGCCGGGGATTCCCTGCTCTGCATCGCCATAGACAAAAGTTTTCCGTTCCGCATCGATAATCTTCTGCTTTTTCTTGGAAATGGCGCGGCGAATGTTATCCGCCTGTCCCATGGAATAACCGGCAAGGGACTTAAAGATTTCAATAACCTGCTCCTGGTAGACGATACAACCATAGGTAACCTTCAAAATCGGCTCCAAAAGCGGGGTTTTGTAGGTAACCTTTCTGGGATTCAGCTTATTGGAAATAAAGCGGGGTATCGAGTCCATCGGACCGGGACGATACAACGCAACAACCGCGGTAAAGTCTTCAATGGACGAAGATTTCATACCCACGCATACGCCGGTCATACCGGCAGATTCCAGCTGAAATACACCCTGCGTCTTGCCCTCCGCTACCATAGCGAAGGTTTCCGGGTCGTCATCCGGAATGGTATCCATGGAGAAGTCAGGGTTAAACTGCTGAATCTGACGTTCTGCGTCCTTGATAACCGTCAGATTGCGAAGACCCAGAAAGTCCATTTTCAGCAGGCCCAGTTCTTCTATGGTGGTCATGGTATACTGGGTGACGATGGTTTCGTCATTACAGGAAAGGGGCACATAATTGGACACCGGCTCTGCGGTAATCACCACGCCGGCAGCGTGTGTCGAGGTGTTCCTGGGCATGCCCTCCAACTGCATCGCGGTATCAATGAGCAGTCGCACCCGCTCATCGGCGTCATACATTTCTTTCAGCTTCGGACTGATCTCCAAGGCCTCTTTCAGCGTAATGTGAAGAGGCATTGTGGGCACAAGCTTTGCCACCACATCTGTTTCTGCGTAGCTGAAATTCAGCGCGCGACCTACGTCACGAATAGCACCTCTGGCGGCCATTGTGCCAAAAGTCGCAATCTGCGCCACGTGATCCTTGCCGTACTTTTCCATGACATAATCGATCACTTCGCCGCGGCGTTCCTGACAGAAATCCGTATCAAAGTCGGGCATACTCACCCGCTCCGGATTCAAAAACCGCTCAAAAATCAGCGCATATTTCATGGGATCGACCTCTGTAATATGCATACAGTAGGCCACAATGGATGCGGCACCGGAGCCTCTGCCCGGGCCAACGGGAATACCGGATTCCTTGGCAAAACGGATAAAATCCCAAACTATGAGATAGTAGTTTACATACCCCATGCGGCTGATAACGCCGATCTCATATTCCAATCTGTCCACATATTCCTGCGGCGCATTGGGATAACGCTCCTGAAAACCGTCGTAACACAGTTTTCTGAAATAACTTTCGTTGGTATAACCTTCGGGAATTGGGAACGTGGGCAAGTGGTACTGATTGAAAACAAACTCCACATTGCACATTTCGGCGATTTTCACCGTATTTTCAAAAGCTTCGTCACAATTGGGAAATAGCTTACGAAGTTCATCTTCGCTCTTTAAGTAAAATTCCTCCGTCTGAAACTTCATGCGATTGGGCTCGTCCACCGTCTTGCCGGTCTGAATGCAAAGAAGCACGTCCTGCATGGTGGCATCTTCCTTACGAAGATAGTGGGCGTCATTGGTAACCACCAGCGGAAGTCCGGTTTCCCGGGCAAGGCGCATAACGCCCTGGTTCACGGGTAACTGCTCCTCAATTCCGTGATCCTGCAATTCCAGATAAAAATGCTCCGGGCCGAAGATATTGGCAAGACGCAGAGCATAAGCTTTTGCCTCGTCGTAATTGTCCTCCATCAAATACTGAGGAATTGCACCGGCCAAACAGGCAGATAAGGCAATCAGGCCCTCGTGGTACTTTTCCAATAATTCCAGATCTACTCGCGGCTTGCCGTAAAAGCCTCGGATAAAAGCCTGGGATACTAAATAGCAAAGGTTTTCATATCCTTTTTTGTTCTCACAAAGAAGAACCAGATGGTAAGGATCGTTATCAATGCCATGCACACGATCATCCATACCGCGGCGGGAAACATACACTTCACAGCCGATGATCGGCTTGACACCGGCAGCCTTTGCGGCTTTGTAGAAATCGATGCAGCCGTACATAACGCCGTGGTCCGTAATCGCGATGGCCGTCTGACCCAACTCTTTCACCCGGTCCATCATGCCGCTGATCCGACATGCGCCGTCAAGCAGGCTGTATTCTGTATGCACATGAAGATGAACAAAACTCATTGTACAGCCTCCTTAGCAAGTTCTGTCAATTTTTTTAGCCGGTGGTTCATTGCCGGCTTGGAAATGGGCGGCTCCATCAACGCAGCAAGCTCGGTCAGCGATGCTTCCGGGTTTTCAAGGCGAGCCGATGCAGCCTGTTGCAGTTTTAATGGTAAGGATTCCAATACACCACGTTCCTGTAAGATGCGCAACGCATTCAACTGTTCCTGGGCAGCTTCCACTACCTTGGACGTGTTGGCATCATCACAATTACAGCGGCGGTTTACCTTGTTGTTCAGTTCCTTTTCCAACCGGGCCTCCATAATGCCCATAGAGGCCACAGGCGCGCCCAGATGGATCAAAAAATCAGAAATAGATTCACTTTGCTTCAAATACAAAACATAGCTACCGCCACGCTTGGCGGTTTTGGGATAAAACCCGACCAGCTCACCCATGAGCATATAAGTTTCCTTGGCGACGCTGCTGTGGGTAGTGGTGATCTCCACATGATATCCTTTGGCAGGATCGGTAACACTGCCGCCGGCAAGATAAGCACCCCGAAGAAATGAAGCTTTGCAGCATTCATCCTCCACAATCGGCATATTTACGTGCAGCGCCAAAGTATCCTTGGCATCAAATCCATACGCATTCATGATCGTCGCTAATTTCTGCGGATCATTCACCTGGAAGATCAGCTTACCCTGCTGTTCAAAATCCGGCAATATGTCAAAAGAAACAGAAAAAGCTTTTTTAAAGAGCTTTGGCAGAATTGCGGCAAATTCCCTGGATTCCGTAATAATCCGGATTCCGTCGCCACCAAAGCTATTGCAGAACAAAAGAATACCGAAACACTCTGCCAATGCGCAGCAATGCTTTTGAGGTACAATTCGGCACATTTCAGCTTTTGCACTGCCGGAAAAAGAACCAGCCATTTCGGTCTCCTTTCTTTCTATGGATTTACCAGATTCGCACCTCCGGCTCCAACCGGACGTTAAATTTACGAAACACTATATCAGATACCTGCGTAAGCAGATTCCGCACATCGGATGCAGTCGCTCCACCCAGATTCACTGCAAAACCTGCGTGTTTCTCAGAAATTGCTGCATTACCTACCCGATAACCTTTTAAACCTGCCTGTTCAATCAGAGCCGCGGCATAGTGACCTGCTGGGCGTTTAAATGCCGATCCGGCTGAGGGTAAATCCAGCGGCTGGGAGCTGCTGCGCCGGGACATCAGATCCTTCATTGCTTCCTTAATTTGCTCCACTGGCATTGGCTTCAACTGAAACACCGCGCTGATCACAATATCCTCTGACTCCTCCAAAATACTGTGGCGGTAAGAGAATTTCATTTCTTCTGCTGAAAGTGTTCGGATATCACCGGTTACGGACATAAGTGTTACGCTTTTACAGATCTGAGAGATCTCTCCGCCGTATGCGCCGGCGTTCATATATACGCCGCCTCCGACAGTGCCGGGAATTCCATGGGCAAATTCCATGCCGGAAAGTCCTGCATTGGCGGCAAATACCGCCGCACGGGTCATGGTCACACCGGAAAAAACCTGTAAGCGGTTATTTTCAAGGAGCTTGATATCGTTCAATCCGTCTTTCAGGCAGATAACGATACCCTCAACTCCCTCGTCCGGTGCCAATACATTCGTTCCTGCGCCAAGAATACGGCATTTGCAGTCCAATAAACGGGATATTTTCAAGATTTCCGCCAGCTCGTCGGTATTTTTGGGGAATGCCATAATCTCCGCTTCCCCACCGATGCGGAAGGAGGTATGTTTACCCATGGATTCGTTCATTTTCAAAGCGCAGCTGAGTGAAAATTCATTGATTTTCCCTTGTAATGGGGTAATTTTCATAATAAACGCCTCCGGGTGTATGATTTCTATATTACTATAACATATCAAGCAAAAATATGCAATTCAAAGTATAAAAAAATCGGCCGCTTTTGCGGCCGATTTTCAATCATTTTACTTCTCTACGATTTCCAGAATTTCCATCGGACAAGCCTTTACGCAAATGCCACAGGAAATGCACTTGCTGGCAGGATTCTCGGCTTTGAGCACCATGACCTTCATGGGGCATTCCTCCACGCACTTTCCACAGCCGACACAATTCTTCTTGTTGATCATGTACACGCCGGTCTTGGGGTTCTGCGTTATGGCATCATGCTCACAAACCCGCATGCACTTGCCGCACTGAATGCAGGTCACAGGCTTCGCGCCTGCGCCCTTAGCCGCAATGCGGATACAGGAATAATCCTGATGAAATTCCTTATAAAACGCCACAGAGCATGCACGGACACATTCCAGACATGCCATGCACTCTGCATCCTTCTTTACCATCAGTTTTTTCATAAAAAGGGTTCTCCTTTATGTATTTTATATCCAGAACATTATAATCCAAAAATTTATAAATAGCAATGATAAAAATTATTTTTGAAAAAATATTTCTTATCAAGGCAGAATTTACCAGAGTAAATCATATCACGTGGCGCAAACTAGGCGTACCAACTCAATTTAGGAGGTTATTATGAAGAAAATTGCAGGCCTTATTCTGATTGTTGTAATGTCGATCGCTGCACTGGCCGGCTGCCGTAACGGTACCGAACCGGAAACCACCATTCCCGGTGGCGAAAATCTTACTCCGTCCAGCTCTATGTTCCCCAGCACATCCCAGTATACTACCAATACCACCGGCAGTGCAATGGATGATATGACAGGTGCCAGCGACAACACCGGTAGTGCAAACCGCAATCAACCCAGACGGTTCATGGATTGAGTCAGGAAATCATCCTGACTTTTACATATTTACAGGATCGAGATATAACGGGCAACATTCTTTTTGATGCGATCTGCTGCCGCAAGAGCATTGGAAGCAAAATCACCTTCATCCGATTCGCGCCATGCAGCAGTTACAGAAGTACCTGCACAAATAACAGCGCCGTGACCAAAGCGGTCAAAGGCATTGCTGCAATTTTTGATATTCCCGCTGGGATATTCCAGCCCATCCACCATAAGAAACAAACGGTTATGTTTTATACGCAATTGGCGCAGCATCTCTGCTGAACCTGCTCCTGCAATACCGCAAATATGAGAATAACCGCATTTTGCCAATGTGCTTTCTCCTGTGCGGCTGACCATCTCCGCTGTTGCGCCGTATACATGGCGCGTGCCGGTAAGAAGATCCTGTAACTCTGCGGCTGTCTTGTTGGCAGAGCGAATCACCGCAAAAAGATCCTTCTGTCCTTTTTGGCAATATGTAACAAATGGTTTCAGCGCATCAGAGCCGATATACGGACTGATTACAAGGGCATCACAAGGATATTGATCCCCATTGAAAACGGTCTCAGCAACCGCGTCTGCCGTCATTGGAGAAAGGATCTCGGGAGCATCCAATACCACATAATAACCATATACCTTCGCCTCATGCAGAAGCTTTTTTAACCTTGTTAAGCCATCAGCATCCATTAACGCAAAAACGCCAATTGAAAAACGAACACCAGCGGCAACATCTTTCAGGGCGGAAAGCAATTCCCGGCAAAAAAGTTCGTAAGCGGCGGAAAAACTTTTTTCTTCTGAAAGAATGTGCTGGGGAATGTGCTCCCTTTTTGCAGAAAAGTCAACGATCAGCGGATTTTTCAGCTTCCGGATTCGATCATGTAAAAGATCCAGCGCCATATTTCACCCTCCCTTTTTCTTAATTATAACATATTAACGACATAGAAAACAATACCCAGAAAAACAATTTATTCGACAATAAAGCACACCTTTCCATACTTTCTCACCCTGTAAAAGGGCATACTAATTCCGAAGGGAGTGAGGAAAAATGAAGTGGACCGGATTTGCTGTTTCCATGGGCGTTGGTCTTGCAGCAGGCGCAGTAACGGCTATGATGCTGCCGAAAAACTGCACCGCTCACAAAGCGATCAAAAAAACTGCTGACGCAGTGGAAGATGCAGTGGTCATGATGGGTGATAAGCTCACCGGGAAATCGGATGTCATGTAAAAATTGCCGGAAAGTCGAGGCTTTCCGGCAATTTTTTACTTCGTTTCCAGCACGATCTTACCGTCACATACGTCAATATGAATAGACGAAATGGGATTTTCAAAGGACTCAATGATCTTCACCGAAATGGGATCTTCCAGGTCCCGCTGAATGGTGCGGCGAAGATTTCGGGCGCCATAGGTCAAGGAATAGGCCTTCTTCACCAGATAATCCTTTATGGATTCATTCCAGGTAACCTGCAAACCACGCTCATTCAGAGCCTGTTTCAGTTCGTCGAGCATAATCTGGGCAATTCCAATGAAATCCTCCTCAGTCAAATGGTTAAAGGTAATAATCTCGTCAACCCGGTTAATAAACTCAGGACGCAGAAATTCCGAAAGCGCCTTCATAGTCTTTTCACTTACCATCTGGTGATCAGTGCGTCCAAAGCCCATGGAATTGACTCTGCCCTCGCTGCCGGCATTGGAAGTCATGACAATAACGGTATTTTCAAAATTCACCTGTCTTCCCTGAGCGTCGGTGATACGACCGTCATCCAGCACCTGCAACAGGATGTTCAGCACATCCGGGTGGGCTTTTTCAATCTCATCAAAAAGAACCACGCTGTAAGGTCTGCGGCGGATCTTCTCCGTCAGCTGACCGGCTTCGTCATATCCAACATATCCGGGTGGTGAGCCGATGAGCTTGGATACAGTATGCTTTTCCATATACTCGGACATGTCCAACCGGATCAAACTGTCAACGCTGTCAAAAAGATCATCCGCCAGGCGTTTTACAAGTTCTGTTTTACCCACACCGGTAGGTCCGACAAAAATAAACGATGCCGGGCGTTTTTTGGGTGAAATACCCACTCTGTGACGGCGAATTGCCCGGGATACCGCATCCACAGCCTCATCCTGCCCAACAATATGCTTTTTCAGCCGATCTGCCAGTCCGCTGATCTGCTGATATTCCTGAGCCTTGATCTTCGATGCGGGAATCTTTGTCCAAAGCTCAATGATCCGGGCAAGGTTTTCAATGGTTAAAGCAGGAGCAGGTATCTCTTCCAGACGCTCAATATTCTCTGCGATCTGGCAAAGACGGCTGCGGATATGAGCAAGACGCTCAAAATGCTCGTTTTCCGTATCCTCGGTGAGCATTTGCAGCTCTAATTCATAATCATCCCGCTCCTTGCGCAGTGCAGCCAGCTCCGAAATCTCCTTGCAGCGCAGATTGACATCGGAACAGGCCTCGTCCAAAAGGTCGATGGCTTTGTCGGGCAGAAAACGGTCGGTGATATACCGCTGCGATAGAATTACACACTGCCGGGCAATTTCCGGTGCAATCTGAACACCATGAAATTGCGCATAGGTCTGAGCAATTCCCTGCATGATCTGACAGGCTTCCTCAATGGAAGGCTCAGCAACAGAAACAGGCTGAAAACGTCGCTCCAATGCCGCATCTTTTTCGATATGCTTGCGGTATTCGTTGTATGTTGTAGCGCCAATCAGCTGAATCTCACCCCGGGAAAGGGCAGGTTTCAGAATATTTGCAGCGTTCATGGAGCCCTCTGCATCACCGGCGCCCACAAGATTGTGCACCTCGTCAATAACAAGAATAATGTTACCACAGGCCTTAATCTCACTAATCAAGCTCTTCATGCGGCTTTCAAACTGACCACGGAACTGCGTGCCGGCAACCAGAGCGGTCAGATCCAGCAGAAATACTTCCTTATCCCGGAGCTTATAGGGCACGTCACCGGCTGCGATTCTCTGCGCAAGACCTTCTGCGATGGCTGTTTTACCCACACCGGGCTCACCAATCAGGCAGGGATTATTCTTTTGGCGGCGATTAAGGATCTGAATCAAGCGTTCCGTCTCCACATCTCTGCCTATGACCTTATCCAGCTTCCCTTCCCTGGCTCTGCCGGTCAAATCCATACAATAAGCATCCAGGAACTTATGCTTCTTATTCTTCTTCGGTTCTGCGGAATCCTGCTTCTCACCAGACTCTTCCTTTTTGGGCGAAGGCTTCATGGAAGAATTGAACAGCTGGTTGATCAAAGGAAATGTTGCGGTGCGGCTTTCCGTTTCGTCATCGGATTCGCTGGGATCGATTTGACCGAACATGCTGCTCATTTCGTCTGAAAGGTTTTCAAGATCCTCCTCAGAAAAGCCCATTTGCTTTACCGCCTGGTCGATTTGAGGCACGCCAAGGCTACGGGCACACTTTAAGCAATATCCCTCATTTAACGTAACGCCGTTTTCCACTTTTGTGATGAAAACAACGGCAATATTTTTCTTACACTTTGTGCAAAGCTTCGGTTGCATGATACTCACTCCAATCCATGGGGAAATGTATTCAATATGATTTTAGCAGGAAAATATGGACGATTTTCTAACAATTTATGAATTTTTATACCGGTGTGCACTCAAACTTCTCGTTACCGTCATCGTACCAAAGGTGGGTCATATAAAGACCGCCGGGGGGCACTGTCGGGCCAGCCGCAGTACGATTGCCGGAAGACAGAATGTTTCCGATTTCCTCCGGCGGGAATTTTCCCTCTGCCGCATAAACAATGGTTCCGGCCATTGCCCGGGCCATGTTATATAAAAAGCCGTTGGCGCAGACCCTAAGATAAATCAGATTCCCCTGCCGCTCCACGTTATAATAATATACGGTTCGCACAGTGGATTTTACGTCCGTACCCACAGAACGAACAGCTGCAAAGTCGTGTGTTCCCACAAATTGTTCGGCAGCCGCCTGTAACACCTTCTCATCTAAGTGCTTTGGATAAAACCATGCGCGATTGACATAGAACGGATCGCGAACCCTGGAATTGTAGATAATATAGGTATATTCTTTCTTCACACAGGAGCCTATGGCATTGAAATTTTCATGCACATCAAAGGCCTTGGTGACCACAATATCCTCCGGCAGATGGGTATTCAGCGCATAAGGAATCCGATCCGCGGGAATGGTGGACTCCGTGCGGAAATTAGCCACATAACACTTTGCATGAACGCCCGCATCGGTACGTCCGCAACCGGTTACGTGCACACTGTGACCAACGACCATTGCTACGGCTTTTTCCAGGGTTTCCTGCACAGTGGACAAATTCTTTTGTATTTGCCAACCATGGTAATCAGTACCAAGGTAGGTTAAAAACAGTGCGATATTGCGCATGAATAACCTCACAAGCCAAAATTTACAAGTAAAATAACGATCACAACCACCGCTGCGCCAAGTAAAAGGCTTAGATAATCCAGGCGTTTATAGCGCAGAAGCTTCATTTTTGTTCTGCCGGTGCCGCCATGGTAGCAGCGGCATTCCATGGCTGTTGCCAATTCGTCAGCCCGGCGAAATGCACTGACAAACAACGGAACAAGTACCGGGATCAGAGCCTTGACACGGGCAATCAAATTACCGGATTCAAAATCAGCGCCCCGAGCTTTTTGGGCAGACATAATCTTATCCGTTTCCTCAATCAGTGTCGGAATAAAACGCAGGGCAATGCACATCATCATTGCCAATTCATGAACCGGAACGTGGATTTTTTTCAAAGGACTCAGAAGAGATTCCAATCCGTCGGTTAAAGAAATGGGTGATGTGGTATAGGTCAGCAGGAACGTACAGGAGATCAGCATTACAATACGCGCCAACATAAAGATTGCGCGGACGACACCTTCGGTAGTGATGTTAATGCCGAAAAAAGTTACCAACACCTTACCGCCGGGAGTAAAAAACAAGTTCAAAATCGCTGTAAAGACCAAAATAAAAACCAGCGGCTTCATGCCCCGAACGAAAGATTTTGTCGGAATATGGGAAATGCCGATGCAAATCAGCAATACTGCCAGAAGAAGCGCGTAGGACGCCCAACCGGAGGCTAAAAACAGCGCCACAATATAAACCACCAAAAGCAAGAGCTTGGTTCTGGGGTCCATGCGGTGGATCACGGAATTACCCGGGAAATACTGTCCGAGCGTAATATCTTTAAGCATTCCGCGCCCCTCCTTTCAGATTCACCAGGGCGCAAACAGCCTGCTCCAAAGTGTAAACCGACGGCAAATCGAGACCCTTTGCGCGCAGTCGCATAAATAGATCCGTCAGTTCAGGAATATCCAATCCCATTTCTGTCAGTTCCGGCGCTCTGGCAAACACATGCTCCGGCGTATCATCCATTGCAATATGAGAGCCGTTCATCACAATCAGCCTGTCAGTTAACCGGGCAACATCATTCATGGAATGGCTGACCATGATGATCGTTGCGTTTTTTGCTTCCTTATAGGCATTAATATTGGCCAGGATTTCTTCCCTTCCGGAAGGATCCAGACCGGCAGTAGGCTCATCAAGAATCAAAACATCCGGCTGCATTGCAATCACACCGGCAATGGCTACACGACGCTTTTGGCCGCCGGAGAGATCAAAAGGTGAAGAATCAAGCTGCTCATCGGTTATACCAACAAAACGTGCTGCCTCCCGAACCCGGGTGTCAATTTCTTCATCCGACAAACCCATATTTTTAGGACCGAAAGCGATATCTTTGTACACCGTTTCATCAAAAAGCTGGTACTCAGGATACTGAAATACCAGGCCCACCCGAAAGCGCGCCTGCCGTGTCAATGCCTTATCCGACCAAATGTCTTTCCCATCGATGAAAACCGAGCCGGCTGTGGGTTTCAGCAGGCCGTTCAGATGCTGCATAAGGGTTGATTTACCTGACCCGGTATGGCCGATCACGCCGATAAACTCTCCCCGTTCCACGGAGAAATTCAAGCTGTCCAGAGCTTTATGCTCAAACGGCGTGCCGGCACTATATACATATGTGAGATCATTAACCTCTAATATCGGTGCCAAATTTCTTCCTCCTACACCTGCTCCTTCAATGCCGCAAAAATGGCTTCCGCACAAGCATCCGGTGTCAATGTATCCAAGGGCAGATTCCACCCTTTTTGGTTTAAAGCATAGCAAAGCTCCACAGTTTCAGGAGATGCAAGACCCACCCGGTGGAGCATGTCAACCTGAGAAAACACTGCTTCCGGTGTTCCGTCAGCAGCGATTTTTCCTTCGTGAAGCACAACGACCCGTTGAGCCTGAGCGGCTTCGTCCATGTGGTGCGTGATGAGCACGATGGTAATGCCCTTTTCCCGATTCAGACGGGAAATAGTCTGCATAACCTCCCGTCTCCCCTTGGGATCCAGCATGGCAGTGGGTTCATCCAGAACGATGCATTTGGGCTCCATAGCTATAATACCGGCAATGGCTACCCGCTGTTTCTGTCCGCCGGAAAGAAGATGGGGCGCATGCTCCCGATACTCGAACATGCCAACCTGTTTTAATGCCCGGTCTACCCGGTTTCGGATCTCCGGACTGGCAATACCCAGGTTTTCTGGACCGAAAGCCACATCTTCATCCACCATATTTGCAACAATCTGGTTGTCCGGATTTTGGAAAACCATACCGACAGTACGTCGAATTGAGATCAATTGTTCCTCATCTGCCGTATCCATGCCAAAAACATGCACTTTACCGCCTGACGGCAGCAATATGGAATTAAAGTGTTTGGCAAGAGTAGATTTGCCGCAGCCGTTTCCGCCCAATACAGCAACAAACGAACCTTCTTCAACGGTAAGGTTCATGTCTTCAAATACGCTTACTCCGGGCGTGTCACCCCCGCCCGGATACGAAAACGCAAGATGTTCAGCTGAAATTGCAATACTCAAAGGTATTCCTCTCCTATCAGGGCGTCCACCTGCCGGTAGAGCCGCAGGGCAGCATGATGCCGGTAGACTGAACCGGAAGCCCCAGCTCACCCACTTGCGTACTGCCACCAAATTTTTTAGTGAATACCACATCGGATGCATAACCAACTGCCGAGGGTGCAAGACCGGTGGTATAGGAATTGATGATCACAAACAAAGGATTATCTGTAAGTAGCTTGGCAGTTTCTTGCAGGAATGGGAAAAAGCTCGTTTCCATCTTCCAGATCTCGCCACTGGGGCCTCTGCCATAACTGGGTGGGTCCATAATAATTCCGTCATACCGTCGTCCTCTGCGAATCTCCCGCTGAATAAACTTCGCACAGTCATCCACGATCCAGTGAATAGGGCGGTCGCTTAGACCGCTGGAAGCGGCATTTTCTTTTGCCCATGCAACCATACCCTTGGACGCATCCACATGATAAACCTCAGCGCCACCGGCAGCTGCCGCCAGGGTTGCGCCGCCGGAATAAGCAAAAAGGTTCAGCACCCGCACAGGTCGATTTGCGCCTGCAACCTTTTCCCGAATAAAGTCCCAGTTTGCTGCCTGCTCCGGAAACACACCGGTGTGCTTAAAATTCATGGGTTTTACGTTAAAGATCAGGTAATCCTTATATTTAATCTGCCAGCGCTCCGGCAGGCGGTGGTCAGACCAGTGACCGCCGCCTGTATTGGAACGCATATAACAAGCATCGTACTTTTTCCAGCCGGGATGCATTTTAGGCGTGTTCCAGATCACCTGCGGATCGGGGCGGACAAGCAGGTATTTACCCCACCGTTCCAGCCGCTCGCCATCGGAAGCATCTAAAACCTCATAATCTTCCCATGCATCGGAAATCCAAGCCATAATTTCCTCCAAACACAACCCACGGGGTTGTCTACTGTATACTATTCTGTCGGAAGCTGCGTATTCTCAGTGGGATCCTGATATCCAGGATGAGAATTCAGATATTCCTGCCAATCCGCAGCATCGTGCACATTGCAAACCAGGTAAGGAACACTCACGCCGGCGTTTTTGTCTCCCAGAATACCCTTATATCCATTGACAGGGTTTCCGTAGTTATCCACCAGATAGATATAATTATCTTTCTGATATGGGGCCAGTAAGCCATGATCATAAACAGCTGCAATATCTCTAACCTCGGCCTGCGTAACCTTGACAAGAGAGCGTTTGGTAAGACTGCACTGACCCACCTGAGCCAGCTTCTTGCAGTATTCGTTGGCAACGGCATTGCAGCTGTTGCAGAAATCGACCACTACGTGGCAATCGCAGCCTTCTGTGGGAATATCCTCCTGATAGACCAATGCCTTACTGATTCTGGAAGCATCCCGCACATCCATACTGCATGCGTCAGTTGCCAGTTTGCCGCAATCCAGACAAACGCTTACCTCTACCATGCCCTGTTTGCTGTAAAGTGGAATTGCGGGCAAATCCTTGTGGATAGGCGCCATGACCTTCTTCCACAGTTTACTTGCCACGTTGCCACTATCGCCCACCAGCGTAATCACTTCCGGAATATCATAACCGCACCAGGTTGCACCGGTATAATAACCGGTGAAGCCGCAGAACCAACGGTCGCGATAGCTGGAAGAAGAACCGGTCTTGCCCACAACATCCATGTTTGGAATATCAGCATCCTTACCGGTACCGGTGGCAACAACCTGATCCAGGCAATAATTGACGTAATTCACAGTTTTGTCGCTCAGAATCTGTCTGGAATCCTGCGTATTATCCAGCACCAATTCACCCTGGGAATTGTATACCTTAGTAAAGGTTCTTGCTTCCCGGAGAACACCGTTATTGGCAAATGCCGCATAGGCCTGGGCCATATCCCGTACAGAAACACCAACTGTAGGCGCGCCCATTCCCAAAGGTGCCAAATCAATATCGGTAAGGATATTACCCTGAGAATTCACATAACTCTCAACCAACGTGGAAAGGCCAAACTTCTCCTTGGCAAACTTAAAGCTGTACTCAGTACCGATGGTATTCAAAGCATTAACCGCCATGGCGTTGATGGAGGATGCAATGCCTTTCAAAACAGTCTGGGAATAGGAATACGTTCTTCCTGAGTTGTACGGGAACGGTCTTTCGTCCACATATTTAATGGGCATATCTTTTATCACGGAGGCAGGTGTAATAATGCCCAATTCAAAGGCCGGTGCATAAACCGTCAGCGGCTTCATGGAAGAACCCGGCTGCAATTTTGCTTTCGTTGCACGGTTAAAACCAAAGTGGACGTCCTTCTCGCCGACACCGCCGGACAGTGCTACAATATCGCCGGTACGATTGTCAATAAT
Source organism: Faecousia sp. (assembly GCA_045589195.1). GTDB lineage: Bacteria > Bacillota > Clostridia > Oscillospirales > Oscillospiraceae > Faecousia. The sequence continues at coordinate 11,333 of JAZNFY010000054.1, read as the reverse complement.
GACCATACCCGATTGCAGCTGCTGCAAAGACTGAGTTTTGGGAATCTCCTTCAGGTTTGTATAAATCTTGTCCAACTGTTTTTGGACATCCATATTTAAAGTGGTATAAATATGATAGCCGGAACGGCCAATCAGCGCAATATAGGCCTTTTTGGTTTCATCGTTCCATTGAACGCCGTATTTTTCCGCAAGGGCCTTTGCTACATCTTCAATGACTGTATCTGTAAAGTAGGAATACACGGCCTTGGAAGCGTTTTCGCCAATGGTAGTAATTTCACCGCAAACAGGACAGTAGTATTTACCGTTTTCTTTCTTTTCAAATGTGCCGACTTTTCCGTGATAACCACAAGTTTCGTTCTGGCAATCGCCGACCTTGTCCTCAGGATCAATACCCCGTTTTAACACGATCGGCTCGTCCAATGCAGCCCGATACTCCTCCTCCGTGAGGTAACCTTCGTTACGCATCATCCAGAGGACATTGGTTCTGCGCTCTAAATTCTGCTCCATACCGGTTTTGCCGGAGGCGTCCAGGTTGGTACGATAAGGATTGTACAAAGACGGGTTATTCGTAATACTGATCAAGCTGGCGCACTCAGCAGCAGTCAGATGCTCCAACTCCTTGCCGAAATAGGTTGCTGCGGCTGCCTTAACACCGTCACAGCGCTCACCGAGGTAGATAATGTTCAAGTAATATTCCAGAATTACCGTTTTATCATAACGCTTTTCCAACTCCGTAGCCCGGAAAATCTCCAAAACCTTACGCTGAACGGTTACATCATCTGCGTTAAAATAGTTCTTTACAAGCTGCTGTGTAATGGACGAACCGCCAAACTGGCCTGTGGCGCCAATAAACATATTGGCACAGGCCTTTACCGTAGTAATCCAGTCAACACCCTGATGTTCAAAGAATCGCTTGTCCTCAATAGCAACGGCAGCATGGATCAAATGCTTGGGAATATCCTCATAATCCACCCATTCCTGTTGAACCTCTGAATACAGGCGCTGCAACGTCTGGATATTGCCGTCTGCATCGAGATAATAAGCAAAAGAAGTCTGATTTAACGACATTGTGTTCAAGTCCGCGTCTGCATTGGGGAGTACTTCATTTTCCAGATAATCACCCAACGAGCCGATAAAGACCACCAGACAAATGCCCACGATGACCACAACTGTTGCAATTGCAGCAAGTGCGATCTTCGCAACAGAATATACCACATTCCAGGCGCCCTTCAAAAACAGCAGCCAGCTGCCGGGCTTCCAGTTCTGCCGGAACACTTTATTTTTGAAACTTCTTCTTTCGTTTGCCATGAAAGAACCTCCATACATACGGCTGAAAACGATGGGAAAAACCCTCTGTCGTGATAAGTGCATAATACTACTCATATAATTATAGCATATGTATTTCAAAAACGAAAGACTTATTTTTAAATAAAAAAATATTTAACAATTCGGACAACTCTATTATTTCCAAATAACCATTGCGTTACCCATGTTGCCGTGTTAATATGACAGTATCACGCAACAAGGAGTAACGGTCATGAACGAATATACCATCACAAGAATCTACGAAAAACCGGATTGGAGCAAAATTCCTGCACTGTCCATCAACAACCAGCACTGGTGCCAACCGGTGGATATCACTGCCGAAGCAAGACTCTGTTATGACGAAAAAGCGCTATATGTGTTGCTCTCTGCAAAGGAAGAACACATTCGCGCCGAAAATTCCGGACCTCTGGCACCGGTCTACGAGGATAGCTGCCTGGAATTCTTCTTCTCCCCGATGCCCGGTGATTTGCGTTATTTTAACATTGAAGTGAATCCAAACGGCAGTTATTATCTGGGTTTCGGCACAAACCGGCATAACACCATCCGCTTTATTCCCAAGAATCCACCCATCGTACCCAAACCTTCCCGCACGCAGGGCGGCTGGCAGGTGGAGTATTCCATTCCCTGGGAATTCGTGTGGCGTTTCTTCCCGGAATTCTCACCGGAATCCGGCAAGACCATTCGGGCAAACTGTTATAAATGCGGCGACTGCACGGTCGTCCCCCATTACATCACATGGAATCCCATTGTAATCGCGAAGGAAGATTTTCACTGCCCGGATGAATTCGGATTGATGATCTTTGAATAATTTGTAATAGAGTAGCCAAATGCTTACATACTAATACAGCAGGAGGTTATTCAAAATGAAAAAGACATTACTTTACAGTATTCTGTTGTTCGGTTTCTTGCTTGGCGTTCACGAAGGGAAGATTGCCCTTTGGCGGGGCGAGCAAAAAACTCCGATCATGGTATTCCCCTATTCGGTGCGTTCCTTGCCGAAAAATGACCGGCTCGTCCTGGAAGAGGGCATCCGTTTTGAATCAATGGATGAGCTGCGGCAGATGCTTGCAGATTATCTGTCGTAAAAAATCATACAGTTCCTCTTGATTTTTATGCTCCTGTTCCGTAAAATATAAACAGAGAAAAACACGGAGGAGGATGTGCTATGAGCGATCTTTACGGCTCTGATTTTATGACCATCGTTGACGAGGACGGCACGGAATACGAACTGGAAGTACTCACCACCATTGAATATAACGGTGCAACCTATCTTGCAGTTATTCCCGCAGACGGAGAAGACGGCTCAGACTCTCAGCTGCAAGTAAGTCTTTTAAAGACCGTTGAAGAAGACGGTGAGGATATTCTCACCGCCATTGAAAACGAAAGTGAGCATGAAGCTGTGTATAATCTAATCATGGATCAGCTTTATGCACAGCAGGAAGAAGAGGATTAAAGGTCTCCTGCTTGGTGCGTGATGTGTCCTTTTGGACCCACATTTTTTAATAGGGATGCTTACTTCCCTGTCGTTTTGCAGACCTCCCGCCTACGCTTGACGTACGGCGGACGTTGGGAGCAGTTAAGACATGGAGCGGCAACCCACCTGCCATACAGTGCAGGTCATAAATGGATACACACGGCCAAAGTGGGATTGGAACATGGGGATTTTTCCCCATGTTTTTTATGCATAAATCCCAAAATTTACAAATCCGCAAAATATTTTACTTGCAACAATGACCATTTTAGGTTATAATGGCACGGAATATGCACAATCACTTGGGCATTGCAACCAATTAGCACATGAGAGGAATGGATTTTTACATGAGCGCATCAGATAAGAAAAAGCTCCGCAAGGAGCAGAAAAATGCTGTGATGACGGAAAAACAGCAGAAAGAAGCCAAGAAGGCCAAAGAGCTGAAAATGTATACCGTCACCTTCGCGGTTATCATGATTCTTGTGGTTGCCGTTGTGATCGGCGCAACTGTCCGCGCCCCCATCGCCGGTATGATCAACCGCGGCACCCATGCTTTTACTGTGGGTGACCATGAACTGAGCACTACGGATTTCAACTACTATTATGTAGATGCCATCGACAACTATTACAAAACGATCTACAACCAATATTATCAGACCTTCGGTAATTACTGGGCGATGATGCTAGGATTCAACCTGGACACTCCTCTCGATGAGCAGATCTACGACGAAGAAAAGAATACCACCTGGGCTGATTACTTTGTAGACCAGGCGATCAGTGACATTACCACCATCTACGCTCTGTACGACGAGGGTGTTAAGAACAATCACGAAATGACCGATGAAGAGAAGTCTTCCCTGGAAAACACCATTAACAGCGTATCTTACAATGCGACCTACAACGGTTTCTCCAGCGCCGACAGCTATCTGAGAAACACCTACGGCTTTGGCGCGAACCTGGATACTTACAGAAATTACTGCACCGCCAAAAACTACGCTGCATCCTACTTTACCAAGTACTCTGATGCTCTTACTTACACTGAGGAGCAAATCAAGGAGCATCAGAAGGGCGATAAATACAATAACTTCTCCACCTTCACCTTTGCTTACTATGCAGTAAATGTTTCCAGCTATTTGGGCGAAGGAACAAAGGACGAAGACGGCAAGGTCACATATACCGATGAGCAGAAAGCTGCTGCCGTTGCCGCTGCCCGCGCAGATGCTGAAAAGCTGGTAAACAGCAAGGCCAACACCCAGGTTCTGCTGGACAAGGAGATCAAGGCTCTGGAAATCAACAAGGACAATTCCAGCGTTGCCTGTACTTTCAGTGAGAAAGTGTTCTACGAAGACATTACCTATACCGACATCCGGGAATGGGTTGCAGACCCTGACCGTACGGTCGGCGAGCTGGGCTATCTGACCGCAACTGCTGATGACGGCGAAGAGGATCACGACCACGAGCACGAAAACGAGGAAGAAAACGAAAATTCCGACGAAGGCGAAAACGCTGACGACACTGAAAACAGCGAAGAAAATGAAGAAGAAAAAGAAGAAGAGATCACCGGATTTGTCGTTGTCCTGTTCGTTAACAGAAATGATAACCTCACTCAGCTGGTAAATGTGCGTCATATTCTTTATGAATACTCCGGCGCTTACTACGAAGACGGCGAACTAAAATTTGCCGAGTCCAAGAAGAAGGAAGCAAAAGAGAAAGCAGAAGCTATGCTGAAACAGTGGCAGGAAGGTGACGCTACCGCCGAGAGCTTTGGCGCTCTTGCAAATGAGCACAGCGATGACAGCGACGGTAAAGACGGCGGTCTTTATGAGCGCGTATATCCCGGCCAGATGGTCGACGAATTCGACAAATGGTGCTTCGATTCTGCGCGCAAACCCGGCGATACCGGCATCGTAGAGACCCAATACGGCTGCCATATCATCTATTACCAGGAGCAGCTGGAAGAGACCTACCGCGATCATCTGGTTAAAGAAGCCATGCGCGACGAAGACTCCGAAAAGTGGGTCGAAGAGCTGAAAAAGACTGTCAAGACCGAGAAAGTCAACCTCTCCGGTATTGAGTGGGACTTCGTTGTTCAGTAATTTATACCTTTAAACGGGCGTGCAACTGCACGCCCGTTTTTCTTCCATTTGGTATAATTATGCATTTCCGGGGAAAGGCTTTTCTCAGAGGTGTTATAATGAAAGTATTTCAAAATTGGAAATATATGTTGGCCGGCGGCATCGCAGGTGCGGCCAACGGATTCTTCGGTGCGGGCGGCGGTATGCTTCTTGTTCCGCTTCTCGGATTCACAGATTTGGACGAAGATGAGATTTTCCCAACCTCCGTTTGCATGATCCTTCCTATTTGCGTGATTTCCCTATCATACAGCGCCACAAAGGGGGCTCTGCCATTTCATGAAGCACTGCCCTACCTTCTCGGAAGTATACCGGGCGGAATCATTGCTTTGGTTGCAGACAAACGCATCAAAACCCTCTGGCTGCACCGGATTCTTGGAGTGCTGATTCTGTTTGGAGCAGGACGGTATCTGCTATGATGGAATTTTTGATTGGAACGCTGTTGGGTGCGCTGGCCGGAATCGGTGTCGGTGGCGGCAGCTTGCTGATCCTGTGGCTGACCGCCGTGAACAACACAGAACCTCACATCGCCAGGTGTATTAACTTAATGTTCTTTATTGTAGCTGCCGGATTTGTCAGCTTCTTTCGGCTTAAAAAAGGTACAATCCGAATTAAAAAAATCCTGCCAGGAATCCTGGCAGGATGTATCTGTGCGGCTTTATTTTCATGGATCGGAAGTAAAAGCGACCCAGACTTAATGAAGAAGCTCTTCGGTGGGCTGCTTCTGATAACCGGACTGCGGGAACTCTTTTACCGACCCCGAAAGGCCAAATAACCCTCTAAAATCAGCGACGCAGCCACGGCATCCACCGTATTCCTTCTTTTTTTGCCGTGGTAATTGTGTTGTGACAGAATATTATGGGCTTCAACAGTTGTGCGGCGCTCGTCCCACATTTGAATTTCAAGACCCGTTCTTTCTGCAAGCATTCCCGCAAATTCCCGGCACAGCGCTGCCCGAGGGCCTTCTGTACCATCCATATTGCGAGGCAGCCCAACCACAATGCAACCCACCTGATGTTCCAGCGCCATGTTCACAATATCCTCAATGGCTTTTTGTGTATTGTGACTGTTTATTACTGCGGTAGAGCCTACAATAGAGCAAAGAAGATCGGAAATCGCCACGCCTGTCCGGGCGTCCCCGTAATCAATCGCCATAATTCGATGCATAATGACCCTCCATTTTCCCAAGTGACATCATTATACATCATCCTTGAAAAAATGAAAAGTCTAAATTTTTATCTATTGATGATCCATACAGCCGCATTCAAATATACAGCAAAAGTAAGCCATACCAAGTACGGCACCAACAGCCATGATGCAATCTTATCACATTTGCGAAATTGCAGTATGGTAAGCAAAACCAAGACCCAGAGAATCAGCAGCCAGATCAATGCAGGACCGTAAGCCTGAGCGTTAAAGAAGATCAGTGGCCAGAAAAAATTTACCGCCAGCTGAATCACAAATAGTTTCACAGCGCCGCTGCATGACCCCTTCTCACCGCTGGTAATTACACGGGAAACCGCAATACCCATGAGCGTATAGAGAATCACCCATACAATTGGAAACAACCAACTGGGTGGTGACAGTGGCGGCTGCTGAACATATTTACTGTAAATCTCCATGCCTTCCATGGAAAGCCACCCGGACAAGGCACCAACGACATTGCTGATGACGATCCATATTACATATGTTTTCCAGTTTTTCTTATTCAAAGTACCTCACCTCATTGTTAGGTTATGCCAAGTAATTGATTTGTATGAAAAGCCTTTGGATTTTTCCGAAAAAACAATGAAAAATTGATAAAAAATTGTTGACTCCACTGTAAAACTGTGGTAGAATGGCTCTACCTGTGAAAAAACGGGCTTGTTTTTATGCCCTATTTTCAGCCTCGGGCGGCATTGTAGTGGCCGCTACTAAATCTTACTAGCCGGGGTGATACAGGGAGGCAATATTTAAGGAGGTGCCGTAATGCGCGTTAAAGTCACTTTGAGATGCTCCGAGTGCAAGCAGAGAAACTACAACACCATGAAGAACAAGAAGAATGACCCCGACCGTCTTGAAATGAAGAAGTATTGCAGATTCTGCAAGAAACACACGGTTCACAACGAGACGAAGTAAGGAGGCCCCACAATGGCAGAAGTCAAAAAGCAAAACTGGTTCAAAAGAGCCTTTGGTGCTGTTGCCAGATACTTCCGCGAGCTGAAAAGCGAGCTGAAAAAAGTGGTCTGGTCTACTCCCCAGCAGGTTCTGAAAAACTCTTTGATCGTTGTGGCCTGTGTTCTGGTTGTCGGCGTATTCATTTGGCTGTTCGACTTTGTGGCTCAAACCCTTATCACCGGTTTGATCAATCTGTTCTAAGGGTGCAAAGCTATGGCAGAGACTGCAAAATGGTATGTTGTCCATACCTATTCCGGGTATGAGAACACGGTAAAAGCAACCATCGAAAAAACCATCGAGAGCCGTCAGCTTCAGGATCAGATTCTTGCGATCTCCATTCCAATGGAAACCGTTACGGAAATCACCGACGCCGGGGTCAGCAAGACCTACGACCGAAAGGTATTCCCCGGCTACGTACTGGTTAAGATGGTTTACAGTGATGACACCTGGCATGTCATCCGCAACATCCGCGGTGTTACCGGCTTTGTCGGTACATCCAGCAACGACCCCACCCCCCTGACAGACGATGAAGTCTACGCAATGGGCGTTGAGAAAAAAGAGATCGTCGTCAACTACCAGGTTGGCGATACGGTTCGGATTCTCGACGGTCCTCTTTCCTCCTTCACCGGCACGGTGGAGGCAATCGAACTGGACAAGAACACTGTCAGCGTCATCGTTTCCATGTTTGGTCGGGAAACCCCCGTGGAATTCGAGTTGGATCAGGTCGAGGTCGTATCCCAATAACGCATCTAGCCGGATCATCCGGTCGGAACGTGGGAGGGGTAAACACCCCGCAAGAAATGCGCACAGCGCATATTACCACATTATATTTTGGAGGTGCTTATCATGGCACAAAAAGTCACCGGTATTATTAAACTGCAAATCAATGCCGCTAAGGCAACCGCTTCCCCCCCTGTTGGTCCCGCTTTGGGTCAGCACGGCGTTAACATCGCCGCTTTTATTAAGGAATTCAACGCCCGTACCCAGGCTATGGAGGGCTACAAGATTCCTGTCGTCATCACTGTTTACGCAGACCGCAGCTTCACCTTCATCACCAAGACCCCTCCGACTCCTCTGCTGGTTCTGAAAGCCGCGGGTTTAGAGAGTGGCTCCGGCGTTCCCAACAAGAACAAGGTCGGTTCTCTGACCGCTGCTCAGGTTACGGAAATCGCCAAGACCAAGCTGCCTGATCTGAACGTTAACTCCCTGGAAGCCGCTGAGAGCCAGGTTCGTGGCACTTGCCGTTCCATGGGCATTACTGTTGTCGACTGATATTTGCTGACCGGGGCTGACCGCCTCGGAAAATGTGGGAGGATTTTTTCCGCATTACCACTTTAAGGAGGATAATTACATTGTTTAGAGGTAAAAAGTACCAAGAGAGCGCAAAACTGGTTGATCGCTCTGTTCAGTATGATCCCAATGAAGCCCTGGATCTGGTTGTGAAAGGCGCTTCCGCCAAGTTCGACGAGACCGTCGAGCTGCATATCAAGCTGGGTGTTGACTCCCGTCACGCCGATCAGCAGGTCCGTGGTGCAGTTGTTCTGCCCAACGGCACCGGTAAGACCCGCCGTGTTCTGGTCTTCGCCAAGGACGCCAAGCTGGATGAAGCTCTGGCAGCCGGCGCTGACTACGCAGGCGGCATGGAACTGGTTGAAAAGATCACCAAAGAAAACTGGTTTGAATTCGATGTGGTCGTTGCTTCTCCCGACATGATGGGCCTGGTTGGCCGTCTGGGTAAGGTTCTGGGACCCAAGGGCTTGATGCCCTCCCCCAAAGCCGGCACCGTGACCCCCAACGTAGGCGCTGCTGTCCAGGAGATCAAGGCCGGTAAGGTTGAGTACCGTTTGGACAAGACCAACATCATTCACTGCCCCATCGGCAAGGTTTCCTTCGGCGCTGAGAAGCTGCTGGAAAACATGGATACTCTGGTCAACGCTGTTGTGAAGGCTAAGCCTGCCGCAGCCAAGGGTCAGTATATCCGTTCCTGCACCGTGGTTTCCACCATGGGCCCCGGCGTGAAGGTCAATACTTCCAAGTATCTGTAATGGGTTTTTAATAACGCACCTGTCATACGGCAGGTGCGTTATTTATTGGAATTAGACTTTATCTAAATACCATATTACTATATTGTGTGGATTCCTTCCGAATACTATTGATTATTTATAGTAATCTTGACATTTTACCTTTAACGTTTTATAATTTATATGACACCAATATTTAATACTAAGGAGGCAACATTATGAAAAAAACATCAGTATTACTTCTAATCGTGCTGATTTTACTGTGTAACGCATGTACGCCTTCTGTTATGCCTTCCACAGGATCGACTGAACCGTCAGAGAATTCTCAACCACTGCCTATTGGTAACGAAAACACAATCATCAGCAACCTTTTAACAGAAGTCAATTTAACCGGAAAAATTCAGGCATCTGATCAGCTTGTTCCTCCGGGAACCCTTCCCGCTGTCTCAGAAATTCCGTCTGCCGATCAGTCTGTGGTGGGTAGATCTGTCACAGTAAATTTGGCAAGCAACCAACCGGAAGGATCCTTCCTTTTCCGGATTGATCCACAGAGCAACAAGGGCATGCTTGCCGTAGTCCTTCGCGCAGACCAGCTATTCTATATTCCTTTGCTTTTAATTCTCGAAACAGAACTAGACGGCAGCGATCTCTGTCAAGCGTTAACCAGCGGAGCAGATTTCATCGCAACTGTGCTGTCTGCAACAAATATATCCTTTGACGAAGGAATGTACACCATCTGCAATCTGAATGCGAATCAACTTAACTCTTCTGAAATTGCAGACCTAAATACTCCGCCGACTACATATCCTTCCAGTACGCAATTTTTAGGCAGATTCGGCGCAAAATCCGCTCCCCTGCTATACAAGCACGTTGCGGACATGTCCGGTATTAGTACACAGCTTTATAACCAATTTCAGGCATTCTCCAAAGTATTTTCTCGCTTTTCTGTTAATTTCTAAACCATACAAAACGCCTGAGATTCAATCTCAGGCGTTTTTCATTAAAAACTACGCAATTTCATAATATTATTCAAAATTTATGCTTGACATTCACCATTACTTATGTTAAAATTCGACTGTTGCCAAAGACAGCAGGTGCTGATAAAGCGTAAGTCCTGCCGAGGTGCGCCAAATCTTTACGGATTATTTGCGTGTCTTTCTGTCTTCTGGCAGGAAGACACTTTTTATTTTCGGAGGTGAAAATTCATGCCCAACGCAAAGGTTCTTGAGAACAAGAAGGCAGTTGTTGAAGCTCTGACCAGCAAGATCAAGGAATCTACTTCCGTGGTTTTCCTGGATTACAAGGGTATTACTGTTGCTCAGGATACCGAGCTGCGTAAGCAGTTCCGTGAAGCCGGTGTGGAGTACACCGTTGTTAAGAACACCTTGACCCGTTTCGCCACCAAGAACATTGGTTACGATTTCGATGAGGTTCTCAACGGCACTACCGCTATGGCTTACACCACTGGCGATCCCATCGCCCCCGCTCGCGTTGCCTGCGAGTTCACCAAGAAGAACAAAGGCGTCAAGCTGTCCATTAAGGGCGGCGTCGTGGAAGGCTCTGTCCTGACCGATGCTCAGCTGAACAGCTTCGGCGAACTGCCCAGCAAGAATGCTCTGGTTGCTTCCGTTCTGGGTACCTTCTTGGCACCGATTTCCAGCCTGGCTTTCGTTCTGGACCAGATCCGGATTCAGAAAGAAGGCGGCGCTCCTGTTGCAGATGCAGCAGAGGGCTAATCTGTTCGTAAATCAACAAATCATTACAAAAACAATTATTTAGGAGGATTATTACAATGGCTAGTGAAAAAGTCACTGCTCTCGTAGAGGAAGTTAAGGGTCTGACCGTTCTGGAGCTGTCCGAACTGGTCCACACTCTGGAAGAAGTTTTCGGCGTTTCCGCCGCTGCTGCCGCTGTTGCTGCTCCCGCTGCCGGCGCTGCTGCTGCTGAGGTCGAGGAGAAGACCGAGTTCGACGTCATCCTGAAGGCTGCCGGCGACTCCAAGCTGAACGTCATCAAGGTTGTCCGCGCCATTACTGGCCTGGGCCTGAAAGATGCCAAGGACCTGGTTGACAACTGCCCCAAGACCCTGAAGGAAGCCGTTACCAAGGAAGATGCCGAGAAGATGGTTGCAGAGCTGAAGGAAGCTGGCGCCGAGGCAGAGATGAAGTAATTTTACTTCACTTTACACACAGAAAACAGCCGCCGGTAATCTGGCGGCTGTGTGCG
>JAZNFY010000053.1:0-13544 GCA_045589195.1 Faecousia sp. | reverse complement strand
AAAACACCTGCGGTGGCAACATCACTCAGCTTCTGTCCGTGCTGGACCTGGCAGGTCAGTGCCCCAGAACCGTACTCTACTCCCTGAACCCGGCAGACAATGCCCAGTTGGGCACCATCATCGGCTGCTTCCAGGACAGCTCCATTCCCGGCAAGATCCAGCACGGTTCTGCCTGGTGGTTTAATGATACCAAGACCGGCATGCAGGAGCAAATGACCTCTCTTGCTAACTTGGGTGTTCTGGGCAACTTTATTGGCATGCTCACCGACTCCCGGTCTTTCCTCAGCTACGCCCGGCACGACTACTTCCGCCGAATTCTGTGCAATCTCATTGGCAACTGGGTAGAAAACGGCGAATATCCCAACCACGATGCTTCTTTGAAGAAGATCGTAGAAGGAATTTCCGCCAATAACGCCCTGCGTTATTTCGACCTGTAAGCCTTGATTTTCCCATGGGGCTTCGCTCACTGCGAAGCCCCATTTTTCGTCTTAAAAACGCAAAAAAAGCTATTGCAAAACCAAATAATCTATGATATAATCCCCTGTGTGTCCGAAACGGGCAGGCATTATTATTGGGATGTCGCCAAGCGGTAAGGCACCAGACTTTGACTCTGGCATTCGTAGGTTCAAATCCTGCCATCCCAGCCATATGATCCGCTAGCTCAGTTGGCAGAGCAACTGCCTTTTAAGCAGTGGGTCCGGAGTTCGAATCTCCGGCGGATCACCAAAAAAGCAGGCACTCATCTGAGTGTCTGCGTTTTTATACTTCTGAAAAACCGACAATTACAAAAGCAGCGCGCCAAATGGCGCGCTGCTACTTTTGATTATGCCAAATAGATCGCCTTGCAAGCCAACATGGTCTCATAGCAATCCAGCTTGGAAACCAACTCCAAAGGCGCGTGCATACACAGTACCGGCACGCCGGCGTCCACAGTTACGATATTGCGGTTGGCCATATACGCCGCCACTGTACCGCCGCCGCCCTGGTCAACCTTGCCCAAGGTTGCGATCTGCCAAATCACGCCCGCATTGTCCAAAATGCTCCGCACATAACCCATGGCTTCGGCAGAAGCATCCGATGCGCCGCCCTTGCCCCGGGAACCGGTGTACTTACAAATGGAAATACCATAATTGAGCATGCTGTTGTTGCGCCGGTCGCAGGTCTCAGCAAAATTGGGATCAAAGGCGTTGGAAACGTCCGCAGACAGGCAGAAGGAATTCGCAAAACACTGCCGCAGGTCCACATTCTGAGCATCGCAAAGCATGCCCATAAAATACTCAAACACCTGGCTCTGCATACCAGAAATGCCCACGCTGCCGATCTCTTCCTTGTCAGCCAAAATGCACACCGCAGTCTTGTTGGGTGTTTCAATATTGAAGATCGCATCCATTTCTGCATAGGCGCACACCCGGTCATCATGACCGTAGGCTGCCAGCAGACTCCGATCAAAGCCAACTTCCCGGCACTTGCCTGCGGGCACGATGGTCAGCTCTGCGGACAGAAAATCAGCCTCCACCAAGCCATACTTTTCATTTAACAGTTTCATCACATGCAGCTTAACAAGATCACTGCCCTCGCCTTCCAAAGGCTCTGTGCCCAGAATCACATTCAGCTGCTCGCCCACAATGCCCTCAGCCAGAGGCTTTTTCATCTGGTCTGCGGACAGATGGATCAAAAGATCCGAAACCATCAGCACCGGATCGGTGTCATCCTCGCCCACGGTAACGGTCACAACACTGCCATCTCTGCGATACACCACACCGTGAAGCGCCAGCGGCACAGTGACCCACTGATACTTTTTGATACCGCCGTAATAATGGGTCTTGAAATAAGCGATCTCCGAATCTTCGTACAGAGGATTGGGCTTTAAGTCCATTCTGGGGGAATCCACATGGGCAGCGCAGATATTTGCGCCCTTGTCCAGTGTTTCCTTTCCCACCACGGCCAGCATGATGGACTTATCCCGATTGTTAAAGTAAAATTTATCACCGGGCTTTACTGCCACACCCGGCCGCAATGCCACAAATCCCCGTTTCTCGGCCTCGGCAACAGCCCAGGAAGTGGCTTCACGCTCGGTCTTACAGGCGTCAATAAATGCAGTATATCCCTTGATATAGCCTTCCATTTCCTCCCTCTGCTCAGGGGTGATTCTGGAATAGCCGTTCTTGGGTGCGGCCAAAAGTGTTTCGCGCAACTGTTCCGTAGACATAGCAAATCTCCTTTATCCGTTTTCTTTCATTATACAAAACCGATTCAAAAAAGCAATACATTTCTCCCGGAATTCTTCCTCAGTTCCGGCATTATGCAGGTAATAATCACACTTTTCCCGAAACCAGCGGTCCGTATGCTGAGCGGACATCCGATTGATGGCATATTCTTCCGTAATCATATCCCGCTGCATCAACCGGGTAATGCGCTGCTTTTCCGGTGCAGTGATCGCCACGGTAAAATCGCAAAGCTCTGCCAGACCGCCCTCATGAAGGCCGATGGCATCAATGGCCGCCAGACTCGGTCGATCAGAAAGCAGCCGCAGCACCTCTTCCTTTACCCGCCCATGGGTAATTCTGTTGAGCTTTTTCAGTTTTTTCTGATCAGAAAACACCTGCTGTCCCAGTGTTCTTCTGTCCAGCACGCCGTTTCTTACCGATCCGGGAAATGCATTGCCGATTTCCTGCAACATGGCTACATCCTCATCTAAAAGCCGATGATAAATAGCATCGCAGTCCAGCACCCTGCCGCCTCGCTGCTCAATCACACGCAGTAAGGTAGTCTTTCCGCTACCGCTGCGGCCGGTGATTCCGATGATCATAGCTCCACCTCCGGATCCACCACATGAAAGCCCGCCGCCTTTTTCAGCCGATTCTGCACAGCATATTCCACGCCGTCGCCCTCGGGGCAACGGGCAAATATCCGCCCCACATCCGGCCGGTCCAACTCCCGCAAGGCTGCAAAAAGGCCAGCAGACAAGCTGATGGCATCTGCCTCCCTGCCGTATGCCAAAGGCGCACAATCTTCATAAAAAGGAAGCTCTTCTTCAAAACACAGCACCCGGTCACCCTGAGTGAAATGCCGCAGGATATACTCCGCCGCCTTTTCCCGGCTGCCGGAGACAATGATCACCTGGCTCTGGGGCGCATAATGGCGGTACTTCATGCCCGGCGCTTTCACCACGGCATCCGCTTCGATGCGGGCAGTCACTGCCTTGTCCACCACCAATTCACCCAGAACCTCCCGCAGCTGTGCCGGAGTAATGCCGCCGGGACGCAGCAGACGGGGGGGATACTCCGTCAAATCCACAATGGTTGACTCTACGCCCACCCGGCTCGGGCCGCCATCTACGATCAACGCGATGCGCCCATGGTGATCATGACGCACATGCTCCACCGTTGTAGTGGAGGGTTTTCCCGAAATGTTGGCAGAAGGCGCTGCAATGGGGACCCCCGCAAGGCGAATGATCTCCCGGGTCACTGCACAGTCGGGGCAACGCACCGCCACGGTGGCCAAGCCAGCTGTGGTGCGTTTTGGAACGATTTCCCGGGCCGGGAGCACCATGGTCAACGGACCGGGCCAAAAAGCCGCCGCCAGATCGTAAGCGCACTTTGGAATACTGTGACAGAATTTTTCCATTTCTTCTGCATCTGCCACATGTAAGATCAGAGGGTTATCCTGTGGGCGACCCTTAGCTTCAAATATTTTAGCCACCGCCGCCTCATTCAATCCATCCGCGCCCAAACCGTAAACCGTTTCCGTGGGGATGGCCACCAACTCGCCGGCTTTTATGAGCTTTGCAGCCACAACCGGCGTACCTGCATCCGAGGCAGATAAATATAAAGTTTTCATAATCTACCTCCTTCGGAGCAAATAAGACCAAAAAAGAGCAGCAAGTAGCTGCTCTTTTTCCATTACTCGGTAGGCTGATTTGCAGCTTCGATGATCTTCACGAACTTCTCGGGCACTAAGGATGCGCCGCCGATGAGGCCACCGTCGATATCCGGTTGAGCCAGCAGCTCGTAAGCATTCTTGTCGTTCATGCTGCCACCGTACAGAATAGAGGTGGCGCGGGCAGTTTTGGAGGAATAGAGCTTACGCACCACGGTACGGATCTGCTCACAAACTTCCTCAGCCTGCTCAGGGGTAGCGGTCAAACCGGTGCCGATGGCCCAAATGGGCTCATAAGCGATAACGATCTTGCGGACCTTCTCTTCCGGAACACCGGCAAGACCCAGCTTGATCTGCATAGCAATATGCTCAGCAGTGATGCCTGCTTCCCGCTGTGCCAGGGTTTCACCGCAGCACATAATGGGAATCAGACCAGCTTCCAGAGCAGCGCGAACCTTTGCGTTCACGTCCGCGTCGGTCTCGCCAAACATTTCACGGCGCTCAGAGTGTCCAATGATCACATATTTGCAACCTGCATCCACCAGCATATTAGTAGCGATCTCACCGGTATATGCGCCGGAAGCATTAGCGTTGCAGTTTTCTGCGCCGATGCCAACCCGAGTCTCACGCATGGCGCGAACAGCAGCGGGAATGCACACTGCGGGCACACACAGAGCCACATCACACCAACGGCCCTTGGGCATAATCGCTTTAAGCTGATTCATAAACTCCTTGGTCTCAGAGGGAGTCTTGTTCATTTTCCAGTTGCCGGCAATGACGGTCTTACGGTACTTTCTGTTCATTTTCTATTCTCCTTATGTTCGCATCGATAATCGATGTGTAATTTCAAAGTTATGGGGTGCAGGGACCGGCGACCGGTCCCTGCGGTCATTTTATACTATTCAAATTATTTATCCTGCAAGCAGGCGATACCGGGCAGTTCCAGGCCTTCCAGGAATTCCAGAGAAGCACCGCCGCCGGTGGAAATATGGGTGATCTTGGTGGCAAAGCCCAACTGCTCACAAGCAGCTGCACTGTCGCCGCCGCCAACGATAGTAACTGCATCAGAATCCGCCAGACCCTGAGCCACCGCAATGGTACCCTTATTCAGTACAGGGTTCTCAAACACGCCCATAGGACCGTTCCAAACCACAGTCTTGGCAGCCTTCGCAGCAGCTGCGAACTCAGCCTGTGCCTTCTGGCCGATATCCAGACCCATCTTACCCTCGGGAATGGCATCGCTCATAACAGTCTGCACGGGAATTTCCGCATCAATGGGGTTGGGGAAGGAATCTGCAACCACCGTATCCACAGGCAGCAGCAGCTTAACACCCTTGGCCTCAGCCTTAGCCATCATTTCCTTGCAGTAGTCGATTTTCTCGGGGTCAACCAGAGATGCACCCACAGAATAACCCTTGGCAGCCAGGAAAGTAAAGGCCATGCCGCCGCCGATAATCAAGGTGTCCACCTTTTCCAGCAGGTTGTTGATTACATTCAGCTTATCCGAAACCTTAGCGCCGCCCAAAATCGCCACAAAAGGACGCTCGGGATTTGCCAGAGCCTTACCCATAATGGAAACTTCTTTCTGCACCAGATAACCGGAAACGGCAGGCAGATAATCTGCAACGCCGGCAGTAGAGGAGTGCGCGCGGTGGGCAGTACCGAATGCATCGTTGACGAAGATGTCCGCCAAATCCGCCAGAGCCTTGGATAGCTCCGGATCGTTCTTGGTCTCGCCCTTAATGTAACGGGTATTCTCGATGAGCATCACGTCGCCGTCTTTCAGCGCGGCAGCCTTTGCTTTGGAATCTTCACCGGCCACGTCGGAAGCCATAATAACTTCCTTGCCCAGCAATTCAGAGATCCGCTCTGCCACGACCTTCAAGCTCAGTTCCGGCTTCCACTCGCCCTTGGGCTTACCCATATGAGAGCAGAGGATGACCTTTGCGCCGTGATCCACCAGATACTTTATGGTGGGCATAGCAGCCACGATACGCTTGTCGGAAGTGATCTTGCCTTCCTTGGTGGGGACGTTGAAATCGCAGCGGCAAAGTACACGCTTGCCGGCAACTTCAATGTCTTCGATGGACTTCTTGTTGTAGTTCATAATACATCCTCCATATTCGTCGGGGTTAACCCCGCATTTTTCCGTAATCGCGCAAACCCGGGAAAGAAAGCTGTCGCAGCGCCTCAAACACCGTAATCGCCACCGCATTGCTCAAATTCAGACTTCTGGCATCAGCCTTCATAGGAATCCGCACACAGGAATCCGCATGCTCATTCAGAAATTCCTCCGGCAATCCCTTGGTCTCCTTGCCAAAGAACAGGTAACAACCGTCTTCAAAGCTGACCTCCGTGTAGCACCTGGGCGCTTTTGTGGAAAGACACCACATCTGCTTCACATCATTACGGGAAAAGAAATCCGCGAGATTTTCATAATCCCGAACTTCCACCATATCCCAGTAATCCAGTCCGGCGCGGCGTACCGCTTTTTCCGATATGTCGAATCCCAGGGGGCGGATCAAATGCAGTCTTGCGCCGGTGGCCGCGCAAGTCCGGGCAATATTTCCGCAGTTTTGCGGAATCTCCGGCTCGACCAATACAATATTCAGCATTTCGAACCACCTCGCAACCCAGTTTTACCCAATCTTCGGTTTGCTTGATTATTGTATGCCAAAGTTGCCGCAAAATCAATCCAAAAATCTAATTTTTGAGAACTTTTCATAGTATTCACATAAAAAATGAACGATTTGGCGGAAATTTGTGAAAAATGGAGATTTCCGTCTGAATGTTCCGGTTTTTTTGCCCCGCCCTCACCGGCGAAGAATCAGGAATTTTCCTGCCAATCATTGACTTTTACAATGGTTTGTGGAATAATATATCCATTATATTACAGACAATAAGCGAGGAAAACCATATGTTACAATCCAGAACCCATAACTGCGGCGAGCTGCGGCTTTCCGACGCAGGAAAATCGGTTACCCTTGTCGGTTGGTTGGAAAATGTCCGGGAAGTAGGTGCCAATTTCGCTTTCCTGGTACTCCGGGACTTTTACGGCACAACCCAGGTAGTTGTGGAAACCGAAGAAATGATGAAATGCATCAAGGGCATTAATAAGGAATCCACCATTTCTGTCACCGGCACAGTCAGAGAGCGGGAAAGCAAAAATCCCAAGCTGCCCACCGGTGAAATTGAAGTAGTTCCCAGTTCCATTTCCGTTCTGGGCAAGTGCGTCCATAACCAGCTGCCCTTTGAAATCAACAAAAGTAAAGAAGCGGACGAAAACACCCGTCTGAAATACCGGTATCTGGACCTGCGGAATCCCGCTGTGAAGCAGAATATCATTTTGCGCTGCCAGGTAGTTGCGGATATCCGCCGCCGTATGACGGAGAAAGGATTTCTGGAAATCACCACCCCGATCCTTACCGCCTCCTCCCCCGAGGGCGCCCGGGACTATCTGGTGCCTGCCCGGAATCACCCCGGCAAGTTTTACGCCCTGCCCCAGGCACCCCAGCAGTTCAAGCAGCTGCTCATGACCTCCGGCTTCGATAAATATTTCCAGATCGCGCCCTGCTTCCGTGACGAGGACGCCCGGGCAGACCGCACCCCCGGCGAATTTTATCAGCTGGACATGGAAATGGCCTTCGCAACCCAGGAAGACGTTCTCTCCACACTGGAAGATGTGCTTCGCCCCGTATTTTTAAACTTCGGTAAATATAGCCGGGTATCCGAAGCGCCCTTCCGTCACATTCCCTTCAATGAGGCCATGGAACGCTACGGCTCGGATAAGCCCGACCTGCGTATCGACCTGGAAGTGCAGGATATTACCGCCGAAGTTGCCGGCTGCGAATTTGGTCCCTTCCAGAATGCCACCGTCAAAGCCGTTGCTGTGGATAACTTTGCCGAAGGCCGCAAGTGGATCGACAAGCTCCTGGCCGATGTAGAGATCCAAACCGGCAATAAGGTCTGCTGGATCAAGGTAGACGAAAACGGTGAACTCACCGGCGGCGTCAGCAAATTCCTTGTGAATTACAAGGATGCTCTGGTTTCCAAGCTGAACCTGAAACCCGGCAGCTTTGTCTGCATGGCCGCAGGTAAAAAATATGCCGCCCAAAAAACCGCCGGTGTTGTGCGCACCATGCTGGGCAAGCGCGTGCCCGGCCACTTTGATGAAGATCAGTACGCCATCTGCTGGATCGTGGACTTCCCCATGTACGAGATGGGTGAAGAATCCGGCCAGCTGGAATTCTGCCACAATCCCTTCTCCATGCCCCAGGGCGGCATGGCAGCGCTCGAAGCTGCCGAAGGCGATGCAGATAAGCTTCTTGCCATCAACGCCAACCAGTATGACCTGGTGGTCAACGGCTACGAAAGCGCCTCCGGCGCAGTTCGGAACCACGATCCCCAAATCATGGTCAAGGCATTCCAAATGGTTGGCCTTGGTGAAGAAGATGTAAAAGCCAAGTTCCCCGCCATGTACAACGCCTTTACCTACGGAGCACCTCCCCACGCCGGAGCCGCACCGGGAATTGACCGGATCGTCATGCTGCTCACCGGCGAAGAAAGCATCCGTGAGGTCATCACCTTCCCCATGAACAAGAACGCTCAGGACGTCATGATGGGCGCGCCCACCGCTGTGGATCAAATCCAGCTGGACACGGTACACATTGCCCTGAAAGAGGAATAAAACAGCCAAAGCAAGCCGCTCAAAACGCGGCGTGCCTTTTCTATATTTTCCTACCGATTTTCCCTTGTGTCCATTGACATTTGCTTTCACCCTATGTATAATATATCCGGAAAATCACCAAGAAAATCATAAACCAAAAGGCGGCAGAGCTGCCTTTTGAAAGAAAGGAAAAATTGCCATGATTTATAGTGCAGAAGTACAGCATATGTGCTCCGTGGCCAAGGGTGCCTATCACGGCCCCGCTCCCATTCCCGAGGAGGGCAAGTGGGTTCAGGTCAAGGAAATTAAAGATGTCAGCGGATTTACCCACGGCATCGGCTGGTGCGCTCCTCAGCAGGGCTGCTGCAAGCTGACCCTGAACGTGAAGGAGGGCATCATTGAAGAAGCTCTGGTGGAAACTCTGGGCTGCTCCGGCATGACCCACTCCGCCGCTATGGCTTCCGAAATTCTCATTGGTAAGACTCTGTTGGAGGCTCTAAACACCGACCTGGTGTGCGACGCCATCAACACCGCTATGCGTGAACTGTTCCTGCAAATCATATACGGCCGCAGCCAGTCCGCCTTCTCCGAAGACGGTTTGGCAGTGGGCGCTTCCCTGGAAGACCTGGGTAAAGGTCTTCGCAGCCAGGTTGGTACCATGTTCGCCACCAAGGCAAAGGGCCCCCGTTACCTGGAAATGGCCGAAGGTTACGTAACCCGTATCGCTCTGGACGAAAACGATCTGATCACCGGCTACGAGTTCATCAATCTGGGCAAGATGATGGACTTCATCAAAAAGGGCGACGATGCCAACGAGGCGCTGAAAAAGGCAAAGGGCAGCTATGGCCGTTTTGCTGATGCCGCCAAGTACATCGACCCCCGTCACGAATAAGAGGAGGACGCTAAAATGGCTTTGTTTGAAGGTTACGAAAGAAAAATTGACAAAATCAACGGCGTTCTGGCTCAGTACGGTCTTGCGTCCGTTGAGGCTTGCCGCGAAATGTGACAGGCCAAGGGTTTTGACCCCTACGAGATCGTTAAGGGCATTCAGCCCATCGCTTTTGAAGATGCCGCCTGGGCTTACTGCGTGGGCGCCGCCATCGCTCTGAAAAAGGGCGTTAAGAACGCAGCCGAGGCTGCCGAGGCAATCGGCATCGGATTGCAAGCATTCTGCATCCCCGGTTCTGTGGCTGAGGACCGCAAGGTCGGCCTGGGTCATGGCAACCTGGGCGCCATGCTGTTGCGGGACGAGACCAAATGCTTTGCATTCCTGGCCGGTCACGAGTCCTTCGCCGCTGCTGAGGGCGCCATCGGCATTGCCCGCAGCGCCAACAAGGCTCGCAAAGAGCCCCTGCGTGTAATTCTGAACGGTCTGGGTAAAGATGCTGCGCAGATCATCTCCCGGATCAACGGCTTCACCTACGTGAAGACCCAGTTCGACTACTACACCGGTGAGCTGAAAATCGTAGAGCGCATCCCCTACTCCAAGGGCGAGCGCGCTGCTGTTAACTGCTACGGCTGTGACGATGTCCGTGAAGGTGTTGCTGTCATGCGCTACGAGGGCGTTGACGTCTCCATCACCGGTAACTCCACCAACCCCACCCGCTTCCAGCACCCCGTTGCCGGCACCTATAAGAAAGAGTGCATGGAGCAGGGCAAGAAGTACTTCTCCGTGGCTTCCGGCGGCGGCACCGGCCGTACCCTGCACCCGGATAACATGGCAGCAGGTCCTGCTTCCTACGGCATGACCGATACCATGGGCCGTATGCACGGCGACGCACAGTTTGCCGGTTCTTCCTCCGTCCCCGCCCACGTGGAAATGATGGGCTTCCTGGGCGCAGGCAACAACCCCATGGTCGGCATGACCGTTTCCGTGGCCGTTGCTGTTGAAGAGGCTCTGAAATAAATTGCTTTTAAGGACGGAAGACATTGCATCTTCCGTCCTTTTTATCAAGGAGGGATGTGCGTGAAGAAACGCAAAATTATCGAATTTTCCTTGAAGATTCTCGCTATCTCACTGATTATGTTCGGTATTGCAGTTTGTACGGCTGGTATAAGTATCCATCTTGTGTATTTGTACGATAGGTATCAAGGATTTGCAGAGTACGGCTATTTTGACTCTTTCCTACACTATTACTGCGCTGTCGGTAAAGGAAATCTGGTAACTTCTTTGCTGCTCGGCATGATTCCTGTCGGACTTGGAATATTCCTTCTGCACAAGAAACAGTAATAACCCCATGGCCGGCATGACCGTTTCCGTGGCCGTTGCTGTTGAAAAGAGCCTGAAATTTTTTCAAATAAGAACCCCGGAGATTTCACTTGAATTTCCGGGGTTTTGCTTGCTTTTTGGCGAAGAAAGCAGTATGATAAAGAAAAAGCAGAAAGAAGGTTTTCTCCATGAAAAAGTATCTGGTATTATTCCTGGTCTTCGTTATCGCTCTGAGCCTCTGCGCCTGTGACAAGGATCCCCAGCAAAATCTCGGCGCATCTGACCCCACGGGAAATTCCTCCCCCAACTCTGACCCTACAAGCAACTCCTCCGTACCTGCCCATACCCATGAGTACACTTCTGAAATAGTCGCCCCGGCTTGCACCGTCAACGGCTACACCATATACACCTGCCAGTGCGGTGACTACTACCATGCTGATGAAGTGCAGGCCCCCGGACACGACTGGGCCGCTGCCACCTGCACCACCCCCAAGACCTGCAACGTATGCCAGGCCACCGAGGGTCACTTGTCAGACCACAGCTATCAAGACGGCAAATGCACCGCCTGCCAGGCTCCCGACCCTGATTATAAAGCTTACAATACCGGTAAATGGGTACGCAAATCAATTCAGAATATCATGAGCATGGAAAATCTGATGATTCAGACCCTGTGCTTCGATTCCAGCGCAGGCTTAACTTGGGAAGTGCGTTACTTTGAATATGTCGAAGAGCCAGACCCGGAATTTATGGAAGATTTGCAGAACGAAGGTTACCTGATCAAGTACAACAACAGGTACTATCAATCCTTCGGCATGGGCGAAATGGGTGAACTGAGTCTGGACAACAGCAATAACACCCGAATCAAAGCCGACCTGATCGGTTATGATTCCTGCATTACCTTAGAACGCATTGCCGGCAACAAGCTGAAAGTTACCGCCATCAACGGCGAGGTCACCGTAGGACTCGGCTCTCTGACTGTGGGCGAAATCTTCACCTGGGCAGAGTAAAACTATATAACCGCAAGATATTTCCGGAGAGCGCATACCGCTCTCCGGATTTTTACGGGTCATTTTTAATATTTTGCCAAAATATGCAACTTCCCTCTTGTAAAATTACCCAAACTGGCGTATACTTAACTATATTTTGAAGCGAGAAAGAAGGTTTTTGATATGGAACTCATTTCTGTGCGCGAGCTGTTTCGGAACACCGCCGCTTACGCAAATCGGGAAATCGAGATCGGTGGCTGGGTGCGTAACCGCCGCCCCAGCAAGCAGTTTGGTTTTATCGTCCTGAACGACGGCACTTATTTCAACCCCGTTCAGGTGGTTTATAATGATACCATCGAAAATTTCCAAGAGATCTCCAAGATCAACATTGGCGCCGCGCTGATTATTAAAGGCACAGTGGTTCTGACCCCCGATTCTAAGCAGCCTTTTGAGATCCAGGCCACCACCATCACCGTGGAAGGCCCTTCCACCGGCGATTTTCCCTTGCAGCCCAAGCGGCATACCATGGAGTTTCTGCGTACCATTACCCATCTGCGCCCCCGAACGAATACCTTCCAGGCAGTGTTCCGTGTCCGCAGTTTGGCGGCCATGGCCATCCACCAATTCTTCCAGGATCGGGACTTTGTATACGTCCATACTCCCCTGATCACCGGCTCTGACTGCGAAGGCGCAGGCGAAATGTTCCAGGTCACCACTCTGGACTTAAACAATGTGCCCAGGACCGAGGACGGTAAGGTGGACTTCTCCCAGGACTTCTACGGCAAGCCCACCAACCTGACCGTCTCCGGTCAGCTCAACGGCGAGACCTTTGCCATGGCATTTAAGAACATCTACACCTTCGGTCCGACCTTCCGTGCCGAAAACTCCAACACCACCCGCCATGCGGCAGAATTCTGGATGATTGAGCCGGAAATCGCCTTCGCCGACCTTTCCGACGATATGCGTCTGGCAGAGGATATGATCAAATACATCATCTCCTACGTGCTGGAACGGGCGCCGGAAGAAATGGCATTTTTCAACTCCTTTGTGGACACCGGCCTGTTGGACCGTCTGAATAACGTTCTGAACAATGACTTTGGCCGCATCACCTACACCGACGCCGTCGCTCTTTTGGAAAAGCAGAACGACCGCTTTGAGTACCCCGTTTCCTGGGGTAGCGACCTGCAAACCGAGCATGAGCGGTATCTGACCGAGGAAGTATTCAAAAAGCCCGTATTTGTCACCGATTATCCCAAGGATATCAAGGCTTTCTACATGAAGCTCAACCCCGACGGAAAGACCGTTGCAGCTATGGACTGCCTGGTGCCCGGCATCGGCGAAATCATCGGCGGCAGCCAGCGTGAAGACGATTATGAGCTGCTGAAAACCCGCATTGAAGAGCTGGGCATGAATCCCGAGGATTACGGTTTCTATATGGATCTTCGGAAATACGGCTCTGCCCGTCACGCCGGCTTCGGCCTGGGCTTTGAGCGCATGGTCATGTACCTGACCGGCATGGGCAATATCCGCGACGTGCTCCCCTTCCCCAGAACCGTAAACAACTGCGAACTGTAAAACGAAAATCGCTCTGCTTCGGCAGAGCGATTTTTTATGGGTTTTTCCGTTAATTTTTACTGGATTTTTCACCTATAAACTATGTCCACAGGCGCATCCTAATAAAAAGGTGGGATCCGAATTGAAAAAGCATTTTATTAAACTTCTAGCCGCATTGGCGCTGCCGGCGCTGCTTTTATGGGGCTGTCACATGTTCCAAAAAACCGAACCGCCCAAATATCAGGTGGTA
>JAZNFY010000052.1:0-19754 GCA_045589195.1 Faecousia sp. | reverse complement strand
CGTGTTGATTGTCATGTGGGTCCACCTGTTCCCATCCCGAACACAGAAGTTAAGCACATGTACGCCGACGATAGTTGCCGGGTGACTGGCCGTGAAAATAGGTAACGCGAACACAAGAAGCCTCGACGAAAGTCGGGGCTTTTTTCTGCCTGAAAGTGTCCACCGGACACTTCCTGCGGCAGGACGATAGATTGCCCTAGCCGCGAAATTAGGAAACGCGAACACAAGAAGCCTCCACCAGAAATGGTGGAGGCTTTCATTATATTGTACGGCC
This sequence comes from Faecousia sp., assembly GCA_045589195.1. Taxonomy (GTDB): domain Bacteria; phylum Bacillota; class Clostridia; order Oscillospirales; family Oscillospiraceae; genus Faecousia. Next base: position 19,480 of record JAZNFY010000052.1, on the reverse strand, counting down.
AGGAATTTTATATTTATAGTTGTAAAATACCAAATATTGATGTATAATAACCTAGTTAAAGTTTTGATTTTGGAGCGGTTAGGATATGAATGAATCGATTCTTGCCCTTGAAAAATATATTCAGCCCGGTAAGCGTGTCCATTTGGTTGGTATCGGCGGCGTTTCCATGCGCCCGCTTGGCCTTGTTTTGCAGGGAATGGGACTGACTGTCACCGGTTCGGATATGAACGCCTCTGTTTCCACAGATGAGTTGATTGCCCAGGGTATCCGCGTGGAGATAGGACATCGGTCGGAAAATGTTGCGGATGCAGACTGTGTGATCCGCACTGCTGCGGTACATAATGATAATCCGGAGATTGCCGGTGCCAGGGCGCTGGGCATTCCTGTTTTTGAGCGTGCGCAGGCTTGGGGTGTCATTATGCGGAAGTATGAAAATGCCTTGTGCATTTCCGGTACTCACGGAAAAACCACAACAACAGCCATGGTAGCGCATATTCTTATGGCGGCAGAGCTTGATCCCACAGTGATGATCGGCGGATATCTGCCACTGCTTCACGCAGGTCACAGAGTCGGCGAGGGTGATACGATTTTGCTGGAAAGCTGTGAGTATTGTGATTCTTTCCTGAATTTCTTCCCTACGTTGGCGGTAGTTTTGAATGTTGAAGCGGATCACCTGGATTATTTCAAGGATTTGCAGGACGTTCAGAAATCCTTCCGAAAGTTTGCCGCAAGCGCCACAAAGGGTATTCTGGCCAATGGCGATGACCAAAATACCATAGATGCCCTTGCCGGATTGCCATTCGTTTCTTTTGGTTTCGGTGATCCAAACCGGGTGCGTGCCGTGAATATTTCCGAAGATTGGCGCAGTTTTGACGTGGTTTGTGACGCTAATTTTTACTGCCATATTGATCTTGGTGTTTACGGCCGGCATAATGCCATGAATGCTCTGGCAGCTGCGGGAACGGCATGGATCATGAACATTCCCGGTAACGCAGTCAGCGAAGGTTTGTCCACATTCCGTGGCGCAGGCCGTCGTATGGAGTTCAAAGGTGAATTTAACGGTATTCCGGTGTATGACGATTATGCCCATCACCCCGGTGAGCTGGCGGCTACCATTGATGCCGTTCGTGCTATGGGACATAATCGAATTGTTTTCGCATTCCAGCCCCATACCTATACCCGCACGAAGGCGCTGTTTGATGATTTTGCAGAGCAATTGAAAAAACCTGATGTTTTGGTTCTGGCGGAGATTTATGCCGCCAGAGAGCGGAATATCTATGGAATATCCTCGGCAGACTTCTTGGCCGAGATCCCCAATGCTTATTACTGCGCTACACTTCCGGAGGTTACGGAGAAACTGCGTCAGCTTGCCCAGCCCGGCGATGTAATTCTGACTGTGGGAGCTGGAGATATTTATCGTGCCGGTGAAGCATTACTGAAACAATGAGGCGATTTTGATGAAAAAACTAAGCGTTTGTGTCCTGTTCGGCGGCATCAGCCCGGAATACGAGGTGTCTCTGCGCTCTGCGGAGTCCGTGCTCAACAACATGGATCCGGAGAAATACAATATTTTCCCGGTAGGCATCACGAAGACCGGAGACTGGGTGCTTTATGGCGGCACGGATTATTCCCTGCTTCCTACGGGCGAGTGGCTGGATTATCCGGGTAACCGTCGCGCGACCATTTCTCCTGTTCGGGGCCAGGGCCTACTGACCTTCGAGGGCGACTGCGTGGTCCGGGAACGGATTGATGTGGTGTTCCCGGTGCTGCATGGCGAAAACGGCGAGGATGGCGCAATGCAAGGCTTATTGCAATTGGCGGGGATTCCCTATGTGGGCCCTCACGTTTCAGCCTCCGCGGTTGCCATGGATAAGACACTGACCAAGCTTGTGGTAGATCAAGCGGGTATCAATCAAGCCCGCTGGATGCTTGTGCGTAATTCGGAACTGGATACGCGCGTGGACGCCGTGATGAATCAGGTAGAGACGCAGTTTGATTATCCTGTATTTGTAAAACCCGCGGGTACTGGCTCGTCAGTGGGCGTATCCAAGGCTGTTGATCGGGAATCTTTGCGCCAGGCGTTGTTGCAGGCCGGCACTTACGATGAAAAAATTCTCGTTGAGGAATTTATTTCCGGCAGAGAAGTGGAAGTAGCGGTCATGGGCAATCAAAGCCCGATGGCATCCGTCTGTGGCGAGATTGATTCCGGCGCGGAATTTTACGACTATGACGCCAAATATCTGACCGACACATCAGTTGCCTATATTCCTGCCCGAATTTCCGATGAAGTATCCGAAAAAGTGCGAGATATGGCTGTAAAAATCTATATGGCTATCGGCTGTCAGGGCCTTAGCCGAGTAGACTTCTTCGTTACCTATGACGGTGATGAAGTAGTGTTTAATGAGATCAACACTTTGCCCGGCTTTACTTCCATTTCTATGTATCCCAAACTTTTCAGCGCCAGCGGCGTTGCCTACGGACAGCTGATCGACAATCTTCTGGATCTGGCCATGGAGGCAGCGGAATGAAGAAAAAGGCGATGCTGACCATCCAGGGGACGCAAACTTATCACGGCCAGGAGCCGGATACAATCCAGCTGGTGACCGAAGGAACGTTGGAATTTCGGGACGGCGGCTGGGATATCTGCTATGAAGAAAGTGACTTGACAGGCCTGAAAGGGGTAATGACCACCTTTCGTGTTGAACCCAATCAGATCAAGCTGAAACGCACCGGAGCGTTGAATTCCCAAATGCATTTTCAACAGGGTGTACCCCACGATTCCCTTTATCAAATGGAGCTGGGCACACTAATGATCACCGTTTGCGCAACTCAGGTGTCCTATGACATTAACCTGTCCGGCGGCGTAGTGGATCTAACTTATACGATTGTGATCGAGCAAAGCGAAGCTGGTGTTATTGCGTATCATTTGGACATTCGTACGATAGAAGATTAAAAAACCCACAGAGTTTTTCTCTGTGGGTTTTTGTTATGGATTTTCGCCGCCGCTGTCTTCCTCATTCGGCTCGGATGGCTCAATGGGATCACTGGGTTCGCTGGGTTCGCTGGGTTCGGAAGGAACGGATTCTGAGCTGCCGCTTTCAATATCAACGACGACCATATCCTGCTTGTCGTAGTGGGTCAAGGCAATTTGCTTTTTAGCGGGCGGGATGGTGGTGTCGGTGTAGCTGTACAGCTTGTAGGTGAAGATTTCGTAACCAACAATCGGCTGTACCAGAACTTCGCCATCCTGATAATTGCCGGGATTATCTGCAATCATGGTGTTACTCAGGGTGGTAGGAAGGTAAGTTTTCAGCGTTTCAGCAACCACATCGATCCGGTAGCTTTTGTTGGCAGTACCCAGGATCCGAACGGTCAGAGTGCCGAAATCGTTAACGGTTGCCACAATGCGAATGGGTTTACCGGTTGTGTTTTTGAACGTGAAATTGATATTGCCGTATAATACATCCGCATCAAGACCCGGTTCGATGAAGTTGGGGGCAAAGGCATGGGCAGTGCGTTCCAGAATTTCCAGATCCGCTTTCAGTGCGCAGTAATATAAGGCGCTGGAAAGACGGGATAGTCCGCCGCCGAGGGTCTCTTGCAGCTGTTTGCCAACGTAACCGATAACGGGCATGTAACCCAATTCCTCCGTGGGCTGCCCCACAATGTCGTTAAAGGAGAAAATGCCGTTGTTTTTCAGAATCATGCCGCCGTTTGTGCCATTGATGGCCTTGCACGCCAGTTTCAGATTGGCGATCAGATTGCTGTCAATGGAAGCGGGGGTCGTTATATAACCCAGCTCCGAGTTAAACAGGCCGTCAGCCAAATCCTCTTCGGTCAGGTCGGGGCGCAGGAAACGCATAGGAAAGCTTGCAGATTCGCCGTAATCTGCGGTTTCCAGGAAAGCCTTTACATCTTCTAAGTTAAAGCCGTAGCCGAATTTGCTGGGCTTTACGTCAAGATTGGATTCGTTAAGTTCTGCGTCTACGGGAGCGACACAAAACTCGTTAAACAGAGCATTTATGTCCAGCACTTCGGGGGGATTGACATAAATGTCGCCAACCACCTGGAAAATATTGCTGTTGTAGGCTTCCAGGATCTGGTCATAAAGCCGATCGGTTTCCAGACCGAACTCGGGAACACCGGCGGTGATTGTTATGGTCTGGTAGGTAAGTTCTGTGTTGATTTCTTCTGGAGATACATTCAAATTGGGTCGGTTTCCGCTGATTGAATAGGTGGGATCTTCTCTGGTGGAGCTGTACTTTTTGCCAAGAGATTCCAAAATTCCTTCAATGTAATCCTCGTCCAAATTTAGGTAGGGAAGAATATTGATCACATAAGAAGAGGTCAGAGAAATATTTCGTGCCTTTTGCCGTTCGGAGCGGCTGCCTACACGGCCGCGGTCATAGGCGGCTTTCACGATCGCATCAATGTCCAACTCCACCTTGGTATCCTCAGGCGACAAAAAGATCACTTCGTCGTGCACTTCCACAACCATATCCAGCGTGCTATATGTGTTTGCGGTAGCCTCTTCCAGCGCAAGCTTTGCCTGCTCCGGGGTTTTGCCGCCAATGTCGATACCGGCAGCGTAAATGTTGTTGAGGATTAAACCGTTGTCTTCCGGCTCTGCAAAAAACAGAATACAGGCAAGGATGATTGCAAATACTACAACTGCCGCAATACCCAAAATCAACAAAGGCGTATGATTTTGCTTCTTGGGTGCTTGCCGTCTGCGGCGGGGAAATTCCGAAGAGGGGGAAGCGGATGCAGAAGCAGCCTGGCGAACCGGTTCAGCGGCCGATCGGCGGGGTGTGTTGCGATTTACCTGATCCACACGAATGCGCTGTGTAGCATCGGAAGCAGTTTGTGCGGTGTGAGGGGAGACGGTCTCACTACCGGTCATATTGGTGAAGGACTTATTATTTGGTGTGTTGCGATTGCCTTCGTTATTCCCGTTATTGATGGTAAACATCTCCTATCTGTCAGCGGTGTGACCGCGGATTGTACTTTGCATTATACACAGTCATTGTATCATATTTTTGTCAAATTGCAATGCCTTTTCCATTTGGGTGCTGAAATTGCCATATTTAGCCAAGACAGTTGCGAAATCTGGCAATAAACGTCTTGCATTGACGCAGACTGTCCACCCCGGAAGCAAGTTTCAGTCGTACCGTGGGCTGCTTGGCAGTGGCCACAAATTGCACCCGATTTTTGTAATCCGGATCAGCGCAAATTAAGCTCACTGCCTCAAAATGCAGATTGGTGAGGGTAAACAATACGTCACCGGCCTTCTGACGAATGGAGTCAATTCCTACTTGCCGGGCATCTGCGCGCAAAAGGGCAATGTCGATGAGGTTGAGAACGCCCTTGGGCGGGTCACCGTAGCGGTCAATGATCTCATCCAGCAGGTCATCTGCATCCTCCTGGGAGCGAATGGCCGCCATACGCCGGTAAAGATCCATTCGTTCTTCGCCCCTTGCCACATAATCCGGGTCAACATTTGCGGTAACGTTCAGGTCTGCGGAGCAGTCCGGCATTTTGGGCATCTCACCCCGTTCCTCCAAAACTGCCTCATCCAGCAGTTTCAGATACATATCGTAGCCTACACTCATCATGTGACCGGATTGTTCTGCGCCCAGCAGGTTACCGGCGCCCCGGATTTCCAGGTCGCGCATGGCGATCTTGAAGCCTGAGCCAAACTCAGCAAAGTCTCGTACTGCCGAAAGGCGCTTTTCGGCAATTTCTGTCAGATTTTTGTCCGGTCGATAGGTAAAGTAGGCATATGCGTGCCGGGTGGAGCGTCCTACGCGACCCCGAAGCTGATGCAGCTGGGAAAGGCCGAACCGGTCGGCGTTTTCGATGATCAGGGTGTTGGCGTTGGGAATATCCAGACCGGTTTCAATGATGGTGGTGCATACCAATACCTGGATTTCTCCGTTCGCCATGGCGTGCATCACATCCCCAAGCGCATCTTCGTGCATCTGTCCGTGGGCAACAGCGACAGACAGACCAGGTATCCGCTTGCGCAGCGCGCCGGCGCATTGGTCAATGGTTTCTGTGCGGTTGTGCAGGTAGTATACCTGACCGCCCCGGGCCACCTCCCGGCGAATGGCATCGTCGATGATGGCGTTATTGTGTTCCAGCACAAAGGTCTGCACCGGATACCGGTCGGATGGGGATTCCTCAATGGTGGACATATCCCGAATTCCGCTCAGAGCCATGTTCAGCGTTCGGGGAATGGGCGTAGCGGAGAGGGTCAGTACATCCACGCCCTTGGAGATTTCTTTCAGCCGCTCTTTGTGGCTGACACCAAAGCGCTGCTCTTCGTCTACGATCAGCAGACCCAGATCCTTAAACTGTACAGATTTTTGCAAAAGCTTGTGCGTGCCAATAATCAGATCCACACCGCCGGTACTGAGCTTTTGCAGTGTTTTTTTCTGTTCCGTAGGGGTGCGGAAACGGCTTAGTACGTCAATATTTACCGGGAAGCCCCGGAAACGGGAGATGGCGGTGTGGTAATGCTGTTGCGCCAAGATGGTCGTGGGAACCAAAATAGCAGCTTGCTTGCCATCCATAATGGCTTTCATCACCGCCCGCAGGGCAACCTCGGTCTTGCCAAAGCCCACATCGCCGCAAAGCAGACGGTCCATAGGCGTGGGTGATTCCATATCAGACTTGATTTCGCTGATGCAGCGCAGCTGGTCGTCGGTCTCCGGGTAGGGGAAATTGTCCTCAAATTCTTTTTGCCAGGGGGAGTCTGCCGCAAAGGCAAAACCCTCCTGCCGCTTTCTGGCAGCGTAAAGCTGAATCAGCTCACCGGCCATGTCTTTTGCGGCTTTTCTGGCTTTGGTCTTGGTCTTCTGCCATGCATCTGAGCCAATTTTGTTCAGCCGAACATTGGCATCTTCGCCGCCGCTGCCAATATACTTGCTTACCATATCCAGCTGGGAAGCGGGCACAAACAGCGTGTCGCTGCCGTGATAGGCAATTTTGATATAGTCCTTGATCGCGCCGTCTACCTTAATTCGCTCCATGGATACAAAGCGGCCGATACCATAATTCTCATGCACCACCAGATCGCCGGGGGCAAGGTCTGTAAAGGAGTTCAGTTTTTGCCGATTGGTGGCAGATTTCTTGGTTTTTCGTTTGGGCGCGGTGGTGCCGGTTAATTGGCCTTCTGTGAGAACGGTAAGCTTGGAATCGGGATATTCCATGCCGAAAGGCAGCGTACCTTCCGTAAGGAAGATCTGGCCTTTTTTGGGCAGCTGTTCCAGAGGAATGGCAATGGACGCAGCCAGATCCTTTCTGTTCAGCAGTTCCTGTAAAAGCTCCGCCCGGCGCCGGGTGCCGCAGAGAACCAGAGCGGAATAGCCTAATTTTTTGTAATTTAAAAGGTCTGCCGCGGCGGTATCCAGGCTTCCGCCGTAACCGGGCAGTTGCTTGGCCAGAACGGGCAGCAGTTGCTTGGGACGGCATTCCTCGGGATATGCGCTGCCGCCGAAAGAATCAAAGTAAAGAACGGACCGGTTTTTAAGTCCGGCACAGAAATCTTCCCATTGGCTTACATAATCGCACAGCTCACCGGCAAGAATTCCGCTCTCCAACAGGCCGTCTAGTTGCATGCCAATTGCCTCTGTTCGCACCTTAGTTGCACGCTTTAAGCTGGCATGGTCGCAAATAATGATCGTCGCATTTTGGGGAATATAGTCAAAAGCGGACGCATACTCCGGATAAATCAGCGCCATGTAGCGATCTGCTGCCGGATGTTGCAAGGCATTTTCGTATTTATTTAGGTCACCTTGAAGGGTGTTGATCAGCGCGGTATTTGGGTTTTTGCGTCGATTTTGCCGGGAAATCAAGGCCTTTATGTCTTCACAAAGTCCGGGCAGTCCGTGACGGTGCAGTCTGGGCTGAGTTTCTCCCACCGGCAAAACCGTCACTTCTTCGGTGTTTTCCGACCTTCTTTGCGTATCTGGGTTAAAATAACCCATGCTATCCAATTCTTCGCCAAAAAATTCTGCCCGAAAGGGGAGATCCGCCGCAGGAGAAAACACATCCAAAATGCCGCCCCGCACCGCAAATTGGCCCGGACCCTCTACCATGGCGCAGCGGCTGTAACCGCAGTGGGTGAGTTTCTCGGTCAGGACAGTAATATCGTAGGATTCGCCGGTTTTCAACATAAAAGCCGCCTGATTCAGCACAGCCGGGGGCATGGTTCGCTGGCTGAGGGATTCCCAGGACATGATCTGCAACTGGGTCTTGCCGGTGTAAAGATCATAAAGCTGGCGCAGACGTTGTTGTTCCCAAGTTCTGGAAACCACAGCCGTATCATAAAGAGTCAATTCCCGGGAGGGGAGCACAGACGGTGCCTGGCCTAAAAAAGCCCCCAGATCGTCTTGCAGGCGTTTTGCGGAGGAATCATCGGGGCAGAGGATCACAATGGGCTGAGCGGTTTCCTGGCGCAGTCCTGCGATAAAATGAGCCCGGTTGATCTGCCCGATATCGGTAATGGCAACACTTTCACCCCGGGATACTGCGTTTAATAAAGCGTTGTATTCCGGTATGGTTTTCAAGATGGAAAGCAGTGGGTTCATGATGGTTTTCCTCCACGTAACAATGCGGAAAGGGGGAAAAAGACCCCCTTTCCGTGTTGATTCGACTGTTTATTCCGGCTTGCTGCCGTTAAATTGGCTGGCGGCTTCCGGTACACCCCGGTCAATGATGCACAGGGCGGCCTCTGCCGCGCGCTCCAAGGCGGATTGAAGCAGCTTTTCTTCTCCGGCGGAAAAAGTGGAAAGCACCCAGTCTGCCAAATCCTGCTCTTTGTGGGCTTTGGCACCCACACCGATTTTGACTCGGGGGAATGCCTCACTGCCAATTTCCGAAATAATGGATTTAATACCGTTGTGACCGCCGGCTGAGCCATCCGGGCGGACGCGTAGTCTTCCGGGTTCCAGCGATATATCGTCAAACAAAACGATGATCTGCTGAGGCGGTATGTGGAAATAGGCGCTCATCTGTAAAACAGAACGGCCGGAAAGATTCATATAGGTCATGGGCTTTAACAGGTAAAGCTTACGGCCGTTTTTCGTGACCTGACCGTAAAGACCCTGGAATTTTGCCCGATCGATCTTGCAGCCCAGAGAGTCGGCCAGTATGTCAATGGCGCGAAAACCGCAATTGTGCCGGGTTTTCTCGTATTCCGATCCGGGATTTCCAAGGCCGACGATGAGCCAAGCCTCCTGCTTTTTGCCAAACACGGCTTAGAACAGGTCGGCGATGGATGTACCGCCGTGGATATGGTCGATGGCGCGGGCAAAAATGGGCGCCACGTCCAGAGATTTGATTTTTCCGCTGGGTGTGTTCTGGGTAATGGGAATGGTGTTGTGGAATACGATTTCCTGAATGGGGCTCTCTTCAATGCGTTCCAGAGCGGGGCCGGAAAGCACACCGTGGGTGGCGCAGGCGTAAACCACTTTTGCACCGCCGATTTCAACCAGAGCTTTTGCAGCGTTGCACAGAGAGCCAGCAGTATCCACCATGTCATCATAGAGGATACAGGTCTTGTCCTTGACATCACCGATGACGTTCATAACTTCGCATTCGTTGGCCTTTTGACGGCGCTTATCCACGATGGCCAGACCCATGTGTACCTTTGCAGCGAAGGCACGGGCACGGGCAACGGAGCCCACGTCGGGAGAAACGACCACGAATTCATCGTGATTGAACTTGTCCTCGGGGAACTTTTCCAGATAATATTTCACAAAAGTGGGGTTACCGGGCAGGTGATCCACAGGAATGTCGAAGAAGCCCTGGATCTGAGCGGCATGGAGGTCCATGGTCAGCACACGGTCAGCGCCGGCGGCGGTGAGCATGTTGGCGACCAGCTTGGCGGAAATGGGATCGCGGCTCTTGGCCTTGCGGTCCTGACGGGCATAACCAAAGTAGGGGATAACCGCAGTGATACGGCCGGCAGAAGCTCTGCGGCAAGCGTCGATCATGACCAGAAGCTCAACCAGGCGGTCGTTGACCGGCTTGCAGGTGGACTGAATCAGAAAAACGTCTGCGCCGCGGACAGTCTCGTTCAGGGAAACGGAAACTTCACCGTCAGCAAAGCTCTTCACTTCGCTGTTGCCCAGGGCGATGCCCAATTCCTTGCAGATAGTTTTGGCAAATTCGGGACTGGAATTGCCGGTAAATACCTTGATATTTTCTCCATACCTAATCATCGAACAGTACCTCACTTTTCTCTTTTTGTGTTGTTTCGATCCGAATATCCAATCTTAGGATATTATACCATTTTGTTTATGCAAATTGCAACACCCAAGGAGGAAAAATAACACCGAAAAACAAGATAATTTTTATCAGCTCTTCGGACAAAGTGCCATTTTTCTGCTTGGTGGCGCAAACAAGGGGAAAGAGAGTTTTCTCCTTGAAAAAAGGGTTGTGCGGCGCTTTGAAGTGTGATATACTATAAAGAAGATTTTTTACACTGCGGGAGGGTGCTATGAACGACAAAATCATAATTCAAGGCGCCAGAGAGAACAATTTAAAAAATGTGAGTCTGACCATTCCCCGGGATAAGCTGATTGTGTTTACGGGGCTGTCCGGATCGGGTAAGTCCAGTCTGGCTTTCGATACGATCTTTGCCGAGGGTCAGCGCCGTTATGTGGAGAGTTTAAGCTCCTATGCCCGGCAGTTTTTGGGTCAGATGGACAAGCCGGATGTGGACGCGATTGACGGTCTTTCTCCTGCAATTTCCATTGACCAGAAAACAACGTCCAAGAATCCCCGCTCCACGGTGGGCACGGTGACGGAAATTTACGATTATCTGCGTCTTCTGTGGGCAAGAGTCGGCATTCCGCACTGCCCCAAATGCGGCAAGGAAATTCGGCGGCAGACCATTGATCAGATCGTGGATCGGGTGGAAGCACTGGGTGACGGAACTCGGTTTATGATCCTTTCTCCGGTGATTCGGGGGAAGAAGGGTGAGCACCAAAAGGTGTTCGAAGATGCCCGGAAGGCAGGCTTTTCCCGGGTGCGGGTGGACGAGATCATTTATGAGCTTTCTGAGGAAATTGTACCGGAGAAGAACAAGAAGCACAATATTGAGCTGGTTGTGGATCGGTTGGTGCTCAAAGAGGGCCTTCGCCGTCGTTTGACGGATTCTATTGAGACCGCTTGCGGACATTCTGGGGGACTGGTGGGTATTTTGTTCCCGGATTCCGGGGAAGTGCTGAGCTTTTCTCAGAATTATGCCTGTGAGGACTGCGGCATCAGTCTGACTGAGTTGGAGCCCAGAATGTTTTCTTTCAACAATCCTTCCGGCGCGTGCCCTCATTGCACCGGATTGGGATTCCAGCTGGTGGCGGATCCAGATCTGGCAGTGCCGGATAAAACAAAGTCGATTTTTGACGGTGCCATTCAGGTATCCGGATGGCAGAGCGCCCGGACAGACAGCGTTTTTCGTATGTACTTTGAGGCTTTGGCACAGAAGTATCACTTCTCCTTGACCGAGCCTTTTGAAAGTCTTAGCAAAGAGGCGCAGGATGTGATCCTTTACGGAACCGGGGGAGAGAAACTTCGCATGACCTATAACCGGGGTAACGGAATGGGCGTGCTGGAACAGCCTTTTGAGGGCATTTTGAATAATGTCAGCCGCCGCTTCCGGGAAACACAGTCTGAAGCAGTGCGAAAAGAATTGGAAGAGTGCATGACGATGGCACCGTGCCCCCATTGTGGCGGCAACCGACTGTCGGATATTGCCCGGGCGGTTACTGTGGGCGGTATTGGCATTATGGATTTTTGCACCATGAGTGTTGCCCAGGAGCTTAGTTTCCTGGATCAGTTGAAGCTGGAAGGCAATATGGCGCTTGTGGCGGAGCAGATCCTTCGGGAGATTCGTTCCAGACTGCGCTTTTTGTGCGATGTGGGTCTTTCTTATCTGACCCTCAGCCGCAGCGCCGGTACCCTTTCCGGCGGTGAAAGTCAGCGGATTCGATTGGCGACACAGATCGGCTCATCTTTGATGGGAGTGCTGTATATTCTCGACGAGCCGTCCATTGGCCTGCACCAAAGGGACAATGATAAGCTGCTTTCAACGTTGAAGCATTTGCGGGATATCGGCAATACGCTGATCGTGGTGGAGCATGACGAGGATACCATGCGGGCAGCGGATTATATTGTGGATGTGGGCCCAGGGGCAGGCAGCCGTGGCGGTGAAATCGTGGTCACAGGCAGCTTGCAGGACGTGATGGACTGTAAGCAATCCGTTACCGGTCAGTATCTTTCCGGAGCGAAGAAGATCCCTGTGCCTGCGCAAAGACGGAAAGGGAACGGAAATGTCCTGCACATTGACGGCGCAACAGAGAATAACTTAAAGAATGTGGATGTGTCGATTCCCTTGGGCACGCTGACATGCGTTACCGGCGTTTCCGGATCGGGCAAATCCAGTTTGGTGGATGAGGTCTTGAATAAAACCTTGCTCAACAAGCTTAATCATGCCCGCACCCGTCCTGGTGCATGCCGTGGAATCCGGGGTTTGGAGCATTTGGACAAGGTGATCGACATTGACCAGAATCCCATTGGGCGGACGCCCCGTTCCAATCCGGCCACTTATACCGGTGTGTTCAATGACATTCGGGATTTATTCGCTTCCACCAATGATGCAAAGATCCGGGGTTATGGTCCGGGGCGGTTTAGCTTTAACGTCAAGGGTGGCCGCTGCGAGGCTTGCTGCGGTGATGGCTTGGTCAAGATTGAAATGCATTTCCTTGCAGATGTGTATGTGCCCTGTGAAGTGTGTCGGGGAGCCCGGTACAACCGGGAAACGCTAGAAGTGCTTTATAAGGGCAAAAATATTGCCGATGTGCTTTCGATGACTGCGGAAGAGGCGGTGGAATATTTTGAAAACCTGCCGAAGATCCGGAAAAAGATTCAGACGCTGGTGGACGTGGGGCTGGGATATGTGAAGCTGGGTCAATCCAGCACCACCCTTTCCGGCGGTGAGGCCCAGCGGGTCAAGCTGGCTACGGAATTGGCAAGAGCATCTACCGGTAGAACCATCTATGTTTTGGACGAGCCCACAACGGGACTGCATGCTGCGGATGTGCATAAACTCATCGATGTGCTGCAACAATTGGTCAACGCCGGCAATACGGTGCTGGTGATCGAGCACAATTTAGATGTGATCAAAACGGCAGATTATATCATTGACCTTGGTCCGGAGGGCGGCGACGGAGGCGGCATGGTTGTAGCTTCCGGCACGCCGGAGCAGGTGGCTGCCAATGATCAAAGTTTTACCGGGCAGTATTTAAAGAACTATTTGAAATAAGAATCCCTGACCGGTTAAGGTCAGGGACAGGGTTAGTTTTGATTGCTGTACAGTCCGGCGGGAAGGTTCTCGGAGAACTCCAAAAGGCCGTGATCCCATTCGCCGGCATAGTCCACAAGCAGATTCGAAGATCGGACAGCTGCGTTATTGGATTGGCGGATGGAAAGAGTCATGGTCAGCCGGGTGCCGTGCTCCGGGGGTTGCTCCATGAGGACAGTACCGCCATGGGCGGCTGCGGCAGAACGGATCAGAACCATTCCAAGGCCTAAGCCGAAGCGACTGTCTTCAATACCGGGTTCCCGGCGGAAACGGGAGTAAATATCTGCTGGAATGCTGTTTGAGCGATCCTGGTTTTCGTCTTGAACCGTGAGGTACAGCATGCTGCCGTTTCGGGTCAGGTGGGCCCGGATCACACTGCCCTTGGGGGAAAATTTAATGGCGTTGGATAAGATATTGTTGATGGCGCGCTCTAATTTTTCTTCATCCACTAGGCAGTAGATGGACTCATTGATACCGGTATATTCCAAAGTAAGACCGGTGTGGCTGATAAGCGGAGCAGCTTTATCAAAAATACCTTGCAGGATATTGCATATGTTGCCTGTTTGCTGATGGGAGGCCGCCGTTTGGCAGTAACGGTAGGCATCGGACATGTTGCTGACGATCCGAAGGACTTGGAACAGACCCCGGTTGATTCGGGTTACCTGTTCCCGGAGCTCGGGATCGGCGTCATCTTCCGTTAAAGGAAACAGGTTGTCTGCCACAGTCATGATGCCGGTCAGGGGTTTCCGAAGTTCCTGGGCGGCCAGAGCCATGGTTTGCAGTTCTGCCAGATCTTCATCCTGCTCCAATACGAACACATGGTAGCCGTTGACATTGGAAACAGAGGCGCCGCAAACATTACCCGAAAGCTGCAATGTTAAATACAGGCAGCCGGTTTGAAAGTTCTTATACTCCTGCTTGCCAGTGATGAGCAGATCCTCAATGGCAGTATCAGTGGTGATGGCATATTTTTTTGCGGTTTCGTTTACCGCTACTATGGTGCCGTTTTTTACGCAAAATGCACCCCGGGTCAGCAGATCCAGCATTGCGAATACATCATTATTTTGTTCCATGATCTTCCTCCTCGTGGTATATCATGTGCAAATTTTTGGAAAACTATTGTCGCATAATTTCGACGAAATTCGCTATATGGTTATTTTAGCGAAAAAATTTGGAAATAGCAAGGAAAATCCGCAAAGAGGTGAAAAAATATGTCGATTCACGACGGACATCGGGAACGGTTAAAAGAGCGGTTTGTCCAGGAAGGGCTGGATCATTTCGAGGAAAACCAGGTTTTGGAAATGCTCTTATTTTACTGTATTCCCAGGAAGGATACCAATGAGATCGCGCATAATTTGCTCAATAAATTCGGAACGCTGTGCCAAGTGCTCTGCGCGCCGGTGGAGGAATTGCAGAAGGTGCCCGGAGTTGGGAGAAGCGCGGCAGTATTTCTGTCCTTTGCCAATGAGTTTGTTCGGTATTATCGGGTGAATCAGACAGCCGATGTGGAAATTCTTCCCGACATTGAAAGCTGTGGAAATTATATGCTTCCTCAATTTGCAGGCAGACGGAATGAAACGGTGTTTCTTTTGTGCCTGGATGCCAAGTGTAAGGTGCTTTGCTGCCGGGAGGTAGGTGAGGGAAGTGTCAATTCCGCGGCTGTGCCCATTCGTAAAATTGTGGAGATTGCGCTGAGTGTGAATGCAACCACCGTGGTCTTGGCCCATAATCATCCCAGCGGTCTGGCGATCCCCTCCGGTGAAGATGTGCAGACAACCAAACGGTTGGCTGCGGCGCTGCAAACGGTGGAGATTACTCTGGCGGATCATTTGATTGTTGCAGATACGGAGTATGTATCGTTGGTGCAGTCGGGACTTTACCATCCACAATCTACCTATACACTGATTTAGTACGTTATGATTTGGAGTACGCTATGGACAAGTTTGTTTTGCACAGTGACTATCAACCCTCCGGCGACCAACCGGGAGCGATAGAGGCCTTAGTCAACGGAATTAATTGGGGTCTGCGGGAGCAGACTCTTTTGGGCGTGACCGGCTCGGGCAAGACCTTTACCATGGCATCTGTGATTGAAAAAGTCAATCGGCCAACGCTCGTTCTTGCCCATAATAAAACATTGGCAGCGCAGCTTTGCTCGGAATTTCGGGAGTTTTTCCCGGAAAATGCGGTTGAGTATTTTATATCCTACTACGACTATTATCAGCCGGAGGCTTATATTGCCCATACGGACACCTATATCGAGAAGGATGCCTCCATCAATGAGGAAATTGATCGGCTGCGCCACAGCGCTACCTCCGCGCTTTTTGAGCGGCGGGATGTGATCGTGGTGTCTTCGGTAAGCTGCCTGTATGGCTTGGGTGACCCCATTGATTATAAGAGCATGGTGATCTCCTTGCGGGTAGGCAATGAGTATCCGCTGGACGCGCTGCTTCGCAAGCTGACGGAAATTCGCTATGAGCGAAATGACCTGGATTTTTCCCGTAACCGTTTCCGTCTTCGGGGAGACACGTTGGAAATTTACCCTGCGTATTGGTCCGGGCGGGCCATTCGGGTAGCGTTCTTCGGCGATGAGATTGACAGCATCAGTGAGATCAATGCTTTAACCGGCATGGTGGAACGGTATGTGGATCATGTGGCCATATATCCTGCCAGTCACTATGTGGCATCCCGGGAGAAACTGCAACGAGCCATGCTGGAAATTCAGCGGGAGTGCGATGAGCAGGTGGCGTGGTTCCGGGCGCAGGATCGGTTGTTGGAAGCGCAACGAATCGCGCAGCGTACGGCCTATGATCTGGAAATGCTCACGGAGATCGGCTTTTGCAACGGAATTGAAAACTATTCCCGGGTGATTCAGGGCAGAGCGCCCGGCACACCGCCAACGACGCTTTTGGATTATTTTCCGGAGGATTTTCTACTGTTTATCGATGAAAGTCATGTAACATTGCCCCAGACCCGGGCAATGTATGCCGGTGACCGCAGCCGCAAGGATGCGCTGGTGAACTATGGATTCCGCCTGCCCTCTGCCTATGATAACCGTCCGTTGAATTTTGAGGAATTTGACAGCAAACTCAATCAGATTGTGTATGTTTCCGCAACGCCTGCCGAGTATGAGCGTACCCGTTCCGGCCAGACGGTGGAACAGGTGATCCGACCCACGGGGCTTTTGGATCCGGAGGTGGAAGTACGGCCTATTGAGGGGCAGATCGATGACCTGATCGGGGAAATCAATGCCCGCACGGCGAAACAGGAGCGGGTTTTGGTCACGACGCTGACTAAGAAGATGGCGGAGGACTTAACGGCATATCTGCTGAAAGCGGGCATTAAGGTTCGGTATATGCACTCGGATATCGGCGCCATGGAGCGTATGGAGATCATTCGCGATCTTCGTATGGCGAAATTTGATGTTTTGGTGGGCATCAACCTTTTGAGAGAAGGTCTTGACCTGCCGGAAGTGAGTCTGGTCGCCATTCTGGACGCAGATAAGGAAGGTTTCCTGAGAAGTGAGACCAGTCTGATTCAGACCATTGGTCGCGCTGCCCGGAATGCGGAGGGCAGGGTGATCATGTATGGGGATAAGGTCACGCCGTCTATGGCTGCCGCCATTGAAGAAACAGATCGCCGCCGGAAGATTCAGAAGGAATACAATGAAGAAAATGGAATCGTACCCAAGACAGTGATCAAATCGGTTCGGGATCTGATTGAAATTTCTTCTCCCACGGCAGATCGGAAGGGTAGAAGCGGCATCAAGCTGACCAAGGGAGAGAAGGAAAAAGAGATTGCCCGACTGGAAAAGCTGATGAAAGAGGCGGCAAAAATGATGGAATTCGAATATGCTGCCGTGCTGCGTGACCAGATCATTGAGTTAAGAGGAAACGGAATATAAAAGATCCCCCGGAACAAATGTTCCGGGGGATAATTTTTAGGAAATAGGATTACTCCTGAGCAGCGTGCCGTGCAGCCAGTTCCTCAGTCATCTTTGCCAGGGTCTTCTTGTCAATGTTGTAAATCAGAGCAACACCGACGAACTGGCAAACAGCGCTGAACGTATACAGGCCAGCAACCAGCCAGCAAAGTCTTGCTGCGGTTTCTGCGGACTGACCGATGGTGCCAAGTGCGGACTGATAGCCGATCAGGGGGGTGCCCATGATCGCAATAACTGCTGCGGGGCCAACGCCCTGAGCCAGCTTACGGAAGAAGGAGTGCAGCGCGTAAACAACGCTTTCTTCCCGCTTGCCGAACTTCCACTCCTGATAGTCGATGGCATCACCCATCATTGCCCAGGATACGCAGTTATAGAAGCCCATGCCCAGACCAAAGAACACCAGGCCAATCATGTAAACGATAAGCTGAACGTCCTTGGGGCAGAAGGGGAACAGGCAAAGGATTGCACCGCCAATAAGACCGGCGATAGAACCGATGGATGCAACTTCTTTCTTGCCAAACTTCTTAACGAGCTTGGTTGCGAAAGGCATGAAGATGAACATGGGCAGGAAGCCAACCATCATCACCAGACCGGAAAGGGAGGCCTTGCCGAAGTGGGTGGCGAACATGATGGTGTTAGCGGTAGAAGCAGACTGCATACCCAGGAACATACCCATGGCGGCAATGGTGCAGCCAACAGCGGGACGGTTCTTCATAAAGGTACCAAAGGACTTGAACAGGTTAACCTTCTCGCCGCCTTCCTGGTTGAGCTGTGCGTATTCATTGCCACGGATGGTGATGTTCTTGATCATGAGCATGAAGAACACAAAGCCAATAACACCCATAATAAGAGCGGCCCAGAATACTCTGTCGCCCAAGAGAATTTCAAGCTCGCCGCCGGTAAGGGGGCTAAGCACTGCGTCGCCAACTTTGTAAGCTTCGCCGGTAATGGGGTTGTTGTGGAAGTTTTCGGGAGCAAATGCACTTTCTGCGCCTGCGGGGATTTCGATCTTGTTCAGGAAGCTGGTAGTTCCGTCGTACTTGACCTTTTCCCAGATCAGCATGGGAAGAATAATGCCGGGGAGCATGCCGCCAACAGCGCCGCCGATGGATCTGAATACGGACAGAGAAGCTCTTTCCTGATCGTCGGTGGTAACAATGTTCAGCATGGTGCCATAAGGTACGTTTGCCATGGTGTAGGCAGCATCCCAGATGATGTAACCGATAACGAAGAGAATGGCCTTTACCACATCATTTGCACCCGGGAAGGGAAGAAATACCGCAGCGCCGCCGATCAACAGGCCGCATGCGCCGATGAAGATGTAAGTTTTATACTTACCCATCTTGTATTTTCTCTTGTCGTTGTCAATGAGGGTGCCGATGAGCGGATCGTTGATTGCGTCCCATGCCTGAACCAAAAGCAGAAGGATCGAGAACAGGCCAGTTTCCATAAACATGAAAACGAGCCAGAAGGTCTGCACGGTGCCTTTCAGACCAAAGCTCATGTTACAGCCAAGGTCACCGGCGGCATAGGCGAGTTTATCGCGGATGCCAAATTTGCGATAACCGTTGGCATCCAGGGTAACGGGTTTTTTTGCCATGATTATACCTCCTTAATGTAATGTGGACAGACCCACATCAATTATAGTTATTATATAATATGCACAAGAAAATGAATAGGGACATTTCTTCGATTTTGTGACATCTACTGCAAATCTTTATGGTGATGTTTTTAGGGAATGTTCACAAAAGAGTTGATAATTTATTACTTTTTGGTATAATTATGGTAATTGGAAAAATTGGAGGGGAAGGTATGTATAAGCTTTGTAAAACTGAGCAGTCCGCTGCCCGTCAGAGACAGTTGGAATTGGGACTTTTACAGACAATGTGCACCCACCGGTATGAGGAGATTTCGATCAGCGATCTGTGTGAAAGTATGGCTATCCCAAGAAAGTCTTTTTACCGGTATTTCTCCAGTAAGGACGGAGCGCTGATGGCGCTGATTGATCATACGTTGATGGAGTTTGATACCTTTTCGGACGGTCGTTTAAAGGAAAGAAATGCTTCCGCAGCGGGTGACCTGGAACGGTATTTTTTGTTTTGGTATGAGCAAAAAACGTTGCTTGATGCACTGCAAAAAAGCAGACTCAGCGGTATGCTGGTTGAGCG
>JAZNFY010000051.1:0-37382 GCA_045589195.1 Faecousia sp. | reverse complement strand
TAGAACTTAACTGCGTGATTGAAAATAGCACTGAGCTGATTGTGGATTGTTTTGAGATACACAGGAGAGAAAGGCTTGCCGTCTTCATCGGTCATTTTCATCATCGTGTTCTGCCAGTTAACCACGTCTCTCGGTTTGATTTCGTTCATGCGCCTGCTTCTGAAATAAGGAAGGATTTTGCCCTCAATGACACTCTCCTTCATCTTCCAAGTGTTGAGCTTGATGCGGTCTTTGGTGTTCTGCTTGTAGAGTTGATAGAAAGCCTCAAAAGTCATATCGAGGTTTCCTGCGTTTTCGAGGAAGAAGTTCTTCTCCCATTCGGCGGCTTCACGCTTGGTCTGAAAGCCTCTCTTTACTTTGCGATCTGCTTCGCCTTTCCAGTTGGTATATCTTGCGGAGACATACCACGTTCCGTTTTTGTCTTTGTAAACAGCCATTACTTTTTACCTCCTTGACGATTTACCGACTCATAGCCGTATATTTGCTCCTCAAGGTATTTTCGATTTACACGACCGTTTATTGTGATGTATCCTTTCGCAGCCATTTCCTCATTCAATTTCTTAATGATTCTATATGCCTCGGATTGGGATACTCCCAACATCTTTACAACTTCATCAGCTTTAATAAACAAACATTCAGCCATATTCTGAACCTCCTAAATCGTGTTAAGGTTTCAAGTCCTTTCACTGATTCGGAATTTCAGAGGGTAAAAATCAACGGTATCAACGAAAATTTTTGAAAAAATTTTGTTTGCTCCTCATTTCATGGCGTTTCAGAGAATACGGAGAATTACAGTAAAAAAAGCCCGCAGATTCGTCTTGAGAAAACGAATTTGCGAGCTTTGAGAGACTTTGGTATTATTCTATCCCCGAATAGTGGTGGTATCAATTTGGTATCAACGAGCGATTTTCGCTGATTTTTTCAAATTGCGAGAGGCAAAAACCCTTGTAATATCAAGGCTTTTTCGACTACTCAACAGCCACTTTGGGTCACTCCCACTCGATGGTTCCGGTGGGCTTGGGTGTCAGGTCGAACAGGACGCGGTTGATGCCCTCCACTTCGGCGGTAATGCGGGCAACAATCTTATGCAGCACCGGGTAGGGGATATCTTCCACGGTGGCGGTCATGGCGTCCTTGGTGTTTACAGCGCGGATGATGGCGGGCCAGCCTTCGTAACGGCTCTCGTCTTTTACGCCCACGCTTTTAATATCAGGCACGGCGATAAAGTATTGCCATACTTTTTCGGCAAGGCCGGATTTATCGAACTCTTCCCGCAAGATGGCATCGGCTTCCCGAAGGGCATGAAGCCGGTCCCGGGTAATCGCGCCCAGACAACGGACACCAAGACCGGGGCCCGGGAAGGGCTGACGGTAGACCATAGCATGGGGCAGACCCAGAGCCTCGCCCACAACCCGGACTTCGTCCTTAAATAAAAGCTTCACAGGCTCGACCAACTCGAATTTCAGATCATCCGGCAGGCCGCCCACATTGTGGTGGGACTTGACGGCTTTTTTGCCCTCGGCAGCCTTGACGGATTCCAGAATGTCGGGGTAGATCGTGCCCTGAGCCAGGAAGGTCACGCCTTCCAGCTTTCGAGCTTCTTCTGCAAAGACTTCGATAAATTCCTTGCCGATGATCTTACGCTTGCTTTCGGGGTCGGAAACGCCGGCAAGAAGATTCAGGAAACGGTCAGTTGCGTCCACATATACAAGGTTTGCGTCCAGCTCCTGGCCGAAGATTTTAATGACATCTTCACTTTCGCCTTTGCGCATGAGGCCGTGATTGACGTGCACACATACCAGCTGCTTGCCGATGGCTTTGATCAGCAGTGCGGCGACAACGGAAGAGTCTACGCCGCCGCTGAGGGCCAGCAGGACTTTTTTGTCGCCCACCTGGGCACGGATTTCGGCAATTTGTTCTTGGATAAATGCATCAGCCAATTCTTTGGTGGTGATGCGCTGCATGGAGTCGGGACGTACATTTGTGTTCATATAGATTCCTCCTAAGCATACGGTTTGACTTAAAAATGAATATGCAATAGTATACTGCATTTTCCGTTCGGTTGCAATAGATTCTCGATGATTTTTTTGTTTTTTTCCGCAGAAACGATTGCAGTCCGGGTGGGTCAACAGTTGAAAATCTTAAATGGTGGGAAGTGTGAACTGTGTTATACAGTTCCTGCTGTTCCCACAGACGTCCGGAAAGGAATATCCAATGTCAGGGAAGAATAAGAAAAACGCCGCTGTTTTCAGCGGCGTTTTTGCTCATATTATTGGAACAGTTCCAGCGTAAAGCCTTTCTGGATAAAGCCATCGATGGCATCAGATAGAACTGTGGCATTGGTGACGGAAACCGCATGGAGCAGGTAGATAGCACCGCCGTGAGCCTTGGTCAGAATGGTATCCAGTGCTTCGGTGGGGTCGGGCTGGTCGTTGGTTACCCAGTCCCGGTGGGCAAAGCTCCAGTGTACGGTTTTGTAACCCAGACTCTGAACAACTGCGAGACTCTGGACAGAGAATGCACCCTCCGGGGGGCGGAACAATGTCATGGTATAGCCAAAATGCTCCTGTACATATTCATGAAGGATCATTACTTCGTCTACCATCTTGTCGATAGAAAGAGTCGGCATTGACGGGTGGGTGTTGGAGTGGTTGCCAACTGCATGGCCGTCGGCGATCATGCGGCGCACCAGCTCTGGCTGCTTTTTGCAGTAGTCCATGGTGACGAAGAATACGCCCTTGACCTGCTTTTCCGCCAGAATGTCCAGAATCCATTCGGTCACTCTTACTTGCTCGCCTTCGATAGTGGCGGTGTATTCATAACCGCAGTCGAAGGTCAGGTAGATCTGCCCGTTATCCGGAGCAATGAAGTTTGAGCCGTATTTGGCATACTTGTTTTGCTCGGCGATGGCATATTCCGGCCGGTTGTTGTACTGGGGACGGTTAGGTCCGGGGCCGTAGCCCCAAACGTGGTTGCTCAGTTCCATGAGCTCACCCCGGGTGTACAGGGAACCGATCATTTCCGCGTCGCCGGTGGCAGGGGGTGTTGTTGGCGGCGTGGTAGTGGTGGGGGGCACGCTGGTCTCTGATGAGGATTCCGAGGTGCTCTGGCTGGAAGATTCCGAACTGCTCTCGCCGGAGGAATTACCGGGATTATTGCCCAGATTGGGGTCAGCAGGCTCCTGCACACAGCCGCAGAGCAGACATAGATTCAAAACTAAGAGAATGGTCATCAGTATGGTAATGGTTCGTTTCATGTGGAAAACCTCCTTTTGCTTTATTTTAGCGGAACAGGTTGTAAAATGCAAGGGGAAAGCGTATTTTTCGTTCATTTTTAGGCGGCTGGAAGCGAAAGAAAGCCTTGCTTTTTCTGTAAAAATAAAGTATAATAAGCTGATTCATTTTACATATTTTAACGGTGAGGTATTGCTGTGTATCTGAAATCATTGGAGGTTCAGGGATTTAAGTCCTTCCCGGATAAAACCGTGATCCGATTTGGCGACGATATTACCGCCATTGTCGGCCCCAACGGCTCCGGTAAATCGAATATTTCCGACGCGATCCTTTGGGTCATGGGCGAGCAGAGCACCAAGACGCTCCGTGGCGCAAAAATGGAAGACGTGATCTTCGGAGGCACACAGAAAAGACCTTCTGTGGGCTTTGCGGAAGCGACCCTTACGCTGGATAATTCTGACCGGGCGCTTTCTTATGACGCCGACGAGATCATGGTCACCCGGCGCTACTACCGCTCCGGTGACAGCGAGTATTACATCAACCGTCAGTCAGCCAGACTCCGGGATATTCATGAGATGTTCATGGACACGGGTTTGGGCAGAGAGGGCTACTCCAATATCGGCCAGGGCAGGATCGATGAGATACTGTCTTTAAAAAGCGCCGATCGCCGGGAGATCTTCGAGGAGGCGGCGGGCATTTCCAAGTACCGTCACCGCAAGGAAGAGACCCAGCGGAAATTGGAGCATACGGAAGATAATCTGCTTCGAATCGGCGACAAGGTCTCCGAGCTGGAAATGCAGATTGGCCCGCTGAAAGAGCAGTCGGAAAAAGCCAAGGTCTATCTGGAACTGAAAGGGGAGCTGCAAGGGGTGGAAGTGGCGGTCTGGCTGGATACGCTGGACAAGCTTTCTGCGGCAGCGGAAAAAGCGGAGGAGGATTATGCTTCTGCTTCCTTTGTGCTACAACAGGCGCATGATGATCTTGATCAACTTTACAAACAGGCGGAAAAATTGGGCGACGGACTGCGTGACAAGGACGCGGAATTGGAAACGGTTCGCGTTAAGGTCAATATGCTGGAAGCAAATCACCAGCAGCTGGATGGCCAGATGGCGGTCCTACGCGGAAATATTGTGAATAATGAGGGCAATATTGCCCGTATTGAGGAAGAATTGCAGGGCAGTGAGGATCGCAGCGGCGGTGTTACCGCCCAGATCCGGCAAACCAATGAGCGAATTGTTCAATTGGAAGAAGACCTGCGGATAAAGCAGCAGGAGCTGGACCGGTTGCAGCAGCAGCTGGCGGTGATGACCGCCAATGCCCAGGGCCTGACGCGGCAGTATTTGGAACTGCGCACCAAGGAGTCCGGTATTTCCGCGGATTTAGCCGGTTTGGAGGCAGATATCCGCGGCGTTCAGGTTTCCATGGAACAGTCCCGGGAGCGCTTTGAGCAGCTGGGTGGGGATTTGCAGTCCGGTCAGCAGCGGGAGCAGGAGGCGCGGGAGAATTTAGATGTCTGCCGCCGTCAGCTTAGTAACGCCCAAGGGGAAGTTACCGCGCTGAATAACACCATTTCCGGTTATGCCCTGCGGCAGAATACCCGCAATCAGCGCCGGGATAAGGTGCAGGAAAATCTTCGGGAACTGACCGCACAGCTGGATGCCGTCGCCGCAAAGGTGAAGGTATTCCGGGCTATGGAGCGGGATTTTGAAAGCTATACCAAGTCTGTGCGCAGCGTCATGCAGGAGTCCCAGCGGGGAAATCTTCGGGGGATTCACGGGCCTGTGTCCCGACTGATCCGTACCGATAATCATAATGCCGTGGCCATTGAGATCGCGTTGGGTGCTGCAATGCAGCAGATCGTTGTGGGCTCGGAATCCGATGGCAAGGCCGCGATCTCCTTCTTGAAGCGCACCGGTGGCGGTCGGGCAACGTTCTTGCCACTGACCATGATCAAGGGGAAAAATCTGGAAGAAAAGGGTGTTTCGTCCTGCCGCGGTTTTGTGGGTATTGCCTCTGAACTGGTCAGCTGCGACAAGCAGTATCGGGGCATTGTGGATAATCTTTTGGCCAGAACGGTGATCGTGGAGGATATTGACTGCGCCATTTCTATGTCGAATCAGTATCACAGCCGGTTTAAGATTGTCACTCTGGACGGACAGGTCATGAATCCCGGCGGTTCTATGACCGGCGGCTCTGTGAATAAGGAAGCGGGCATTTTGTCCCGGGCAAATGAGCTGGAAAAGTTAATTGCCGAGGAAAATAAGCTGCTAGAACAAAAAGCTGCGGCGGAGCTGGAATTCCAGGATGCTCAGCGTCTTGCGGATCAGGTGGAGTTCCAGATCACTGCTGCGAAGGATCAGCTGCGTGAGGCGGAGGATCAGGTACTTCGCCTTTCCGGCGAGGAAAAGCAGCATGAGATCCTGGTACAGGCCATTTCTGATGCCCGTGAGGCCGCTCAGAAGGAAATGGATTCATTGCAGCAGCGGCGGCAGACAGATCGTGATCGGATTACCGCCAATGAGGCAAAAATCCAGATCCTTACGCAGCAGCTGAATGTCATACGTGTGGAAATCTCAAACCTGGAAGGCAGTCAGAGCGAGGCGGCTCAGGATACCGAGCGCATTACCGGTGAGATGACGGAGCTGAAAACTCAGGCTGCGGCTATGGATGCAGAGCGTAATACGGCTCTGGCTCATATTGAAGATTTGAAGCAGTTACAGTCTTCTATGGAAGGCGATCGGGAGAAGAAACTGGCGCTGATCGACAGTTTCCGGGCGGATATTCAGCGCCTGAACGGAGAAATTCAGCAGTTGCTGCAACAGCAGTCCGAAAATGACGGCGAAACCCTGCGGCAGCAGGAGGTCTACCGGAACGTTGTTTCTGCAAGAAGTGACATGGAGGCTGCCAAGACCCGCAGCGAACGGGATGCCCAGGAGAAGAATAAGGATATACTGAATATGGAGCGGGCCTGCGCACTGCTGGAACAGAAGAAGGTCACCTCCGCCCTGGAAGAAAAGCAGATCGTTGACAAGCTGTGGGATTCCTACGGCTTAACCCCCGGTACTGCGCAGGAGCATCGGGGTCAGATTGAGTCCGTGACTGCCGGCAACCGCCGGATCAGCGAGCTGAAACGGAAGATTACTTCTCTGGGCACACCAAATCTGGGCGCAATTGAAGAATACGCCCGGGTCAATGAACGTTATACATATCTTTCCGAGCAGCAGCAGGATGTGCTTACTGCCAAGAAGGATCTGGAAGGCATTATCCGGGATATCACCAAAGAAATGACGGAGATCTTTGTGGAAGAGTTCCGGAAGATCAACGAATATTTCGGCGCGGTATTTGAGGAAATGTTCGGTGGCGGCAAGGGCCAGTTGGTTCTTGATAATCCGGACGAGCCTTTGACCTGCGGCATAGAGATTCGGGTGCAGCCCCCTGGAAAGCAGCTGAAAACCATTACCTTGCTTTCCGGCGGCGAAAAGGCTTTTGTGGCCATTGCGCTTTACTTTGCAATTTTGAAGGTTCGGCCTACACCGTTCTGTATGCTGGACGAGATTGATGCGGCTTTGGACGACCGGAATGTGGAGCGTTTTGCTTCTTATCTCCGGAATCTGAGCAAAAAGACGCAGTTTATCATCATTACCCACCGCCGGGGCACAATGGAAGCATCGGATGTGCTTTACGGCGTTACCATGCAGGAGCAGGGTGTATCCAAGCTTCTGCGGCTGGATCTGAATCAGATGGAGCAGCAGCTGGGTATTATGGAATAAGGAGTATTTATGGGTTTTTTCGACAAGGTTAAGTTTGGTTTATCCAAAACACGCAGTGCGTTGGGAAGCACCCTTGGAGGGATATTCTCCGGGTTTAGCCAGATCGATGAGGATTTTTACGAGGAATTGGAAGAGTGCCTGATTATGGCCGACTTGGGCGTGGAAACAGCCATGAAGGCTACGGAACGCCTGCGTCGGGTCATTAAGCAAGAGCATTTGAAAACTCCGGAGGAGGCCTACCGGGCGCTCAAAGACATTCTTGTGGATATGCTGAATGTGGGCGCTGTGGAATTGGATCTTCGATCCAAGCCTGCTGTGGTTTTGGTGATCGGTGTCAACGGCGTCGGAAAAACCACTACCATTGGAAAAATCGCCAATCAGCTGACCCGGCAGGGAAAGAAAGTGCTGCTGGTGGCGGCGGATACCTTCCGGGCGGCAGCTGCGGATCAGTTGGAGATATGGTCGGAGCGCAGCGGCGCAGATATTGTGCGGCAGCATGAGGGCGCAGACCCGGCATCTGTGGTGTTTGACGGTATTCGCGCGGCAAAGGCAAGAGATGTGGATGTGATTCTGGTGGATACCGCCGGGCGCCTGCACAATAAGGTGAATTTGATGAACGAGCTGAATAAAATCAGCCGTATCATTGAACGGGAGCTTCCGGAATCTTCCCGGGAAGTGCTGCTGGTACTCGATGGCACTACCGGTCAGAACGGTTTGATCCAGGCAAAGCAGTTTAAGGAGATCGCCGGTGTGACGGCGGTGGCACTGACAAAACTGGACGGCACCGCAAAGGGCGGTATCGTCATCGGCATCAGCGATGTGCTGCAAATTCCGGTGAAATTTATCGGAGTAGGCGAACAGGCGGATGATCTGCTTGCGTTTTCGGCACAGGATTTCGTGGAGGCACTTTTGCCTCAGGTTAATTGAAAAAAGCAGGGAATCGGTTATGAAAGTTGTTTTAGCAAGTAAAAATAAGCATAAATTGGTGGAGATCAGCAAGATCACCGAGCAGTTTGGCATCGAACTTGTGATGCAGTCGGAGCTGGGCGTGGATATTGACGTGGAAGAAACCGGCTCTACTTTTGAGGAAAATTCCTTTCTGAAAGCGGAGGCGGTGATGAAAGCTACGGGTTTGCCCGCTTTGGCGGATGACTCGGGTATTGCTGTTGACGCATTAAACGGCGAGCCGGGTATTTATTCTGCCCGCTATGGTTTTGACGATAGCCTGGATGATTGGGGCAGACTGCTTTTGCTGTTGAAAAACACAGAGCACGTGCCGGACGGTGAGCGTCAGGCACAGTTCGTGTGCGTGATCACCATGGTTATGCCCGACGGCAAAGTGATTCAGGCCCGGGGAGAGATCCACGGAGAATTGCTGCGGGAGCCCAGAGGCGAGAACGGCTTTGGTTATGATCCCATTTTTTATTACCCGCCATTTGGAAAGAGCACGG
The DNA here is from genome assembly GCA_045589195.1 of Faecousia sp. Lineage (GTDB taxonomy): Bacteria > Bacillota > Clostridia > Oscillospirales > Oscillospiraceae > Faecousia. Next base: position 28,928 of record JAZNFY010000051.1, on the reverse strand, counting down.
CTCAGATGGATCCGGAGGAGAAAAACTCGGTTTCCCACCGGGGCGAGGCGCTGCGGGTATTTTACCATAAGTTGAAGGAGGCCAGTTTATGCTGACCAGTAAAGAGCGGGCAGAGCTGCGCGCAAAGGCCAATGGCCTGGATACCACATTGATGGTTGGAAAAGGCGGTGTCACCGAGGCGGTGATTGCAGAGGCAGAGAATTTGCTCACTGCCAGAGAACTCGTGAAGGGTAAAGTGTTGGAGGGCGCGTTTATGACGGCCCGTGAGGTTTGTGATGCCATTTGTGAGGCCACCGGTGCTGACGGCGTTGGTGTGATCGGTACGAAGTTTGTGATCTACCGGTTCAGCGAGAAGTGCCAGCAGGAGCGAAATCAACTGGGCCGCGCCAAAAAGAAAGCAACGCCGGTGAGCAAAGCTGACCCGGTGCGAAAAGGTATTCGTGCCCGGCGGCAGGCTGCCAAAGCCCAGAAGCAGGAGCGCAATGAATACTTCCGCCAGATCGCCATTGAAAGGGCTATTGAACGGGACAGGGAAAAGCAGCTTAGAGATTCCTGATAATCATAATAAGGGGTGACGGAGTCAATGCGAGTGGGAATTTACGGCGGTTCATTTAATCCACCTCATACAGGTCATGTTGCGGCTGTCCGGCAGGCGATGGATTTGCTTTGCCTGGATAAGCTGCTGCTGATCCCTGCCCACGTTGCGCCCCATAAGCAGCTGCCGGAGGATTCTGCAACTCCGGAGCAGCGGCTTGCGATGCTTCGTCTTGCAACTGCGGGAATTGCCAATGCTGAAATTTCTTTAATTGAGTTTTCCCGGGAGGGCGTGAGCTACACCTATGAAACGGTGCAGCAGCTGAAAACCGTGTATCCCAATGAGGAATTGGTGCTTATTATGGGTTCGGATATGTTTCTGACCTTTGATACATGGAAAAATCCGGATGTGATAATGTCCCATGCAAGTCTTGGAGTTTTGTATCGGGGCGATCCGGGCGAAAGGCAGCAGGTAGCCCGGAAAATGGAAGAAATGCAGCAGCGGGGAGCGAAGGTTTACCTTGCAGAGAATCCGGTACTGTCCGTTTCTTCCACTGATCTGCGCCGGATGCTGATCTTTGGCTGTGGGGATTCTTTCCTGCCCTCCGGCGTGGGCGAGTATATTCGGGAGAATGGACTTTATGGCGTTGGTCAAAACTATCAGAACTTACCCATGGAACAGTTGGAGCTTCTGGTTAAGAGGCTTTTAAAGCCCAACCGGATCGCCCATGTGATGGGCTGCCGGGATACAGCGGTGTCGCTTGCCCGGCGCTGGGGCGCAAATGAAACGGATGCTGCCAGAGCCGGAATTCTGCACGATATTACCAAGGCGCTGCCGAATCACCTTCAATTGACATTGTGCAGGGACTATGGTATCATGTTAGACGCTTTTTCCCAGCAGAATCCCAAAACACTGCATGCTTTAACCGGCAGCTTGGTGGCGCAGCGGGTTTTTGGGGAAAATCCTGAGGTTGTGTCGGCAGTCCGCTGCCATACAACGGGAAAGCCCAATATGACATTGTTGGAAAAAATTATTTACGTTGCGGATTATATGGAGCCAAACCGGGATTTTCCGGGTGTGGAAAAACTCCGGGAATCGGCTTATACGGATATTGACGAAGCCCTGCGGCTGGGTCTTACCATGACCCTGGATATGCTGACAAAGCAGGGGAGGGAGATTTCCCCGGAATCCAAAGAGGCCTTGAAACGGCTCAGTAGAAAGGAACAATCTGTATGTTAAGTGCAAAAGAAGTGGCTTATGAAGTGACCCGGGCGTTGGATGCCAAAAAGGGTTTGGATATTAAACTGCTGAAAATTGATAAAGTGTCCAGTTTGGCGGATTATTTTCTGATCTGTACGGGCACTTCCAGTACCCATGTTAAGACGCTGTGTGATTATGCGGAGTATACCCTGGAACAGTTGGGAGAGCCGATGCTGGGCAGGGAAGGTCACCGGGGCAACACCTGGGAATTGCTGGATTTCGGCTCTATTGTCGTCCATGTGTTTACTGACGAGGCCCGGGAGTTTTATTCTCTGGAACGTCTGTGGGCGGATGCAGAGCAAGTGGACTTGAAGGATATTATCATCGAAGAATAAGAGGTGTAACATAAGATGAATTACGATTTTTCCGCCATTGAGGCCAAGTGGCATAAGTATTGGGAGGAAAATGAAACATTCAAGACGGACGTGTGGGATTTTTCCAAGCCGAAGTATTATGTTTTGGATATGTTCCCGTATCCCAGCGGCGTGGGTCTGCATGCCGGTCACCCGGAGGGATATACTGCCACGGATATTATGTCCCGCATGAAGCGGATGCAGGGTTATAACGTTCTGCACCCCATGGGTTATGATTCCTTTGGCCTGCCTGCGGAGCAGTATGCGGTTTCCACCGGTAACCACCCCAATGGCTTTACCCAGGAGAATATAAAAACTTTCTCCAATCAGTTGAAGGAATTGGGCTTTGACTATGACTGGTCCAAGGTGATCGCCACTTCTGATCCCTCTTTCTACAAGTGGACCCAGTGGATCTTTAAGAAGCTGTATGAGGCCGGTTATGCCAAACGGGTGGAAATGCCCGTGAACTGGTGTGAGGAACTGGGTACTGTGCTTTCCAACGACGAAGTCATCGATGGCAAGTCCGAGCGCGGCGGTTATCCTGTGGTGAAGAAGAATATGATGCAGTGGGTCATTGACCAGCCTGCCTTTGCGGAAAAGCTTCTTGATGGTTTGAATGAAATCGATTGGCCGGAATCCACCAAGGAAATCCAGCGCAACTGGATCGGAAAGTCCACCGGTGTTGAGGTGGATTTTAAGCTGGTGGGCGGCGGTGATTTCTCCATCTATACCACCTGTATTGAGACCATCTACGGCATCACCTTTATGGTGCTGGCTCCTGACGGAAAGATCACCGCAAGCCTGCTTGACCGGGTGGAAAACCGGGAAGAGGTGGAGTCGTACATCGCAGAGGCCGTCAAGAAGTCCGATATGGACCGCACAGAGCTGAATAAGGGTAAGACCGGCTGCCCTTTGAAGGGCGTGTACGCCATTAACCCAGTCAACGGTAAAGAGGTACCGGTATTCATTGGCGACTTCGTTTTGGCCAGCTACGGAACCGGCGCGGTTATGGCAGTTCCCAGCCACGATCAGCGGGACTTTGAGTATGCAGTTGCCCATAATATTCCCATGATTCAGGTTATTGAGGGTCGTGATGTGGATCAGTGCGCCTTTGAAAAGCAGGATTATCTGGGCAAGGGCTGCCGTTTGATCAATTCCGAAGAGTTCACCGGCTTGACGGTGGAAGAGGCCAAGGAGGCCATTACCTGCAAGCTGGAAAAGGCCGATGTAGCAAGAAGAAAGATTAACTATCATTTCCGTGAGTGGATCTTTGCCCGTCAGCGCTACTGGGGTGAGCCTGTTCCCTGTGTGTACACAGAGGACGGCCAGACCGTATTCCTGTCCGATGAGGAGCTGCCTCTGGTTTTGCCTGTGCTGGAAGACTATAAAGGCCGTGGCGGAAAAGCACCTTTGGAGAATGCCACCGAGTGGAAACAGTATGATAAGAACGGTATTAAGGGCATTCGGGAAACCTCTACCATGCCCGGCAGTGCCGGTTCTTCCTGGTATTACCTGCGCTATATAGATCCCAATAACGATCAGACATTTTGTGGTCCGGAACTTTTGAAGCATTGGATGCCTGTTGACCTGTATGTGGGCGGTCCGGAGCATGCGGTGGGACACTTGATCTACTCCAGGATCTGGAACCGGTTCCTGTACGACAGTGGCTTGTCCCCTGTGGCAGAGCCCTTTAAGAAGCTGGTGCACCAGGGCATGATTCTGGGCGAGAACGGTATTAAGATGGGCAAGCGTTTCCCGGAATTCGTGGTCAATCCCAGTGATATCGTTCGGGATTACGGCGCGGATACTCTGCGGCTTTATGAGATGTTCATGGGTCCGCTGGAAGTGTCCAAGCCTTGGAGCTCTACGGCTGTTGCCGGCGCCAAGAAGTTTATTAACCGGGTATGGAACTTCTTCACTGAGGCGGAAAATATCACGGATACTGATGATGGAAAGCTTACCAAGGTCTATCACCAGACGGTCAAAAAGGTGACCTCTGATTTTGAATCTCTTGGTTTTAACACCGCCATTGCCCAAATGATGGTTTTCGTCAATGAGGTCTATAAGAACGGCACCTGCCCCAGAGAGTATGCTGAGGGCTTCATTAAGATGCTTTCCTGCATTACCCCTCATGTGGGTGAAGAAATCTGGCAGATCCTGGGCCATGATAAGACCATCGCCTACGAAAGCTGGCCCACTTATTCTGAGGATAAGTGCCGTGACAGCGAGATCAACATTGCGGTACAGGTCAACGGCAAGATGCGCGGTACGGTACTGATGGCTGCGGATCTGGATAATGACACGGTGGTTGCAAATGCTCTTGCGGACGAAAGAATTGCCCGTTTCCTGGAAAAGCAAGGCGGCAGCATTGTGAAAACCATTGTGGTCAAAAACAAGCTGGTCAACCTTATTATGAAGTAAAAAATTGCCAAAATGTAGCAAATTCACGAATTCTTTCTTGACATTTGCAAAAAGACTGCTTATAATATACCAAGCCAGTATTGGCCCTGAAAGCATCCTGGACGTAGCCGGATGCCATCGGAGGGAGGGAAAACCATGTCTGAAATTCGCGTAAAGGAAAATGAATCCTTGGAGAGCGCCCTGCGTCGTTTTAAGCGCAGCTGTGCCAAGGAAGGCGTTATTGCCGAAGTGAAGAAGCGCGAGCATTATGTCAGCCCCAGCTTGAAGCGCAAGCAGAAGTCCGAGGCTGCCCGTAAGAACAAGAGAAAGTTCTATTAATTTCCCTTCTTGTTATGATGCTGAAAACCGTTCCGGATCACCGGAACGGTTTTTTATTTTAAATCTTCATAAAGGCCCACGCAGCCCGTGACACCCAATTGTTCCAGATCGGTCAGCAAGGCACAAATGTCGGATTTTGTTCTGTGCAGGGTGAAAACTGCTTGCTCTTCTGAAAGGCTCAGACAGTAGTGGCAGAAAAGTTTTTCGTTATAAAAGGGAAGATCATGATTGCCCCCGTACATACAGTCGGAAATCTTGCAGCCTTTTTCGGTTACGGTCAGGGTTTGGGTTTGAATCGCTGCCTCTAAAAATATTTCCCGGGTTTTCCAAGGTTTTAAATATTCTTCCGGAATCATCCATGGCGGGATTGGCGGTAAAAAGACCGGGCAGTCAAGATCTGTGGCATAAATGTCGCTGACGAACACAGGGCAGGGAAGTGTTAGAAGCGATTTAATAATTTCGTGACTTTCCGGATTGTCCGGCCGCTGGAAGTCCAGAAGTATACCGCGGCAGGAAAAGTTTTCTGCGATATTGGAAAGGGTCGCTTTGATTTGCACGATGTTGTGTCCGTGGGGCGGTGTCATATCGTCGAGAACCAGCAAAGAGTCTTTCGGCAAATGCCCCGGAATGTGACTCAGACCGGTGCCGGAGGAAGAAAAGCGGCATGCCATCCATGCCGTGTGGTCGATTTGTGAGGTGTTTTGTGTGAATTCCCATGGGGTTTGAGCAAGATACAATGGAATTGCCATGGACAAATGCCCCCAAACATGATATAATTGGTATAATTTATGAAATCGGGGGTTGGGTTATGCCGTTTTCCCTCTTACCTAAGGTAGTTATCTCAGAGCTTTGCGATCTGACACCGGAACGCTTGTCCGGTCTTGGAGTCCGGCTGCTGATGCTGGATTTTGATAATACTGTCGTGCCCTATACAACGGATATTCCGACCGGGAGTGTGCTTGCATGGCTGGATAGTATGCACAGCTCGGATATACAGCTCTGCGTGGTTTCAAACAGCAGAAAAGGCCGGGCGGTGAAATTTTGTGAAGAGCATGGAATTGCTTGCATTACCCATGCAAATAAACCGTTTCCCAAAGGAATACAGGAATGTATCCGGCGGTTTGGTATTCCGTTAGAGCAATGTGCGCTGGTGGGAGACCAGATTTTTACGGATACCCTTGGCGCTAACTGTGCTGGCGTAACATCTATTCTGGTGAAAGCCATCGATAATCATAATTTTTGGTTGAAGCTTCGTCATGTGGCCGAGCTGCCGTTTATCTTTATTGCAAGGAAAAGGAGAATTGTATGAAAAATTTGGATAAGTTTCTGTCCCTTCTGGGTGACGAGGTTGACGGCTTGCTGCTGACATCCCGGTATAGCCGCCATTACGGTGCGGAGTTTGACATTGCCGAGGGTGTGGCGATCGTTACCAAGGCCGGCTGCCGCTATTTTACCGACAGTCGTTATATTGAATCAGCCCAAAATGGAATTAAAGACTTTGCGGTTCTGGAAATGACCCGGCAGAATAATTATGTTGCACTGCTCAATGCTGCAATTGCCGATTTTGGTGTGAGCAGGCTGGGCTTTGAAGAGGAGTATCTGACCGTTTCGGAGTTCAACTATTACAAAGACAAGCTCCATGCAGATTTGGTTCCTTATAACGCGAAGATCAACGGTTTCCGTGGAGTGAAGGAAGCTTGGGAACTGGACCTGATGCGCAAGGCGCAGGATATTACTGACCGGGCGTTTGCTGAGGTCATCACCCGGATTCGCCCGGGTATGACAGAGCTGGAATTGCAGGCAGAGTTGATTTACTGCCTGTACAAAAATGGCGGACAGGGCCTTTCCTTCGATCCCATCGTGGTTTCGGGCCCCAATACCAGCTTGCCCCATGGCGTGGCAGGGGAGCGCGTGATTCAGGAGGGTGATTTTATTACCCTGGATTTTGGCGTAATGTACCACGGCTACTGCTCGGATATGACCCGTACTGTGGCAGTGGGTTACGCCACCGAAGAGATGGAAAAGGTGTACAATACCGTTTTGCAGGCGCAGCTTGCGGGCTTGGCAGCAACCAAGGCCGGTGTTCCCGGCAAGGATATTGACGGCGCTGCCCGTAAGGTGATTACCGATGCAGGCTATGGTGAGTATTTCGGTCATGGCTACGGCCATAGCCTGGGCTTGGAGGTTCACGAAAGCCCCAGTCCCAACGGTGGTAACGAAAATCCCATGCCTGTGGGAGCGGTAGCATCGGCGGAACCGGGTATTTATCTTCCCGGAAAATTCGGCGTTCGCATCGAAGATGTGTGCGTATATTTGGAAGACGGTATCGAAAATTTGACCCATAGCCCGAAAAATTTGCTGATAATCTAAAAAACTTCGCTTTTGCTCTTGAAAATTGAAAAATTTTAGGTTAAAATATATGCGCTAAAACTATGTAAATTTATCCCCGTTGGGGAAAATCTAGGAGGATATAATATGATCTCAGCAGGTGAATTCAGAAACGGCATTACCTTCGACATGGACGGTAAGGTAATGCAGGTTGTGGAATTTCAGCACGTTAAGCCCGGTAAGGGCGCTGCATTCGTTCGCGTGAAGATGAGAAACGTCATCACCGGCGGTGTTACCGAAACCAGCTTCAACCCCACCGCAAAGTTCCCCACTGCTTTCGTGGAGCGCAAGAAGATGGAGTATTCCTACAATGATGGCTCTTTGTACTACTTCATGGACCAGGAGACCTATGAACTGGAGCCCATCGACGGCTCTGCGCTGGATGACAGCTTTAAGTTCGTCAAGGAGAACGATATCTGCACCATCATGAGCTATAAGGGCAAGGTCTTCGGCGTGGAAGTTCCCAACTTTGTTGATCTTGTTGTTACCGATACCGAGCCCGGTTTCGCCGGCAATACCGCTACCAACGTCACCAAGCCCGCTACTGTTGAGACCGGCGCTGAGGTGAAGGTGCCCCTGTTCATCAATGAGGGAGACAAGATTCAGATCGATACCCGTACCGGTGAGTATCTGGGCCGCTCCAAGGCATAAAGGAGAATGAATATGACCATTTCTGAGAAAGCTGCTTACCTGAAAGGTTTGATGGACGGCTTGTCCATGAATCAGGAGACCGACGAGGGCAAAATGATTGCCGCAATCGTGGATCTGCTGGGCGACCTTTCCCGCAAGGTGACCGATATTGAGGATACCACCATCGCCATCTCCGATGAGTTGGACGAGATCGAAGAGGATCTGGATGCCATCGAGGACTTCATCATGGACGAAGAGGAAGATGATGAGGATTGGGATGACGAGGACTACGACGAAGAGGGTTTTGACTACGGCGACGAGGACACCACCATTTACGAGGTTGAGTGCGCTTGCGGCGAAGTGATTGCCTTCGATGAGGATGTTCTGGAAGAAGGTTCCATGATTTGCCCCAACTGTGGCGAGACTTTGGAGTTCACCTTCGAAGAGGACGAGGACGAAGAATAAGGAAAAAACCTCCGGCTTTGCCGGAGGTCTTCTTTTTAGAAGAAGAGGCGTGCGCAGAGGCTTGCCATAATAAACCCGGTCAGGTCCGCAATCAGCGCAGCCGGTACAGTGTAACGGGTCTTATGGATTCCGGCAGCACCAAAATAGACGCTGATGGTGTAGAAGGTTGTCTCTGTGGAGCCCAGCATTACTGCGGCGGTTCTGCCCACCGTGGAATCCACGCCGTGTTGAGCCATGAGGTCAGCACCTACCGCCAAAGCGGCGCTGCCGCTGATGGGGCGAATCAGTACTAGAAGCGCGGTTTCCGGCGGAATTCCAAAAAATTTGAAAATTGGCGCAAGAAATTGACTGAGGACCTGAGTTGCTCCGGAGGCGCGGAGCATACTCACCGCAGTTAAAAGAAGCACAAGGGCAGGCACAATGGATTTTAGTACATGCAGTCCCTCTGCTGCCCCGGAAATGAGAATTCCATAGGTGTCTTCTTTTTGTTTGAGTGCAATGAGCGAGGCAACCAAAAGAAGAATCGGTACAAGATAATCGCTCATTTTTTCCACGCCTTTCCCATAATAAAGGCAGCCAGAAGCCCCATGGATGCAGAGCATAGGCTGGTGACCCATACAGCCGGCAGAATATCAAAGGGTGTAGCGCAGCCCAACGATGATCGCACAGCGGCCACATTTGCCGGAATCAACTGAATGGATGCGGTGTTTAGAACGATCAGGCGGCACATTTCATCGGTGGCCAGGTGAGGGTTGGATTTGTCGGTCAGCTGCTTTACAGCCTGAATACCCATGGGCGTAGCGGCATTCCCAAGACCTAAGAGGTTGGCGCAGATGTTGGCGCTGAGGCTTTTTGCTGCCTGTAAATTGGTTTTTGTTGAAGGGAATATACGTCTTAGCAGGGGACGGAGAAGCTTTGCCAATTTTTCGGTAAGTCCTGCAGTATCCATTAGCTTACCTACGCCGCACCACAGGCAAATGGAACCGGCGATAGAAATGACCAGAGTTATGCCGGATTGGGCACCTTGCGCCACAGCTGCGGCAAGAGCGCTGCCGTTGCCGTTTATAAGGGAAAAGAACAGGGAAATGGCGATGATTCCGGTCCAGATCCAGCTCATAATCATGGCAATACCCCCTTGTGATTGTACAATATGCAAAATAAATTGAGTTATGTCAGTCAAAAAACAACCATAATGCTGAAAATGAAAAAAAGATTGACATAATATTCCGAACAGGCTATAATTATGATAAATTTCATAATACGTTATCATTGATGAAAGGGGTGTGTTGCCCATGAAGTCAACAGGTATAATCCGGAAAGTGGATGAGTTGGGCCGGATTGTTCTTCCCATTGAGATCCGCCGTACGCTGGATATTAACGAGCGGGATGAATTGGAGATTTTTATGGATAACGATCAAATCGTTCTCCAAAAGTTTCAGCCTTTCTGCGTGTTCTGTGCTTCCTCCAAGGGACTGGTTTCCTATCGTGGGAAGAATGTGTGCAGCGCTTGTATCCGCAGTATCAGCAGCCGATAAATATTGAAACACGGCAGTCCATCGGACTGCCGTGTTTTTTATTTCTTATCCAATTGGAGTGCCGTGTTGTAAACGGTGTTCTTGGGAAGATTCAGATCGTCTGCGGTTTGACGAATGGCATCTTTGCGGCTCATGCCGGATTCTATGAGTTTTAACAGGTGCGTGGCGATGTCGTCTGTGGTGGCGGTTTTTGTTTCACGGGGGCTTGCCCCGGCAATGACCAGGACAAACTCGCCTTTTGGTGGCGTTTCCCGGTATTTTATTACCGCTTCGCCGAGGGTTGTGCGCACCACCTCTTCATGGAGCTTTGTCAGCTCCCGGCATAGGCTGATGGGACGCTCTGAACCGAATACGGCAGCCATGTCTTCCAGGGTGGCCAAAAGCTTATGTGGCGCTTCGTAGAAGATTATGGTCCGCTCTTCGCCAATCAGCGCTTCCAGGTGATCCCGGCGGCTTTTTTTGGCAGTGGAGAGAAAGCCTTCAAAGCAAAATCTGCCGGTACTCTGACCGGATATACTCAAAGCGGTAATCACGGCGCAGGGACCGGGAATGGCGCAGACAGTAATTCCTGCCTCCGCGCATTGCTTTACCAGTTCTTCGCCCGGGTCGGATATGGCAGGACTTCCTGCATCTGATACCAGCGCGCAAGTTTCACCGGCCAAAATACGCTGCAAAATCATATCGCCTTTGCTTGCCTTGTTGTGCTCGTAGTAGCTCACAAGGCTTTTTTTAATGCCCAGATGGTTCAGAAGTTTCAGCGTCACCCGGGTATCTTCCGCGGCAATAAAATCCGCCTGTTCCAATGTTTCCCGACAGCGGATGGAAATATCGCCCAGGTTGCCGATGGGGGTAGGGACGAGGTATAAGATTCCGGCCATAGACAGCCTCCTAAATGTGATAAATTCTTCGGTAATCGGATGTGGGCTCACCGGTTTCATCGTGAAGATTAAGCTCTTCCCAGGTCAATCCCGGTTTTCCACCTTTGCGCAATTGCAGCAGGATCATGGCGACGCCGGACTCCGGGCGGTGGCGAATCAGACACAGTTTTTTCGCTTCCATTTGATGAGAGGATGCGCAGGCGCAAAGAAGCGCCAGGTTTTCCGGCTTGTGCACCAAATAGAAATCTCCTCCAAAACGAAGTGCCCATGCAGCAGCTGCAAATAAATCCTCAGCTGTGCAGAAATCATTTCGCCTTGCGTAGGGCGTCTGTGTGCTGGCAGCGCCGCCGGAAAAGTAGGGTGGGTTGGAGATGCAAACATCCACTGAGCCGGCAGGCATGTCCCTGGAAATGGCTTGAATGGGAGCGCATATACTGTTCATACGTGTATTTAGTTTGTTACGCTGAATGTTGTCCTGGGCGGCACTGTGAGAAATGGGGTTAATCTCGTAGCCGGTGACGGTGCAGGTACTGTCCTTTGCACACAGCAGGATTCCAAGGGTGCCGCAGCCGGAGCCCAGATCCAGAACTCTGGCGTTTTTGGGCAGCCGTATAAAATCCGCAAGGGCCATAGAGTCAGTACTCAGGGGGAAGGTACCGACGGGGGTATTCAATGTAAAACCGTTATAAAGCGATTCCATAATTTACTCCGTAATGTAGAAAAAATCAGCCTGCGCAACCGGAAATACCGTCGCGCAGACTGACTGCGAATGTAGAAGGATTAGCCTTCCTCGATGGCCTCGGTGGGGCACTGATCGGCACAAGCGCCGCAGCTGACACAGATGTCGGCGTCGATGACGTACTTGTCTTCGCCCTCAGAGATTGCCTCTACGGGGCACTGATCGGCACAAGAGCCACACTTAACACAAGCGTCGGTAATGTTAAAAGCCATGGTGATTCCTCCATTATGTTTTTTCATGCAGAAAAGCGCAAATTGCTTTCATGCATAACTATTCTAACATGTTTTTTGAAAATTGCAATTCCTTTTTTTATCCAGTCGTATATTTTTATCTAAATTTGGAGAAACTTTTCGGATGAAGAGGAGGGGGATGGGGTGCGTTATACCGAAGAAGCGGAAAATGTTGTGCTCACCGCGGCACGGCATGCAAAGGAATTGGGTCACAGTTTTGTAGGCAGCCAGCATATTCTACTCGCGCTTTCCGGCCATGGCGGCGGCGCGGGTATGATTTTGCGCAATGCGGGTGTGGAGTTTCCGCTGTTGCAGGAAATGGTGATCATGCTCTATGGTTTTGGCGCGCCGGATCTTGTACTGCCACAGGGATTTACGGGGGCGGCCAAATGGATTCTGCTGGATGCCCGGCAGGAGGCAAAACAGAGCGGGAAAAAGAAAATCGAATGTGTTCACATTCTGATGTCCCTGTTGCGTCGGGACAGATGCGCGGCGCAGGAGCTTTTGCGTATGGCCGGTGTTGATCTGGACGGGACATTTACACATAGCGTGAATTATCTGAAAAGGGAAGCGTTTGCTTCCGTAAGTGTAAAAAAGGAGGCGGTAAGTACGAAGCTGTTGGAACAATTCAGCGAAGATCTGGTGGCAAAGGCGGCATCCATGGAGCCGGTGATCGGCAGGCAGAAGGAGATCGATACAGTGATCGGCATTCTCAGTCGGAAGAATAAAAATAATCCGGCATTGATTGGTGAGCCGGGAGTGGGCAAGACGGCTATTGCAGAGGGTCTGGCCCAGCGTATGGCCTTTGGAAATGTGCCGCCACAGTTAAAGGATAAGCGGCTGATCAGTCTGAACATGGCAAATCTTGTGGCAGGCACAAAGTACCGGGGAGAGTTCGAGGAACGGCTTCGGGATGTGCTGTCGGAGATTCGACGAAGCGGGGATATTATCCTCTTCGTGGATGAAATGCATACCATTGTGGGCGCTGGCGCAGCTGAGGGTGCAATTGATGCGGCCAATATTTTTAAGCCCGCACTGGGCAGGGGAGAACTGCAAATGCTGGGCGCTACCACGTTGACGGAATACCGGAAATATATTGAAAAGGACCCGGCGCTGGAACGGCGTTTTCGCCCTGTGATGGTGGAGGAACCAAGTGAGGAGGAGACCAGGGAGATTCTTCGGGGTTTAAAGCCGGGCTTGGAGCGGCATCATCATATCCGAATTATGGATGAAGCTTTAGATGAGGCGGTGCGGCTTTCTGTGCGGTATTTGCCCGATCTGTATTTACCGGATAAGGCGATTGATCTGCTGGACGAGGGCGCATCTCACGCCAGAATGGAAGAAATGAAGAAGGGTTCGGCAAGGCTGGAATTGGAGCAGGAATTGCACGACGCGGTGCGGGAAAGCAAATATGAGAAAGCTGCGGAATTGCGGGATAAAATGCAGAAAATGGTGGCAAAAACACCGGAGCCCCGACGGGTCAGGACAGTTACAGCGTCGGATATTGCATGGGCGGTATCTGCCAGGACGAAAATTCCGGTGGGACGGTTGACGGCAGATGAAAGAAAGCGGCTTTTGCAGATGGAACAGATTTTGTCTTGCCGGGTCATCGGACAGGATAAGGCGGTGGCAGCGGTTTCTCAGGCCCTGCGACGGGGATTTTCTGACATTCGGGATGAGCACCGTCCGGTGGCTTGTTTGATGTTTACCGGACCTACCGGCGTAGGAAAGACGGAACTTTGCCGCGTTCTGGCGGAAGAGTTGTATGGCAGCAGGGACGCCATGATTCGGCTGGATATGACGGAGTATATGGAAAAGCAGTCCGTATCCCGGCTGATCGGTGCGCCTCCCGGTTATATCGGTTATGACGAGGGGGGTAAGCTGACGGAACTGGTGCGAAGAAAACCGTATAGTCTGGTTCTTCTGGATGAACTGGAAAAAGCGCATCCGGATGTGTGGGGGATTCTGCTTCAAATTATGGAGGAGGGTGAGCTCACGGATTCCGGGGGACGTCGGGTCAGCTTCAAGAATACGATCGTGGTTATGACGTCCAATGTTGGAGGAGATATTCGGAGCGATGGGCTTGGGTTTCAGCCGGCCGGTACGGAGCAGATTTGGAATGGGGCGCTGCGACAGGTATTTGCACCGGAATTTCTGGGTCGATTGGATCAAGTCGTGGCATTTTCTGCGCTTGATGAGAGCGCGTTGGAGAAGATTGTCCTGAAATATCTGGATCAGCTTTGTAACAGACTGGAACGGCAGGGAATTTCCCTCACACTGCCGGAGAAACTGACGGCCTACTTGGCAAAGCAATGCAAGCCAAAGGATGGGGCAAGGCATTTACGGAGGTTGGTCCAGGAACAGGTAGAGGGACCGTTGTCAGAGCACCTGCTGCGCTGCCAGAAAAAATGCACGAAGGTGAAAGGAAGCCTCGAAAACGAAATTCTAACTTTCTTATAGACAAAATAAGCAAACAAGCGTTCGAATATATAATTTTCTCAACTTTTTCTGCAAAAAAACCGAAAAAAATAAAAAAAAAGATTGATTTTTTAAAAACATGGGTGTATACTGTCATTAAGTGGAGCAAAATGGTAGTAAAGTGGTGCAAAATGGAGGAGGTGAGACAATTATGATCGGTAAATACCCGGCAAAACTGGACGATAAAAATCGTTTGTTTGTTCCTGCGAAGCTTCGGGAGGAGCTCAGCGGTGATTTTGTTGTGACCCTGGGCGTTAATTGTGGTCATCGTTGTCTTACAGTCTACACTGCATCCGACTGGCAGACGCTCAGCGAAAACTATAACACATTGCCCATCTCTCAAAAGGGCGCGGCAACCAGTCTGATCTTTATGAACGCGACCCAGTGCACTCCCGACAAGCAGTTCCGGTTTACCCTGACCCAGTTTCTTTTGGAGTATGCCGGCATCAACCGCGATGTGATGATTGTAGGTCGGGCAGGGCAGGCGGAGATCTGGGATGCCAATGAGTTTGCGTCCTTCGAAGAAGAAAATCTTACTCCCGAGAAGCTTTTGGCCTCTTTGGAGGCAATTGGCCTATGAGTGATTTTTATCATATTTCCGTTTTGCTCAATGAGTGTTTGGATGGTCTGAATATTCGGCCGGACGGAATTTATGTGGATGGTACGCTGGGCGGCGCGGGACACTCTTTTGAGATTGCTAAGCGCTTAACAACCGGAAGGCTCATCGGTATCGACCGCGACCCGGTGGCACTGGAAGCGGCCGCGGAACGGTTAAAACTCTATGAAGACAAGGTAACATTGGTTCATTCCAATTTCTGTGAAATTGAAAATGTTTTAAATTCGTTGCATATCAGCGGCGTAGACGGTGTTCTGTTGGATCTGGGCGTTTCATCACCCCAGCTGGATGATGCCAGCAGAGGATTTTCCTATATGGCAGATGCGCCACTGGATATGCGTATGGACAGCGGGGATGCGCTAACCGCCCGGGAAATCGTAAACAATTGGTCTTATGAACAATTGCGCCGCATCTTCTTTGTTTACGGAGAAGAGCGTTATGCGCCTCAGGTGGCAGCAGCAATCTGCCGTAGCAGGGAAGTAAGACCCATTGAAACCACTCTGCAATTGGTTGAGGTGATCCGATCAGCGATGCCTGCCTCGGCGCTGCGAGAAAAGCAGCATCCGGCAAAGCGGTGTTTCCAGGCAATTCGCATTGCAGTGAACGATGAACTTGGCGCTGTGCGTAAAGTGATGGATGCGGCGATCCCGAAGCTGAATCCCGGCGGAAGACTGGCAGTGATCACGTTCCATTCATTGGAAGATCGAATTGTGAAAAACGCCATGGCGGAAGCGGCAAAGGGCTGCACATGCCCGCCGGAATTTCCCGTGTGCGTCTGTGGAAAGAAACCTCAGGTGAAGTTAATCAGCCGGAAACCCATTGTGTCCGGTGAAGAAGAATTGAATGTTAATCCCCGGGCGCGCAGCGCAAAGCTCCGGGTATGTGAAAAGATCTGAAAATAGGAGAGATGGATATGGCAAGACAACCGGAAATTCAATATATCAACGCGTATGTTGCCGGCAGTGCTGCCTATAAGATCGAGAGCGCTCCGGTACGCAAGCATAAAAAGGTGCAGCTTCCCAAGCAAAAGCGGGCGAAAAAGACTGTGATCGCCTTAGATCCTGTTGCCATCGGCGGTATTTTGGTGGCGTCTGTTTTGCTGGTGCTGATGTTTGTTGGTATGTTCCAGTTGCAGGGAATTCGACAGGATCAAATGGCGTTACAACAGTACGTAGGTGCGTTGCAACAGGAAAATGAGCAGCTGTCTGAGCGTTATGCATCCGGTTATGACCTGGAAGAGATCGAGCGGATCGCCCTTGCAATGGGCATGGTGCCTGCTTCTCAGGTGCCTCATATCAATCTGGATGTTTCAGTTCCCCAGGTGGCAGAAGAGCCCACCGCATGGGAGACTTTCTGTATGTTCCTGACCGGTTTATTTGCATAAAGGCCATTCCGGCTAATAGAATAAGATATCAGCTGCAATGGGCAGTAAGGGATTCCCTTGCTGCCCATTGATACCATTGTGATATCGGAGGCCGGAATATGAAAAACAGGCAGGAGAAGAAAAGTCACATTCGAATCCGGGGTGACTCCGGACATCAAAAGAGAATTCTTGTGATAATGGCGCTTTTGGGTGTGGCTGCATTTGCTCCTGTTGCGCTGCAACTGTACTTCATGATGATCGGTCAATACGATCTTTATTCCCAGCTTGCGCTGCGAAATCAGACGAGAACCACTGCGGTTACTGCGGATCGGGGCACGATTTATGACTGCAACATGAACATTCTTGCCCAGTCGGTGACGGTGGAGCATGTATATCTTGATCCTCATGAGTTAAAACAGTCCAAAGCGGATATCGGCTTAATTGCCGAGACCTTAGGGACGATTCTGGATAGGGATCCGGAGTGGATTTCCACCCAGGCAAAAGATACCACCAAACGTTATAAACAGGTGGCCAACGCCGTTGATTTGGAAACAGCTGCGAAAATCCGCAGTTTTATTCAGGAAAACGGCATATCGGGTATACATTTGGAACCCGGCTCAAAACGGGTATACCCCTATGGAAGCCTTGCTGCCCAGGTGATTGGGTTTACCAATTTGTCCAATTCCGGTTCGGAGGGAATTGAGGCGGCATATAACAGCTATTTGGAGGGCGTTGCCGGAAAGGTCATCACCACCAAAGGCAATAATGAAATGGATATGCCATACTCCTTTGAAAAGTATGTGCTATCTCAGCCGGGAAACAGCCTGGTACTTACCATCGATACCACGGTGCAGGCTTGTCTGGAAAAACAGATGGCTGATGCCATCGCCAGATATGATGTACAAAACGGCGCGTTCGGTATGGTGATGAACGCGAAAACCGGCGAGATCCTTGCCATGGCTACATTGGGCAGCTATGACCCCAACGCTTACCAGGAAATAACGGACAGCAAGACTTTGGAAACACTGGTAGCGCTGGAAAAAAGCTACCTTTCTTATCCGGAAGGTAGTGAAGCCTATATCAGCGGCAAGGAAAAATATAACCAGGCGTTGAATGAGGCGCGGCTGAAACAGTGGAGAAATCGGTGCATATCCGACGGTTATGAGCCTGGCTCGACGTTTAAGGTGCTGACCATGGCTGCTGCGTTGGATTGCGGCGCCATTGATTTGAACACCCGGTTCCATTGCTCCGGTTCTGAGAAGATCCCCGGGCGGTCTCAGCTGCTGCACTGCTGGCGTTCTACGGGTCACGGGGCGGAGAGTACTCCCCAGGCATTACAGAATTCCTGCAACCTGGCCTTTGCTCATATTGCTCTGAAATTGGGCGGGGAGCGGTTTTATGACTATATACAGCGATTTGGTGTAACCGAGAAGACCGGAATTGACCTTGCAGGAGAAAGTAAAGGTGTATTTTTCACCAAGGAATTGGTGACCAATACGGACAAATGGGGAACGGCGTCTCTGACTTCCGGTTCTTTTGGCCAGACCTTTAAACTGACGCCGATTCAGCTTGTGCGCGCCATCGCTTCGGTGGTCAATGGCGGGTACCTTTTAGAACCCTATATTGTCAGTGAAGTGATCGATAGCCGTGGAAACACGGTGTTAAAGCAGGAACCTACGGTTCTTCGACAGGTGATTTCCCAAGAAACGTCCAAGACAATGTGTGATCTGATTCGCTCGGTGGTTACCGAGGGAACGGCAAAGAATGCTGCGGTAGCGGGTTTTTCCATTGGCGGCAAAACCGGAACCAGTGAGAAGATTGACGTGTTGGATGACAGCGGAAAACCAACATTGGATAAAATTGTTTCCTTCGTGGGTATTGCGCCCATGGACAATCCGGAGTATATTGTATTAGTAGCCTTGGATACTCCGTCCCGTTCCACCGGGTTATATATTTCCGGCGGTGTTATGGCAGCGCCTACGGTGGGGGCGGTGATGGGGGACATTCTTCCGTATTTGGGTGTCAGCCGTAATTATACCGAGCAGGATGTTGCCGGTAAGACTGTGGTGTTGGACAATTTTGCGGGCATGACAGTGAAGGATGCCCAGAAAATATTAAAAGAGCAGAGCATTACCGCAAAAATCATCGGCACGGGAAATCAGATCACCGGCCAGATCCCGGCGGCAGGGGAGAGCGTACCCGGCGGAAGCGAGATACTTCTTTACTTAGATACTGTGCCGCAGGAAGAATCGGTGAAAGTACCCGATTTTTCAGGCATGAACCGACAGAAGGCAAGCGATGAAGCCGGCAAACTGGGATTATACATATTGGTTAAGGGAAATCCGGAGATTTCCCACAATGTGGTTGTTTCGGCTCAGAATGTACCGGCAGGAACGGAAGTGCCCCGGGGTACAACCATCGAATTGATATTTTATGATACAAAAGCTGCGACTTGACGCAGAGAAGGAGCGCTTATGAAACTGAGAGATTTGCTTTTCGGTGTTACGGTACTGGAACATACGGCGGATCTTGATATGACCGTTTCCCGGGTGGTATATGATTCCCGAAAGGTATTGCCCGGTGATTTGTTTGTGGCCATTTCCGGTTTTCAGACCGACGGCAATCGGTTTATTTCCATGGCTGTGGAAAAAGGCGCGGCAGCAATCATCACGGCCAAGCGTCCGGGGGAAAACGTTCCCTATGTTCTGGTGGAGTCGGACCGGCTGGCTCTTTCTTACATTGGCGCAAATTATTACGGAAGACCGGCCCAGTCCATGACAATGATCGGCGTGACCGGCACGAACGGTAAAACGTCCGTTACCTTGCTTTTGAAGCATGTGCTGCAAACCGTTACCGGAAAAAAGGTAGGCTTGATCGGCACGATGGAAAATCAGATCGGTGACCGGGTGATCCCCACCGAGCGTACAACGCCGGAAAGCCTTGATTTGCAAGATCTTTTTGCCCAAATGCGGGATGGCGGCTGCGCTTATGCGGTGATGGAAGTATCCTCACATGCTCTGTGTTTGGATCGGGTAGGCGGCGTGCATTTTAACGTGGGTGCGTTTACCAATTTGACGGAAGATCATCTGGATTTCCACAAGACAATGGAAAATTACTGCGATGCTAAGGCTATGCTGTTTGACCGCTGTGATAAAGCGGTACTTAATTGTGACGATCCCTGGTTTGCCCGGATCAGTCAAAATGCAGCTTGCGATGTGCTCACATTCTCTGTGGGTGGGCAAGGTCAGCTTGTGGCGGATAATGAACAGCTTTTCTCTGACGGCGTTGCCTTTCGGGCTACATACCGGGGAGAATCGGTGCAGGTTTCCTTGCCCATTCCCGGCCGGTTTACCGTCAGTAATGCGTTGACTGTGCTGGGCATCGCATTGCAGCTGGGTATTTCTTTAACTGATGCAGCTGCGGCAATGAAAACTGCAAAGGGTGTCAAGGGCAGGGTAGAGGTCGTACCTACGCCCGGCAAGCCTTATACTGTTTTGATTGACTATGCCCATACGCCGGATGGACTGTATAATGTACTGTCTTCCGTAAAAGGTTACTGCAAAGGGAAACTGATAGCAGTGTTTGGCTGCGGCGGTGACCGTGATCCTATGAAACGGCCTATTATGGGCAAAATCGGTACGGATCTGGCGGATTTTTCAGTGATCACATCGGATAACCCCCGGACGGAAGAGCCTATGGCGATTATTCGCGATATTCTCTGCGGTGTAACCGCACCCGAAGAAAAGTATGAAGTGATTGAAAATCGGCCAAATGCGATTCGTTATGCTATGGACAAAGCGCAAAAAGATGATATTATTGTATTAGCCGGAAAAGGTCACGAGACATATCAGGAAATCTGCGGCGTGAAGTACGATTTGGATGAGCGGAAAGTAGTTGCCGCTTATTTGGAGGAAACGGGGAAAGCGCATGGGTAAGATCACATTGGAACAGGCTGCTGCCTGGTGCGGCGGTCAGGTTGATCCCAAATTTAAAAATGTATCCTTCTTTGGCGCGGGAAATGATTCCCGGACGATTCAGCCGGGTCAGCTGTTCGTCGCCCTGCAAGGAGCGCGTGACGGTCATGAATTTATTCCCATGGCGTTGAAAAATGGCGCAGCTGCGGTGCTTTGCACCCATTCGGACGGGAGTTTTCCCGCCATTGTGGTGGAAGATACCCGCCTTGCTTTGGGCGCAATCGCCAGGGGTGAACGGCAGCGGCTGGGCGTGAAGGTGGTTGGCGTTACCGGCTCTGTGGGCAAAAGTACCACCAAGGAAATGATCGCCTGCGTATTATCCGGCGGTTATCGGGTATTTAAAACCCCGGCCAATCACAATAATGACATTGGTATGCCCATGGCAATTCTGAGTATCAGTGACGATACCCAGGTAGCGGTTTTGGAAATGGGAATGAACCATTTTCGGGAGATTGCATATCTGACAGATATAGCAAAGCCCGATGTGTCGGTGATTATCAATATCGGCACCATGCATATTGAGCATTTGGGTTCCCGGGAGGGGATTTTACAGGCAAAGCTGGAAATAATTGAGGGAATGAAGCCTGGCAGTCCTTTGCTCTTAAATGGCGACGATGCACTCTTGCAGACTGTGAAAAATGATGATCTGCAAGTAAAATTCTTTGGTTTTGAAAATGCGGACGCTTTTGTTAAAGGCTCGAATCTGGTGGAAGATGAGGGTACATTATCCTTCGAATTTGTTTGTCACGAAAAGGTATATACGGTGAAATTGCCCTTGGAGGGTAAGCATTTTGCATTGGATGCCATGGCTGCTGTGGCTGTGGGATTGGAATTTGGCCTGGCGCCGGAAACAGTTTGCCAGACGCTTTCTCATTTCCGCACCATGGCAGGGCGGCAGGAAATCTATGATATAAACGGATTTACAGTAATAGAGGATTGTTATAACGCCGGTCCGGAGTCCATGGCTGCGGCTCTTAACGTGCTGGGCAATCGCCCGGGCAGAAAAATTGCGGTACTTGGCGATATGTTGGAGCTTGGCAAGAGTACGGCTGCGGAGCATTACAAGGTAGGACGGCTTGCCGCAGAAAAGGCGGACATGGTTTTTGCCTACGGCCCTAACAGCGAACGGGTAATATGCGGTGCGCTGACCGGCGGCATGGATGATCACCGGGCAATGGCCTTTACAGACCGGGAAAAGCTGGTTGCCGAGCTGAAAAGCCAGGCAAAACCCGGTGATGTATTGCTGTTTAAGGGCAGTCATGGCATGCACATGGGGCTTGCTTTGGAACAATTCTTAACAAAAGAAGCTTAACGGAGGAAAAACATGACGAGGATTTTAATTACTGCGGCGGCGTCCTGCGTGATCACCGGAATAATCGGATTTTTGATCCTGCCTGTGCTGCGCGCGCTGAAAGCGGGTCAATCCATTCGTGAAGTGGGCCCCACTTGGCACAACTATAAATCCGGCACTCCCATGATGGGCGGGCTGATGTTTATCTTTTCATTGATCATTTGCATGTTGATCGCCATTCCCACCATGGAGGACTATTCTGCCTTTTATATTATGATCCTTGCTCTGTGCTTTGGCTTTGTGGGCTTCCTGGATGATTTTACAAAGGTGAAGTTTAAGCGGAATCTGGGTTTGACCGCAATTCAGAAAATGCTGCTGCAAATGGCGGTTTCCGCTCTGTTTTTGTATGCACTTTACCGGCAGGGAACGTTGGTATGTGACCTTTACATACCCTTTGTGAATATCAGCGTACATATTCATCCAATGCTGTATATTTTCTTTGCCATGTTTGTGATGGTCGGCTGCGTCAACGCGGTGAATTTAACAGACGGTGTGGATGGCCTCTGTGCCACGGTGACTTTGCCTGTAATGGCCTTTTTTGTTGCAGTTGCGGTGTTGCAGAAGCAAATGGATCTTGCGCTGATGCCTGCGTGCCTGTTTGGCGGACTGATTGCGTATTTATTTTACAACTGGCATCCTGCAAAGGTGTTTATGGGCGACACCGGATCGCTGTTTTTAGGCGGCGCGGTATGCGGACTGGCCTTTGCGCTGAATATGCCGCTGATTCTGATTCTGGTTGGCTTTGTTTATATCTGCGAAGTGCTTTCCGATATTGTGCAGGTGTTCTATTTTAAGGTCACCCATGGAAAGCGGATTTTCAAAATGGCTCCCATCCATCATCACTTTGAGATGTGCGGTTGGAGCGAAGCAAAGATCGTGATTGTTTTCTCGTTGATTTCGTGCATTACCTGCGCCATTGCCTGGCTTGCCGTGGTGCAGTACTTCTGATATTGGAAAGGAGTGCCCTATGGCAGCAGGAAGATTTCTGCATGCCAAAGAGGAACGCCGTATTTCGGCGGAAGGGGTGGATCGACCGTTTCTGTACATACTGCTGCTTTTATTGACAGTTGGACTGGTGATGCTCTATTCCGCCAGTTCAGCCCAGAGTCAGTATGATACGGGTTATGTCAGTTCCACAAAATATTTACAAAAGCAAGCTATCAGCGCCGCCTTAGGGCTTTTGTGCATGTATGTGTGCAGCCGGATTCCTGCGCAGCTTTGGCTGAAAGCCGCATGGCCCCTTTACGGTATCAGCATCGTGCTTCTTTTGATGGTGCTTTTTGTGGGCGAATCGGTCAATGGTGCCAGACGCTGGATCAATATAGCAGGAATTCAGTTTCAACCCTCGGAAATTGCCAAATTTACCATGATACTGTTGTTTGCCCGATTGACTTTGGGCTTTGGCAGTAAAACGGAGCAGTTTCGATACGGCGTTTTGGGCTTTGGTGCTGCGCTTTTGGGGATCCTGATTCCCTTGGCGTTGGAAAAGCATCTTTCCGCTATTATGCTCATGGGCATGGTGGCAGTGGTCATGATGTTTGTGGCCGGAACAAATATGAAATGGCTCCTGGCCGGCGCGGCTGCTGCCGGAGTGTTTGTGGTGATTTATATCACCTTTATGGGCTATGCCGGTGATCGGGTTACCGCGTGGCTGCATCCGGAAAGTGATCCGGGGGATACGGGGTATCAGATTTTACAGTCCCTGTATGCCATTGGCTCTGGGGGGCTTTTTGGCCTTGGCTTTGGAAAGAGCAGACAGAAATATCTGTACCTGCCGTTTCAGTATAACGATTATATTTTTGCCGTAGTTTGTGAAGAGCTGGGTTTTGTGGGCGCAATGCTGATTATTATCATTTTTGCTGCCCTGATTCTTCGCGGTTATTATCTGGCGCTTCGTGCCCGGGATCGGTTTTCTACGGTATTTGCCGCCGGCTTGGTTACGCTTATTGCCGTGCAGGTGATATTGAATTTGTGTGTGGTATCCAATTTACTGCCATCTACTGGCATTGCACTTCCGTTTTTTTCCTACGGTGGAACGGCGCTGATGGTAAATCTGGCGGAAATGGGCATTGTGCTCAGTATTTCCCGGCAGCGGGAACAGACAAAAATACAGGAGGTTTCCTTATGAATGTGATTTTTACCTGCGGTGGAACAGGCGGACATATTAATCCTGCCATCGCAGTGGCCAATCTCATACGGGAGCGTCATCCGGATAGCAAGATCCTGTTTATTGGCGCAAAGGGTCACATGGAGGAACAGCTTGTCCCTAAGGCCGGATATGACTTAAAATGCCTGAAAATCTCCGGCATGTCCAGAGAAAAAAGTTTGAACGGCATGGTGAAGAATCTGAAAAATGTAACGGATACGATTCGTGCCGTCTCGGAAACCAAGAAGATTATCCGGGAATTTCAGCCGGATGTGATATTCGGCACAGGCGGCTATGCCTGCTTCCCGGCGCTTACTGCCGGCAGCAGCATGAAGATCCCCACGGCGATCCATGAAAGCAACGCCATTCCTGGCTTGACCACAAAGCTGGTTGCCGATCGGGTGGATCGGGTGATGATCGCTTTTCCGGAAAGCGCGAAGCATTATAAAAAACAGGTGGATATGGTGGGTATGCCTGTTCGCCGGGAGTTTATTTACAAGAGCAAAGAGGAAGCCCGCCGAGAGTTGGGGATCGGTGATGAACCGCTGGTGGTTTCCGCCTTTGGCAGTCTTGGCGCAAAGAGAATGAATGAAATGGTCGCAGAGCTTTTTGTGTTGGAGCAGAGCAACGGATTTCCGTTCCGGCATATTCATGCCACCGGCAGCTACGGTTGGGAATGGATGCCCGAAACGGTGGCGCAAAAGGGCGTGGATCTGAGCCGCTCGACTATGATTGAGATGAAAGAATACATCTATAATATGCCTACGGTTATGGCTGCGGCGGATGTGATTATCGGCCGTGCAGGCGCAGCCAGCTGCAATGAAATTGCCGCATCGGGCACGCCCGGTATTTTGATCCCGTCACCCAACGTAGCGGCCAATCATCAGGAGAAAAATGCCCGGGTTTTGGCGGAAAGAGGCGGCGCAGTTCTTGTTTTGGAGAAAGATTGCACTGCAAAAGTGATTTATGAGAAGATCACAGAACTTTTGTCGGATCGCGAGAAGCTGGACAATATGAGTACCGCGCTTCGCTCCTGGGTAATGCTGGATTCTGCCGAGAGAATTTGCGACTTGTTGGAGCAACTGGCCAAGGGCAAGTCCCACAGATGCTGACCGTCCCTGGTATAGGAGGAATTTATGAGCACAAAAGAGAAAGAAAGACGTCCGGCAACTACCCGTCGAAGCGTAGAAACCGCAAGAGCGCGGACACGTCGTCCCGGTTCTGCTGTCCGTTCTTCGGCGAAAAAGCAGGATGCTAAAAAGGTTTCCCCGGATGTGGTGTATTTGCCGCCCAAACCCTTTAATCGCAACCGTTTGATTTTGCGCTTGGCAACGGTTGTCGCGGTGGTGATCGCCTTGATTTTGGGTGTCTCTGTATTCTTTAAAGTGGATGAGTCCAAGATCCAGGTGTCCGGTAATGTGAAATATTCCCCATGGGATATTTGCCAGGCATCGGGCATTAAAGATGGTGACCACTTGCTGACATTCAGCCGCGCACAGGCGGCGGGGAAGATCATCGCAAAGCTTCCATATGTACAAAGTGTCAGAATTGGAATAAAATTACCCGATACGGTCAACATAGAGATCGTGGAGATCGATGTGCTTTATGCGCTGGAAGGCAACGACGGCGCATGGTGGCTTGTTAGCTCCGGCGGTAAGGTGGTGGAAAAGGCGGCAGACGGCGCCCAGACCGGTTATACCCGAATCCACGGCGTACAGCTGGACACGCCCACAGTGGGGTCAGAAGCGGTTGCCTTGGAGAATATCGAGCCTTCCACAGACGCAGCCGGCAATCCCATTCCCATTACGGTGACCCAAAGTAAACGCTTGGATACGGCTATGACCATTGTGTCTTATTTGGAACTGAATGGCGTTATCGGTCAGGTGACCCAGGTGAATGTTTCTGACTTAGGCGATATTCAGCTGGCGTATGGGCAGCAGTATCAGGTGAAGCTTGGCAACGATACGCAGCTGAGTTATAAAGTCAGCTGCATGAAACAGGCTGTTGATAAATTGGACAGCTTTCAGCGTGGTGAGCTGGATGTGAGTTTCACAATTTGGCCGAATCAGGTTGGTTTTACTCCATTTGGAGAGGATTCATCATCTGTTTTGGAAATTCTTTGACGAAAATTACGAAATATTCAAAAAAAGTTATTGACCAATTGCAATTTTCAAGATAGAATATATGAGTACAATTGTAATTTCAAGCGGTATGCCATAACCGCGAATGATACATAGGAGGAGAGCATATGTCTGAAATGTTCGAGGAGCGCGTAGTTAAGATTAAAGTCATCGGTGTCGGCGGTGCCGGTAACAACGTTATCAACCGGATGATCGAGGCCGGTGTTGGCGGCGTTGATTTTATTGTTGTGAATACGGATAAGCAGGACCTCAATAAGTCCATCTGCAAGACTAAGGTCCAGATCGGTGAGAAGCTAACCAATGGTATGGGCGCTGGCTCCAAGCCTGAGATCGGCAAGAAGTCCGCTGAGGAGAGCCGTGCACAGATCGCCAAAATCCTGGAAGGTACCGATATGGTCTTCATTACCGCCGGTATGGGCGGCGGCACCGGTACCGGCGCAGCACCCATCGTGGCTGACCTTGCCCGTGAACAGGGTATTCTGACCGTCGGTGTTGTTACCAAGCCTTTCAAGTTTGAGGGCGCAAACCGTATGCGTCAGGCTGAGATGGGTATCACCGAGTTGAAAGACAAGGTCGATTCCCTGGTCATCATTCCCAATGACCGTTTGAAGTACGTCACCGATCAGAAGATCACCTTCGCCAACGCTTTCGGCATCGCCGATGACGTGTTGAAGCAGGCTGTTACTTCTATTTCTGAGTTGGTCGGTTTCTCTGATCGGGTCATTATCAACCTGGACTTCGCTGACGTGTCTGCTGTTATGAAGGATGCAGGCCGCGCACATATGGGCGTTGGCGTTGCTGCCGGCCGTGACAAGGCTGAGCAGGCTGCTCTGTCCGCCATCAACAGCCCTCTGTTGGAGACTTCCATCAATGGCGCTACCGGCGTTCTGGTGAACGTCACCGGCTCCAATGAGCTGACTCTGGACGATGTGGAAACTGCTGCCGGTATCGTGCAGGAAAATGCAAATCCCGAAGCCAACATTATCTTCGGTGCCACTTACTCCGATGAGTTTGAGGACGAGATGCGCGTGACCGTTATTGCTACCGGTTTCGAGGCAAGAAAAGCTGCCGCTGAGAGCGATGCTTCTTCTGAGTCTGTGGGCAGCAATGACGATGGCGACATCGACGAGATCTTCAATATTTTTAAGCGCTAAGAAATGCTTTATAATCATCCCGGGTGAAAGCCCGGGATGTTTTTTAGGAGAAGTTTATGAATGCTTATCATGCTCTGGCTGCCAGTTATGACCGCTTGACCAATGATGTGGATTACCGCAGCGTTGTTCAATTTTATCAGCAGATCCTGCAAAAAGATGGATTGCAGCCAAAAACTGCGGTGGACCTTGCTTGCGGTACAGGTTCGGTTGCTGCACTTCTTGCCCAGTTGGGGCTGGATGTGATTGGTGTTGATATGTCCGAGGATATGCTTACCGTGGCGTATGACAAAACTGCGGACATGGAGAATCCCCCTTATTTTGTATGTCAGCGGCTGGAAAAACTGCGTCTTCCGGAGCAGGTGGATCTTGCGGTATGTGCGCTTGACAGCTTAAACTATATTTTAAATCCGACGGACTGTGAGAAAGCGATTACCCGGGTGTTCCGGGCGCTGAATCCGGACGGAATATTTATATTTGATGTGAATACACCGGAAAAGCTTCGCGCTATGGACGGGCAGGTATTTCTGGATGAGGATGATGAGGTTTTCTGCCTTTGGCGGGGCGAGTTTGATGAGCAAAGCAATATTTTGACCTATGCCATGGATTTGTTTCAGCGTCAGGGGCATTTATGGCAGCGGAGCTTCGAAGAGCATCAGGAGTATGCCTATACTGCCGATCAGCTGACCGAATATTTGCAGAAGGCTGGCTTTGCGGATATTCGCGTTTATGCTGACCGGAAACTGACCTCTCCGGAAATCGGTGAGCAGCGGATCTATATCACAGCCAGAAAGGGTAGAGTAAAATGAGTGACTATTTGGTTCGGGGAATGAGCATGGACGGCTTTGTGAAGGTCGTGGCGATTCGTTCCACAGAGCTGGTGCGCCGGGGCGCGCAGATTCAGGGCACAACGCCCAATGCCACAGCGGCCTTCGGCCGCGCGTTGACTGCGGCTTCCATGATGGGTAATATGCAGAAGGTGGAAAATGGGTCGTTGACTCTGCAAATTCGCGGCGGTGGACCTATTGGTACGATCACGGTGGTGTCTGATCCTGCGGGTAATGTCCGTGGATGTGTGACCAATGCAGCAGTACCGCTTGTTGAGAAGCACCCAGGCAAGCTGGATGTGGGGGCCACCGTTGGTACGGACGGAACGATCACGGTGATCCGGGATTTGCAGATGAAAGAGCCTTATATCGGCTCTGTGCCGCTGGTATCCGGCGAGATCGGCGATGACGTAACCGCTTATTTTGCTAACAGCGAGCAAACTCCCACAGCCTGCGCTCTGGGCGTTTTGGTCGATCGGGATCAGCAGGTAAAGGTTGCCGGCGGTTATTTATTGCAGTTGCTGCCCGGTGCGCCGGAGGAGACGATTGATAAACTGGAAGCTGGTATCAAACGCTCCGGTGCGGTGACAGCCATGCTGGAACAGGGCATGACGCCGGAGGATATTCTGGGGCAGGTGTGCGGCGATCTGGGCGTGCTGTTCATGGAAACCACGGAGGTAGAATATCGGTGCTATTGCAGCCGTGATCGTGTGGAACGGGCGCTGATCAGTTTGGGGAAAGAGGAATTGGCGGATATTCAGTCCCAGGGAGAGGATTTTCCTGTGGAATGTCAGTTCTGTGATACGGTTTACAAATTCACTCCTGAGGACATTGAAAGACTTTTAAAAAATATGTAATTTCTATATGCAGAGATTCCCAATCGTCCGGCAAAAATTCCGTGAAAAAAACAGGAAAAAATGCTTGACAAATGCAGTGCCTCTGTGTATAATGAAAGCCGTTGCTGAGGTAATAACCTTGGCATTCCGGTAGGGGAGCATAGCTCAGCTGGGAGAGCACATGCCTTACAAGCATGGGGTCACAGGTTCGAGCCCTGTTGTTCCCACCAATTTGGCCCGGTGGTGCAGTCGGTTAGCACGCCAGCCTGTCACGCTGGAGGTCGACGGTTCGA
>JAZNFY010000050.1:0-3630 GCA_045589195.1 Faecousia sp. | reverse complement strand
GATGAAAAATACACCAATAAAATGAACAAATACTCCATCGGTATCGAAGTGATGGCTATCGGCTCTTATAACGATATGAGCGGCTATCTGACGAAGAAGGAATACAATGCCTTGCCGGAAGAGCATATTGGCTATACCGATGCCCAATATGAGGCGCTGAAGACCTTGGTGGCGGATATTTGCTTTAGAAACAATATTCCGCTGGACCGTCAGCACGTGATCGGTCACCAGGAATTCTCCCCCAAGAAGAAAGACCCGGGAGAACTGTTTGATTGGTCAAGGATCTTACCGCAATAAGAAAACTGCTCACACTTTTTATCCAAAAGTTTTTTTCGCCAGGTCCACATATTGCAGGGCGTCTTGGTAGATGTATTCGATTTGGGCATCGCTCAAAGGCTTTACTACGGTGGCGGGATTTCCCAAAATGAGAGAGCCGTCAGGCGCATTCATTTTGCCGGTAACCACCGAACCCGCGCCCACAAGACAGCGATTGCCGATGACCGCGCCGTTTAAGATGATAGCGCCCATGCCGATCACGCAGTCGTCGCCTACGGTACAGCCGTGAACAATGGCTCCGTGACCAATGGTGCAGCCACTGCCGATGGTGGTTTCTTCATGGATCACGCAGTTATCCTGCACATTGGAGTTCGGGCCTATGGTGATCCTGCCGCTGTCTGCCCGAAGAACAGTGCCGTACCAAATGCTGACATTTTCCCCGAGCACCACATCGCCCACAACGGTTGCATTGGGGGCAATGAAAGCTTTCTTATCCATTAACCAATAACCTCACCGGTAGCAGCGTTAATGACCACAGAGAAATCATTTCCGTCGGTGGTGGTGATATGCACACTGTAGCAGGGAATACCGTTTTCAGAAACAACATGGATATGTGCGTCCTGCACCTGATCCTGGCTGAGGCCTGCGTGGGAGATGGCAACTTTCTGTGCTTCTTCCTGGGTGATTGCACCCTTTTCACTGCAAGCGGTCAGAAGGGAAAGGGACATGAGCATTACCAGCAACAAAGAAATAATACGTTTTTTCATAGGAAAACCCCCGTAATATAGTAGTATCTTGTACTATTATATCACGGGGGTTATAAAAATCAACCTTCTCTTTCCTGTCATTCTGAGCGTAGCAGCGATAGCTGCGAAGTCGAAGAATCCGTAACGCCAAAAGAGGAACGGATTCCTCGCATATGCTCGGAATGACAGGGAAAAAGATGTTAATCTCTCTCTTTTTCAGATTTCAGAATTTTACCGGTGGTGGCATCAATTTCGTATTCGTAGTCGTAGCCGTCTTTTTCAAAACTTACATCGAAATGCTTCTTGCCGCCATCTCTGTCCAGTTCCACTTCCAGGTCGCGAACCTCGGACTTTTTAAAGCCGGCATGCTTCAAGGCTTTATCCCGGGCTTCAGCAGCGGTCAGTTCTTTTTTGGACTCCTCTTTGGGTGTGGATTCGGATTTTGCAGGGGTCTCGCTGCGGAGAATCTTGCCGGTTTTGGCATCGATCTCATAGTCGTAGTCGTTGCCGCCTACTTCAAAATCCACATCGTAGTGGAGCGTGCCGGCGTCTTTGTCCAGCTCAATTTCCAGATCCCGAACATCGGCTTCCTTTACCTTGGCGTGCTCCAGGGCAATCTTTTTTGCTTCTTCCCGGCTGATCACATCGGCAGTTGGCTCTCCGCCCACGGGCGCAGTGCTTTCAGTTGCAGGAGGGGCGGTATTTTCCTCGGCAGGAGGCAGTTGGGTGGACTCAGCAGGAGGCGTTTGAGAGCCGTTACCCCCGGTGTTTGCAATACTCTGGCAACCGGCAAAAACTGTTACCAGCAGTGCGATAACCAATAAAACACTAAGCTTTTTCATAGCGTTTCTCCTTCCTTTAGACAAGAAGGGGAGGTGATGAACACCTCCCCCGTCTTCTTAAATTACTGTCAAAATCAAGTCAATCAGCTTGCGGAACTTTACACTTACCCGGTTGGCAGTTTCCGTCACTTCTGCGTGACTCAGCTTCACCGGCAGGACACCGGCTGCCATATTGGTGATACAGCTGATACCCACCACCTGCATTCCGCAGTGACCGGCCACCAATGCCTCAGGCACTGTGGACATACCCACCGTATCTGCGCCCAAAGTACGGAACATACGGATCTCCGCAGGTGTTTCGTAGTTGGGACCCGAGTACATAGCGTACACGCCTTCCTGCAATTCGATTCCGGAAAACTGCGCTTTTTCACGGATTGCTTTGCGTAAGCTGGCAGTGTACAGATCTGACATATCGGGGAAACGGGGGCCGAAGGCCTCCAGATTGGGGCCGATCAGCGGATTTGCGCCGGAGAAGTTGATGTGATCGGAAATCAGCATCAGATCACCGGGGGCAAAGCTTAAATTCACGCCGCCGCAGGCGTTGGTTAACACCACAGTTTTTACGCCCAAAGCCGCCAAAACACGAATGGGGAGGGTGATTTCCTGTTGAGGCAGGCCTTCATAGTAGTGGATCCGTCCCTGCATAACCACCACTTCCCGACCACACTTTTTACCGAAGACCAGCGCACCGCTGTGTCCCTGGATCGTGGGAACGGGGAAATTGGGAATGGCAGAGTAGGGGATCCGAACGGCATCTTCCAGGGTGTCGGCATAGTCACCCAGGCCGCTGCCCAGCACCAAACCGATTGTGGGTCGCAGGGCTACCTGATGCAAAATATATTCTGCTGCCGCTTTGATTTTTGCAGTGTTATCCATAGTTTGACTCCATTTCTAAAAATAATGCGTAGGGTAATTTATCATTAGTCACGAATTTCCATAGGCTTTCCGCAACAACGGGGGATCGCTTGTCCCGCCTCCAAGCGCAGAACCTTATGGCAGATCGGACAATAAACGTCGCATTCCTTTTCTGCCCGCTGTACGGGCAGCAGACCGCTTTTCAGTTCCATATCAGTCCAGAATCTCCATCAATCTGCCACAGCAGAAGGGGACGACCTCACCGGCCTTTATGTGAACGGTCTTATTACAGGTGACACAGTACACATCAGTGTCATAGGGAGCGCGAATTTCAGGAATTGCTTCGGCTTCCTGGGGGCTCAGACCATCAATGTGGAATTGTGCGGTTTTATTTTCAGAGGGTACATAAACGCCAATGGGCTGCAGGGATTTGTTGTTTCCGATACAGTTGCCCATTTTGATCCACAGAGCTTCCAGCTCCGCATCTTCTGCAGCGTGTTCCGGGGTAAATTCTACAACGTCTTTATTGATACGAATCTTCATAGAAAAAGCTCCTTTCTATAGGAAAACCGCCGGTCCCCGGTCAGGGACCGGCGGTTAAGGTTTCGTCGGTTATATTACTTAAAATATCTTTCCAAAAGACCCTTCAGGGCGACGCCCTGGCGAGCCTCATCACGAGCCATCTCGTGAACGGTGTCGTGGATAGCGTCCAGGCCGTTCTTCTTAGCACAGGTTGCCAGATCGAATTTGCCCTGAGTAGCGCCAAACTCGCAGTCAACGCGCCATGCCAGGTTATCGCGGGTGGTAGCCTTCATATTGGGCTCCAGGTCTTCGCCCAGCAGCTCTGCAAACTTTGCAGCATGCTCAGCTTCTTCGTAAGCGGCCTTCTCCCAGTACAGACCGATCTCGGG
>JAZNFY010000049.1:0-8481 GCA_045589195.1 Faecousia sp. | reverse complement strand
GCAGCCAAGAACGACATGGAGAAGAACAAGATCCGGGAGTACAAGAGCAAAATCGATCTGATCAATTCCGAGGAGAAGAAGCTCCGCGAGCTGAACGAGAACAATAACATCCACCCGTTTTGGGTGGATGTTTTGTATATGGGTCAGATTAAACCTCTTTGCTCTTGGTGGCGATTTCCATCAGGCACTTGGCGGTAAATTCGTCGGGGGTCATAGCGCCCAGATCGTCACCCTTGCGGGTACGGACAGAAACGGTGCCGTTTTCCATATCCCGGTCTCCGATGACCAGCATATAGGGAATCTTCTGCAACTGGGCTTCCCGGATCTTATAACCCAGCTTTTCGCTGCGGCAGTCGGTTTCCGCGTGGATATTAAGACTGTTCAGCTTTTCTGCCAGTTCTTTGGCATATTCATGCGCCCGGTCGGTAATGGGCAGGACCTTTACCTGGGTGGGCATCATCCACAGAGGCAGTGCGCCGGCATAGCGCTCGATGAGGTATGCCAGAGTCCGCTCATAGCAGCCCAGGCTGGTGCGGTGAATGATATAGGGCGTCTTTTTCTGACCGTCGGCATCAGTGTATTCCATGCCGAATTTTTGGGCCAGCAGCATATCGATCTGAATGGTGACAATGGTGTCTTCCTTGCCGAATACGTTCTTGTACTGAATGTCCAGCTTCGGGCCGTAGAATGCGGCTTCGTCGATGCCAATATCATATTCTACACCCAGATTGTCCAGAATCTCGCCCATAACCCGCTGGGCTTCTTCCCACTGCTCGGCAGTGCCCTCATACTTGATGCCAGCCCGGGCAGGATCCCATTGGCTGAACCGGAAGGAACAGTTTTCCAGCATTCCCACCGTTTCCAGACAGTATTTGGCCAGTTCCAGGCAGCCTTTAAATTCTTCTTCCAGCTGCTCGGGACGAAGAACCAGGTGACCCTCGGAAATGGTGAATTGCC
The DNA here is from genome assembly GCA_045589195.1 of Faecousia sp. Taxonomy (GTDB): domain Bacteria; phylum Bacillota; class Clostridia; order Oscillospirales; family Oscillospiraceae; genus Faecousia. Next base: position 7,524 of record JAZNFY010000049.1, on the reverse strand, counting down.
GCACACGGATCAGACCGTGCATTTCACCGGAGTCCTCGTTGCGGAACAGGGTAGAGGTCTCGCCCAGACGCATGGGCAGATCCCGATAAGACCGGGCGCGGTTCAGATAGACCTGATATTGGAACGGGCAGGTCATGGGGCGCAGGGCAAAACATTCCTTGCTTTCATCCTCGGGATCGCCCAGAACGAACATACCGTCCAGATAATGATCCCAGTGACCGGAGATCTTGTACAGGTCGGATTTTGCCATCAAGGGGGTCTTGGTCAGCAGATAGCCCCGCTTTTGCTCCTCGTCCTCGATCCAGCGTTGCAGGGTCTGAATGACTCTTGCACCCTTGGGCAGTAAAATGGGCAGGCCCTGTCCAATCTCTTCTACGGTGGTGAAAAATTCCAGTTCCCGGCCTAATTTGTTGTGGTCCCGTTTCAGCGCCTCAGCCTGCTTTTCCAGGTAAGCGTCCAGCTCATCTTTGCTGGGGAAGCCGATGCCGTAGATTCTTTGAAGCATCTTGCGGTTAGAGTCGCCTCGCCAGTAAGCGCCGCAGGATTTGGTCAGCTTAAAGCCGTTGTGACGGAGCCTGCCGGTGTGGTCCAGGTGCGGGCCGGCGCACAGGTCGGTAAATTCACCCTGGGTATAGAAGGAAATTACCGCATTCTCCGGCAGATCCTGAATCAGCTCAACCTTATAGGGCTCGTTTTGCGCCTGCATATAGGCAATGGCCTCTTCCCGGGGTAGTTCCTTGCGCTCCAAACGGATGCGCTCTTTCACGATCTTCTTCATTTCCGCTTCGATCTGCTCCAAGTGCTCCGGAGTGAAGGAGAAGGGAGCGTCGAAATCATAGTACCAGCCTTCGTCGATGGCAGGACCAATGGCCAGCTGCACTTCTGGCCACAGCCGTTTCACGGCCTGGGCCATTACGTGGGAGCTGGTGTGCCAGAAGGTTTTCCGGTACTCGGGATTTTCAAAGGTGTACAGATTTTCGTTTTCCATAGGTCGTTCCTCCTTTATATTGGGGAAGGCATAAAAATAATCCCACCCCTGACAAGATCAGGGGTGGGATACAAAAGTATTCCACGGTTCCACCCTGGTTACAGCCTTGGCTGTCACTCATTGACGCGATAACGGGCGCACCCGGCATGGCATTTCCGCCAAACGGCTCGGAAGTGGTATCGGTTTCGAAAAGGTCACAGGCATCTTTCACCATATGATGCCCTCTCTGGGTGTTTTGCAAAACCGCGTGTCTTCGTCACAGCCTTTCTATGGAGAAAATTTAGCACAAAACCACAAAAAAGTCAATGCCCGGGGGAGAAAAAGTCACCTTGCTTCATTTTTTGCCTGGACGGATGAACAATAATCCCCGGTTGCGTTTTTTGCAGGTTATGTTAACAAAACGGTTTTTGCGCACAAGATGTTGTGGCGGGAGGGAGAAATATCGGGCATATTTTGAAGAAAATGTTGACATAATACTTTTTGCATTATTTTGCAAAAAGTTGTCGAAATACAGAGTTTTGGCGAAAAAGCTTGACTTTTGGACATAAAATGTTATAATAATCTGGAATTTAGGGCAATACGATTTTTTTGGAAGGAGGCAAATGTCTATGCTGGAATACAACCGTCTTTTGAAAAAGAGAATGAAGAAATTGACCCGTACTGCGGCGCTGCTGCTGGCAATTCTGTGTGTTGCGTTTTTGCTGGCGCAGACTGCCTTCGCTAAAAATACATATCTGATCAACGACGGCGACCGGGTTCTGATCCACACCAGCTATGCCACCGATCCCACGGCGGTGCTGGGTGAAGCGGGTCTTGCCTTGGGGGCAGAGGATACTTACACCACCCAAAGTGGCTTTGGTATGTCACAGATTATTGTGCAGCGCAAACAGAACATTACCATTTACCATGGGGGCCGCACCATGCTGGTCAGCAGTTACGGTGAAACGGTAAGCGCACTGCTTCATCGGCTGAATGTGACTCTGGCTCAGGGCGATTTGATCACCGTACCTATGGATACGGTGACTTACGATGGCATGGTTTTGATCATTTCCCGGGCGACCCAGACCGAGGAAACTTATACCGCACCAATTGCTCATGATGTGATCTATTGTTATGATGCATCGCTCAAAGCCGGCGAGCAGCAAGTGCTCACTCCCGGCACAGACGGACAGGTGCTGTGTTCCGCGATTGTCAGTTATGTGGACGATCAGGAGATCAGCCGCCAGATCACTTCGGAGATCGTGATCCGTCAGCCGGTAGCTCAGATCGTAGCCATCGGAACATATGTGGATCCCACGGTGGACGTTTCTGCACCGGAGGAACCGGTTTTACCGGATATGCCGGTGGAGGGTGAAGGTGTGATCACTATTGCTTCCGGGGAAGTGCTGGAAGTAGTGAAAAAGTTGAATGTGCAAGCCACGGCTTACAGCTGTAACGGCTTGCCCGGAGTTACCTTTTCCGGTACGCCTGCCCGGGTGGGTGCCATTGCAGTGGATCCTTCGGTGATTCCTCTGGGTACCAGAATGTATATCGTATCGGATGATGGCGCGTACATTTACGGCGAAGCCGTTGCCGAAGACATCGGCGGCGGGATCAAGGGCAATAAGATCGACCTGTATTTTGATACGTTCGATGAGTGCCGCGCCTTTGGCGTCCGGGATTGCACCGTTTATATCCTGGGTTAAAATTTGAATAGTTGCAAATCCGCCTTTTTTCTGGTATGATAACCGGAAGAAAGGCGGTTGCTTTTTATGCTGGATGTATGTGATATTCAAGTGATGAAACCTTTGTTGGCGGAGCACGGTTTTCATTTTTCCAAGGCCAAGGGGCAGAATTTTCTCATTGCCCGCTGGGTGCCGGAGTCTATTGCGGAACAGTCCGGGGTGGATAAAACAGCCGGCGTTCTGGAAATCGGCCCCGGTATCGGCCCGCTGACGCAGCAGCTTTGTCTTCGGGCAGGCAAGGTCTGCGCCGTGGAGCTGGACAGCCGCTTGGAGCCGATCCTGCGGCAGACGGTGGGAGGGTTTGCTAATCTGGAAATTGTCTGGAACGATGTGCTGAAACTGGATATTCCCCGGTTGGTGAAGGAAAAGTTGGGCGATCTGCGCCCAATGGCCTGCGCCAATTTGCCTTATTACATCACTTCGCCGATTCTTACGGCACTTCTGGAAGCAGAGTGCTTTGATTCGGTGACAGTTATGGTGCAAAAAGAGGTGGCGCAGCGGATCGCCGCAAAGCCGGGCACAGCGGATTACGGCGCATTTACGGTGTTTTGCCAGTATTATGCAGAGCCGGAATTGCTTTTTGATGTTCCTGCCCATTGCTTTTTGCCTCAGCCGAAGGTGACATCTGCGGTGGTTATGCTAAGAATACGGAAGACCCGGCCCTGGGACATTGCCGATGAAAAGATCTTTTTCCGGGTGGTACGTTCCAGCTTTGCCATGCGCAGAAAGACCCTGCAAAATGGCTTGGCGTCCGGTTTTCCTCAGCTGGGAAAGGCTGGGGTGGCGGAGGTGCTGGAAAGCTGCGGATTATCCCCCTTAGTGCGGGGTGAAACACTGGATGTTCCTGCGTTTGCCCGGATCGCCAATGAAATCGCAAGGAGAATTGGCCGTGATTGAGTTTTTATTTTTGGATCTTGACGATACCATTTTGGATTTTCACAAGGCAGAGCAGGTGGCATTGAGCAAGACTGTTTCTGTCTTTGGCGTTGAACCTACTCAGGAAATTCTTGACCGGTATCACGTAATCAATCAGCAACAGTGGGAGCGGCTGGAACGGGGAGAAATTACCCGGGAGCAGGTGCTGGTGAATCGATTCGCGATTCTGTTTGGGGAGTTGGGTATCGATGTTGACCCCAAGGCGTGCACGGCAGAGTATTCCCGGAATCTTTCTGTGGGGCATTATTTTCTGCCTGGCGCAGAGGAGGCGGTGAAGCGGCTGAGTAAGAAATATCGGTTGTTTCTGGCCAGTAACGGCACGGCATCCGTGCAGCACGGCAGACTGGAAAGCGCGGGACTTTACCCTTATTTTGAAAAGATTTTCATATCTCAGGAAGTGGGATATAACAAACCAGCCAAGGAGTTTTTTGACCGTTGCTTTGCCCAGATCCCCGGCTTTGACCCGGAAAAGGCGCTGCTTGTGGGCGATAGTTTGACTTCTGATATTCTGGGCGGAAAAAATGCGGGCATTCTGACCTGCTGGGTCAACGCCAAGGGCAAGATCGCGCCGGAAAATATTCAGCCGGATTACGAAATTCAGTCCGTGGCGGAAGTAGAAGTAATTTTGGCGGAAAAAATGTGAAATTTCCGCTTGCATTTTTGCTGAAAGTGTACTATACTATGGGAGCTACCTTTGCCGGTGTGATGGAATTGGTAGACGTAGTGGACTCAAAACCACTGTTGCGAACCCGAGCGCTGCCTGTGGCAGATGAAGCGAGGGTGGAGCAAGTGCAGCGGTCTGCAAGAACGAGCCTGCTTTGCCAGGCGAAGTTTGCGCAGGGCACCGCAAACGATGGCGACATCAGCCGCCCATAGGCGGTCACCTTATGAAAAGATTGTCGACAGCGGTCGGCTATCTATATATGCGAGCACACCTGCCGGTGTGATGGAATTGGTAGACGTAGTGGACTCAAAATCCACCGCTGGCGACAGCGTGCCGGTTCGAGTCCGGCCACCGGCACCAAGAAAAGTGAGACCCCATTGGGGCCTCACTTTTCTTATTGTTGATGCACAGCGGACTCGAACCGCAGGTGAGAGTCCGATGAAGATAAAAACATGAGAAAGCCTGGACAAATAGTCTTGTGTTGTCTTGCTTGCGCTGATATAATAGATGAAACGAAAACTGCTGTCCCACAGATCGTTAAGGGTACATGTTGCAAAAGAGAGAGGAGGCGTGTTATGAGTCGGAAACAAACCCTGTGGACAAGGAACTATACTTGTATTACCCTTGCATCTTTTTTGTCCATTATTGGCGGTGAAGTGATGACGCTTCCGCTGAGTCTTCTTGTTTTTGATCAGACCGGCTCTACGATCCTTTCGGCCATCGTGTTGATCTGCGGCGTTTTGCCGGATGTGCTGCTGTCTGTTTTGGTGGCGCCCTTTATCGATAAAGGCAATAAAAAGAAGTGGATTGTCAGCCTGGATCTTTTGATGGTGGGCGTGTATTTTTTCATGGGCTTTTGGGTGGCTAACAACGAGTTTCAGTATGGCGTTTATGTGCTATTGAGCTTGGTCGTTGGTATCATATCGGTATTTTACCGTCTGGCGTACAGCGCCTGGTATCCGGATTTGATTCCCGTTGGTCTGGAACAAAAAGGTTATGCCATCAGCGGTACGATTTACCCTCTTGTCACCATCGTCATGTCTCCGGTAGCGACCTTCCTTTATACAACGGTCAGCATGAGCAATCTGTTTTATCTGGTAGCAGGCATTATACTTTTGTCCGTTCTGATTGAGGCTCAGGTCCGGGAGAATAAACGTCAGGAATCAGAAAAAACGCCTGCGTATACATTCCAAAAATATAAGCAGGATGTTATGGAAGGCTTTTCTTATTTAAGGAAAGAGAAGGGCATCCGGAACATCTATACTTATATGGCGTTTAGCAACGGAACATCGGAAGGCGCAGCCATTGCCATTCAGGCCTACTATCAGACAAATACTTTTTTGTCAGTCACGATGCTTGGTTTTTTGAAAAGCGCCGAAATGATCGGCAGAGTCCTGAGTGGTTTTGTGCAGTATAAAGTGACCGTTCCGCCTGAAAAACGCTATGGTGTGACCAAGTTTGTTTACGGGATTTACACCATTGCAGATATGGTTTTGCTGTTTTCACCTTATTCACTTATGCTGGCCAATCGGTTTATTTGCGGCGCATTGGGAACTACTAGCGCCACCATTCGGGAAACGGCAGTTCAATCTTATTTGCCGGCAAATATTCGGGCAAGGGTCAACGCGTTGTTCAGCTCGCTGTTTTCCGTTGGCGGAATTATTTTTCAGGTACTGGGCGGCGTTTTGGGAGAGGTATTACCTTATCGCGGGGTGATCGTTGTCATGGGCGTAATTGCGCTTTTGGCTTTATGGGTGTTTATTGTAATCCCCGATAAAGAAAACCGAAAGATCTATGAAGCTCAGCGAACGGGATCATATCCCGAAGCGCAAGAAAACCCATAGTAGAGAGTTTTTATAAAAGGGATGTCATTTTGCTTGACATCCCTTTTGTATGTGACGGGTTATTGCTTTTTCATTTGCCGCAGGAATAGAAATATTGCAGCTGCAAGTAAAGCGGCGGCATATCCGAGAACCCAACATAAGTGAGGAAAGATGCCGGAAAAATCTCCTGCAAGGATCGCCGCCTCCATCTTTACCGCGTGGACAAAGGGTAGGGTGTAGGCAATTTTTTTAAATGTCCCGCCCACAAGGTCAAGATCAAACCAAACACCGGACAGCCATGCAGAAAGGTTGGTAAGCAGAGCGCCGCAGATACCGCCTACCTGTTTGTCATTTAATATGCTTCCGCAAAGAAGCCCCAGCGCGATGTACAGCGCTGAAACGGGAATGATCGAAACAACGGCGTACAGCATATTGACGGTTACAGTCAGGCCAAGGGCGATGGCGGTTAGGTAGCAGATGATACTTTGCGCCATGGCGATGGGGATCAGCGGGAGTGTATAGCCAAGAATGAAATCCACAGAGCGAAGCGGTGTGGTATAAAGCCGCTGCAACAGGGCGTTGCTTCTGTCTCTGGCGATCATGGTTGCCGAAAACAATGTGATAAAGGAAAGTCCGAAAACGGTAATCCCGGGCGTTAAATGCTGCAACTCAAACAGATTGACAGGAATGCTTGCCTGTATTGCGCTCAGCAGCAAGATCAGCGACAGGGGAAACCCGAGGCCGAAGAATAAATTAATGGGATCCCGGAGGATCTCCTTGGCATTTCTGCCTGCAAAAGTCAGTAATTTCATTTCTCTGCCTCCTTTATGACGCGGATAAAAGCTTGTTCAAAATTGTCCGCGCCTGCGGATTTTTTGATGTTATCGGCAGTGTCGCAGATCAGCAGTCTGCCGTTTTTCATGATTCCGATACGGTCGGAAAGGGCCTCCGCCTCTTCCATATAATGGGTGGTTAGGATGATGGTGACCGTTCCTTTGAGACTGCGGATCAGATCCCAAAGGTCACTTCTGGCCAACACATCCAAACCTAAGGTAGGCTCGTCAAGGAAAAGGAGCTTCGGTTCGCTGATGAGCGCCATGGCGATGCTCAGTCTCCGCTGCCAGCCGCCAGACAGGCGGCCTGCCTTCTTGCTGAGCACGCCCTCAAGGCCGAGCAGGGAAGTGAGCTCCCCGATCTTTGCCTCCTGCTTTCCCACCGAAAAGCCGTGGATTCCGCAGATCAGCGCAAGATTTTCCTTGACCGAAAGTCCGGGCGCGATGGCGGTCTCCTGCGGTGAGACGGCAATGATCGATTTAACTGCGGCTGTATCGTTTACGATGCTTTTGCCCAAAAGAAAGGCATCCCCCTCGTCGGGGCGAGTCAGGCAAG
>JAZNFY010000048.1:0-10408 GCA_045589195.1 Faecousia sp. | reverse complement strand
CAATGAGCTTTTCCACAGCGCCGATGGCATTGACCTGTGCAGTACCGCCACCGGCCACGATGCCCTCTTCCACAGCTGCCCGGGCAGCATTCAGAGCATCTTCCACACGCAGCTTCTGCTCCTTCATGGCAACCTCTGTCTGGGCGCCGACCTTAATGACCGCAACGCCGCCGGAGAGCTTTGCCAGCCGCTCCTGCAACTTCTCCCGATCGTAATCGGAAGTGGTGGTAGCAATGGCAGCGCGGATCTGATGCGCCCGGGCCTGAATGGCCTCTGCATCACCTGCGCCGTCAACAATGGTGGTGGTATCCTTGGTAACAACGACCTGACGGGCGCGACCCAGATCGGTCAGCTGGGCATCGGTCAGTTCCATGTTCAGCTGACTGGAAATCACAGTGCCGCCGGTAAGAATTGCAATATCCTGCAACATTTCCTTGCGGCGATCGCCAAAGCCGGGCGCCTTCACGCACAGGCAGTTGAAATTGCCCCGCAGGCGGTTCACCAGCAGAGTCGCCAGTGCGTCGCCTTCCACATCCTCAGCAATAATCATCATCTTCTTGCCGGCCTTGACCACAGGCTCCAGGATGGGCAGGATCTCCTGAATGGAGGAAATCTTCTTGTCGGTGATCAGGATCAGCGCATCATCCAGCACTGCTTCCATCTTATCTGTGTCGGTGACCATATAAGGAGAGATATAGCCCCGGTCAAACTGCATGCCTTCCACAACTTCCAGGCCGGTTTCAGCAGTCTTGCTCTCTTCGATGGTAATAACACCCTCGGTGCCCACCTTCTCCATAGCCTCGGCGATCAGCGCGCCCACGGACTCATCACCGGAGGAAACCGCGCCTACGCGGGCGATGGCAGCAGAATCGGATACGGGAACAGAGTTTGCCTTAATCGCCTCCACAGCAACAGCCACAGCCTTGTCGATGCCCTTGCGCATCACCATGGGATTTGCGCCGGCGCTAAGATTTTTCAGACCTTCACGAGTGATGGCCTGTGCCAGAACAGTAGCGGTAGTGGTGCCGTCACCGGCCACATCATTGGTCTTGGTGGCAACTTCCCGAATCAGCTGTGCGCCCATGTTCTCAAAAGCGTCTTCCAGCTCCACTTCCTTGGCAATGGTCACGCCGTCATTGGTAACCAGCGGTGCGCCAAACTTCTTGCCCAGCACAACATTTCTGCCCTTGGGGCCAAGGGTGACTTTAACGGTATTGGCCAGCTGGTCGATACCGGATTGCAGCTTCTTGCGGGCGTCTTCGCCGTAAATAATCATCTTTGCCATATTCTCGTTCCTCCTCAATCGGTAACCAAAGCAAGAATATCTTCCTGCTTCACGAACTTATAGCCTTCGCCATCGAGCTTAATATCGCTGCCGATGTACTGACCTACAACGACCTTATCGCCGGGCTTAACGGTGACCTGCACATCCTTGGTGCCGGGGCCTGCGGCCACAACCTCGTAAATCCCGGGTTTCTCTTTATTTGTGGTGGCCAAAATAATGCCAAAAGAAGTGGTTTCCTCAGCTTCACGCTGTTTCAGCAGAATGTTGTCTGCCAAGGGTTTGAGTTTCATACCTGTTCCTCCATACAATGATATTTAGACCGCAGGTCGAAAAGCGCCTGCTTTTATCTATCTGTTTTAGCACTCTTTATTGGTGAGTGCTAATACATCATACCACACATACAAAAAAATGCAAGAGGTATTTTGAAATTTTGCGTAAATAATTTGTAAATCTGTTCCAAAAAATAAAAGTACGCGGTGCTCAAAAGAACACCGCGTACCAAAATACAAAATCAAGCCATCACAGAAGGCTGATAGAACTCAGGACAGCCAACATTTACGCCACCGTTCAGAGAAACATGCCGATCAAAGTGAGGCTGCGTTACCGTAACCTGATACTGAACCTTTCCGTCCAGCTTATACTCAGGCAGGAACTTCCCGTCCACATCAAAATAAAGCTGATCCTGATTGACGGTGATCCAACCGGTCACCCGACGACCGTCGCCAAGGAAATAGTAGTAATCATCATCAATTCTCTGCCAGCCGGTCACAGAAGAGCCGCAGTCACTGAAATAATACCAAATATCACCCAGCTCTTTCCAGCCCTTTACAGGCATACCGTTTTCATCCTGATAGAACCGAATGTTTCCATCGGTAAACCAGCCCTGCACCGGCACATCAGCTTCATAATAACGCCAACCTGCATCGGTCAGCTGCCAGCCGTTCAGCACCTGCGTCACTTTCTCCCACTGGGCGTAAAACACAGTATTTTTCGAAACCGTCATACCGATCTCGGCGGGCTCATTGCCCTCCGGATCCAACGTCCAACCCTTGAACGCATATCCGGGACGGGTAGCCAGGGGCAGTGTTTCCACTTTCTCACCCTTTTTGAATGCGATCCTCTGGATTTCTGCCGCGCCGCCGTTACCCTCAAAGCTCAGATTCACGTAAGACTTTGTGCTGCTGACAACCTGGAATTGGGACTGATAAATAACCTTTTCTTCCGGATACTCCACATGGGTTCCGTTTTCAAACCGGAACGAACCGGTATGTGCCGTAATCTCCAAATAATATGTACCCTTAGCCAGCTTACGGAAGGTCAGCTCTTTATTCAGCGCCTTTGCGCTCAGATTCACTTCATCCTCAAAGGCATCCACGCCGCCGCTGAACAGAGGCGTCGTCCGATCCTCCGCGCTGTAAACCGCCACGTTCGCATGATACAGCTTCGTATTAACCGGCCGCAAAATTCCGGACAAGCTAAAACTGGCGGACTTTGCAATAATGCTGGGAAGCTTCAAATCGGAAACCGATACGTCGCTGAGACAATCCTGCACAAAGGAAAACTTGTCTGCCCGGGCATAAATCGTCTGATTTCCACGGCGCAGCTGATACCAGTAACCGCCGCCGGGAGTCTTCAACAGGTTCTCTGCCAGCAAAATCTCGCCGGCATAAATGCCCTGTTCCAGAGGCTCTGCCTCATAAATTCCCGGATCGGAAGGCTCCTTATAAGCATCTACGGGCGCCATAGCCATGGCGTAATAATTGGTGGGGAACGTCTGGCAAGCCTGAGCATAATTCTTCAAGCCGAAATAAATAATGCCTTCATAGGTCGCCCAGCTGCTGTAAAACTTATAGAAAGTATCAATGGAGCAGCTGATTGGCTTACCCTCTGCATAGTACTTTCCGTTAAAGGTGGCATCGAAGCTTTCCGCAAAATACACCTGCCCGTCCACAATGCCGTGGATCAGCATAGCATGGCCGTATTTTCTGCCTGCGGTGGTGTTGGTCCGCTGGAAGCCGACCAAAATGTTATAAGCATCCACCGTACCGTTTAAGGTAATGGCATTCAATGCATCCCGCAGATTATACTTGGAAGCGGAATAGCTCCGCACCCGGAAACCGCCGGTAGTGATGCTCATACGTTTATAAAAATCATATTCATCTTTTCCGTCGCAGCCATACCGTTCCGCATTGATGCCTAAAAAATAGACCATCCAATTGACCATGGATGCGCAGTAGCCGTCAAAGCTTTTTCTGCCGGAACTGCGAAGAGCAGCCTTATAGGTCGAGCAGATCTGATTTTCCAGTCTTGTCACTTCCGGATTCGAAGAGGACGCAATCACAGGCTGCGGAAACAGCACGGCTAACAATGTGATAGCCAGCAGGAAAGACAGGATTCTTCTTTTCACCGCAACCACCATCCTTTCCTTAGAAATTGAGCGGTAAAAATACCCAAAGTCGTTACAAATTGTAACACATTTAAAACGAATAATCAAGCCCCTTGTGCGGTAAAAACGAGGTTTTTTTGCTGTTTTTTTGTGATTTTACCCCTAATTTTTGCATTTTTTCTCCACACGACAAAAAATCACCGCATTTTTACATTCTGCGGTGATTTCCTTTTGTAACCTATTTACATGTTCATTTTAATGGCAGAAATCAAAATATCTCCCGCCACAACCCGGTCTTCTGCGGCAAAGCCCAGAGCAAAATTATCCGTATACAACACCTGCGCATTGGGTGGAAATTCCTCATCTCCTGCCCAAACCAAAATTTGCATCCGGTAGTCCCCTGCCAACGTAAACTCATAGGCTGCATCGCCGTGGTTCAGCTTGACCGCACCCATTTTTTCACACGCAGCCCGGAATGCTTCCAGCCGTGTTCCGCAGGTGAACGCTGCCCGGGTAAGCACCCTGCCTGTATAGGGCTTAATATACATCTCTCCCCAGGGCATCTCCCGAAAGGTCTTCCACTGCCCGTTCCAGGCCACAGCGCGGCTTTCCAGTAAATAACGCAGCAAAAACGTCTGAACCGGCAGCGGCGGCAACACGTCGCCGTCCAGCGCCCGAATTCCATATTCCGGGTGCGAAATGGCATAATCTCTGCCCAACAGGTTTACATAAAATTCTTTTCCATCCCATTTCACCTCAGGCAAACGCGCCGCGGCATCCTGCGGATCCAGATTGCCAAACCGCTGCACATAATGGGAAAAAGGCACTTCTTCCTTATGGTTTTCGATTTCCATGATTATCTCCTAACCCAGATCAAATATCCTGTCGGCTGCTGGGAAACAGGCCGGAATCCGTATGGGGAATAAAGCAGGCCGCCACAAACGAATCCATATAACCGGGATATGTGGACAATTCCAAATAAGTCATGTTCGCGCCCACCTGTGCGCATTTTTCCTCCGCTTCATCGCTTACTACCATAGCATAAGCGCCGGTAAGGGAAGAATTGCCAATATAGTGGAATTTTTCCAGATCCACATCCGGCAGCATACCAATATTCACCGCATTTTTCATGTCGATGCCGGAACCGATACCGCCGGCAACATACACATGATCGATCATATCAACGGTCATATCCACGGATTGGAGCAAGATGTCAATGGCAGAGAAGATTGCGCCTTTTGCCCGGATGAAGTTGTCAATATCCACCTCATTGATGGATACTTCCCTGCCCGTTTCCGTCTCATGGGCAAACGCCAGCACATACCGGCCCATGCCATGCTCATCCCGACAGATCCGCTTGCCCTCCCGGGAGAATTGCCCCCGGGCATTGATGATACCGCAGCGGTACAGTTCCGAAATCAGATCAATGATGCCGCTGCCGCAAATGCCCACGCATTTCTGGCCCGGATCGCCGATTATGGTCACCGTGGGTTCCATGGTGGCGCAGTCGATCTGCACCGCCTCCACCGCGCCGTCGGTGGCGCGCATGCCACAGGAAATATCACCGCCCTCAAACGCAGGGCCGGCAGAACACGCGCAGCTCATGAGAAAATCCCGATTGCCGAATACCAGCTCGCCGTTGGTTCCCAAATCGATAAACAGGCTCATCTCGTCCTTATTCCAGATCATGGACGACAGCGTACCAGCAGTAATATCGCCGCCCACATAAGAGCCGATATTGGGCGCGATCTGCACCAGAGCATTGGGATTCGCCGGCAGCTTTAAATCCCCGGCCTTCAAGCCGTTCCAGCCGAAAAAGCTGGGAATATACGGTGCCATACGCACCGGATCCGCATCCACACCCACAAACAGATGATTCATGGTAGTATTGGCGGCCACTGCCACCCGCAAAATGCTCCACGGATTGATCTTTGCAGACTTGCACAGATTGACGATGATGGGATTCATGGTTTCCTTGATGATGGCATCTTGCAGCTTCTTTTTGCCGCCTTCCTTGCCCTGCTGAATGATCCGGTTGATCACATCCGCGCCATATCGGATCTGTCCGTTGCCGGAAGAACCCTTGGCAAGGATCTCACCCGTTTCCAAATCCACAAGAACCATTGTCACGGTGGTGGTTCCGATATCCACCGCGCAGCCTGCGATCACCCGATCCTCAGCCCCGGTAACGTCCATGCAGAAAAACCGGTCGCCACGGAGCTCACCCTTGATGCACACGAAAAAATCATTTTCCCGAAGCACAGATGCCAGCTTCACCATCACAGCATAGGGAACGTCCACATCTTCCACACTTAAATTTTCCCGAATTGCCCAGATCAGCCGCTCAACATCCGGCATCGTATCGTCTTCGGTGGGCTCGGCAAGCTGCAACACCACGGACCGAAAGCGGTTGGTAAATTCAATGCCGCTTTCCTTCAACTGTGCCTGTGCCTGCCGGAAGATCTCCACTTCCTTGGGGCTGCTCAGATCCGCCGTTTTCATGCGGCTCTGGTATGCGCTGGCAATATCCGGCACAAATACCACGCAGTCGGAGAGCACCTTACAGTTGCAGCTTAAACGCCAGCCTTCCTTATATTCTTCGTCGGAGATATGGCGGCTGGGAAAGGTATCCAGCTGACCGGAGATCAGCTTTACCCGGCATTTACCGCAGGAACCGTTGCCGCTGCAAGGCGCATCGATTGCCACATTACCCCGGCGGGCCAGCTCCAACAGATTATCTCCAACGTTGCATTCCAGTTCAACAGGGCTCCCGCCCTCAATTTGAAACGTTACTTTCATAAAGGAATATCCTTTCGGAAAAAATAAATACAAAATACGAGATATGAGACAGAAAACGACCGATTCTCGTATCTCATATCTCGTAACTCATATCTGTCCCTCATGGGGCGCTAAGCGCCCCATGAGGAAAATAACACTTACATCAGAGGCTCCAAGCCCAGAACCGGGTGACCCTTCTCGGTCAGCCAATTGATCAGCTCCTCTGCATCACAGGTAACGGTCTCGTCCGCGATCATATCGGTGAAGTTCTCGATACCGTAAAGCTCGAAAGCAGTCTTATTCAAGCGGGCTGCCACATCATCCTTCAATTCCTTGGGCATCCATACGATCCGCTGGATACCGCCTTCCGCAGCCAGGAACTTCTTGGAAGCGATGAAGTGACGGCCATGGCCCATGAAGCCAGGGGTCTGTACACCGCCGCCGGTGCAGGATGCCAATTCGCCGAAGGTCATGCCCGCAGGAGTCATGCCCTTAAATTCACGGTTGACCACGATCACGCCGTTGGACACCGCTTCGATACCGCAAATGCACTCGAAGCAGCCACAGGAGGTCATGGGATCTTCCAGAATGGAGTACAGCGTTACGCTCTCCACCGCGCCATGGGTGGCGTCCTTGATCATACGGTTGACTTCTTCATACCGACCGGTGCGCTCATCGATGAGGCCCAGCTTCTCAATGGGCTGGCAGGGACCGTTGGGATCCAGCTCGTTGGTTGCCTTGGCATCCAGCCAGGAAACTGCGCCGCACAGACCCAGACGCTCGGGGGTAACCACGCAGCAGTGAGCAGGAGCAAAGCTCTGGCACAGGATACAAGTATAGTAACGATCCACCGCCTCATCGGTCATGGAAGCAAGACGGTCGTCCCGCTGCATATAACGGGGCATCGCCTGCTCATCCCGGAACTTCTCCGCCTCGGCAGCATCGGTAATAATAGTGACCTGGCACTTATCCACAACCGCCTCAAACTCGTCCATGATCATCACGTACAGAACTTCCGCAAAGTCTTTCAGCCGCAGACCAGCCTCGAAGGCAGCGTTGGAAACACGAACGCGAACCTGATTACGCTGACCGGTATGCATAACGCCTTCCAGATAGTTAAACCATGCATGGAATTTCCGCTCAATAACGGACTCAAAGTCCACCTGCATCTTCTTGCCGGCAACTTCCACATAAGTAACCAGCGCCAGCTCCTTCTGCTCGTCCAGATCCGGGCCGATGACGGTGATCTTATGATCTTCCACCTGACCCAGCTCACGCATGACCACCAATTCCGCAGTGGGATTCTTGGAAGACCACATTTCGTTATGCATATCTGCCTTACGGATGATCTCACCTTCGAAAGCAGCGGCAAAAGCCACGGGAACAGGCAGTTCCTTGACCTTAATGCGGATATTGCGCAGTTCCAGAGACTTCTTGACGGTCTCATTGTGGTCACAAACGGATTCCAGCGCGCCGGGAACCTGATTCTCGCCCAGATCGATGTCCACCACCACAGGGAAGCCCAGGGCGATAGCGCCGGCACCGGCAGAAACCACCACAGCATCAATGGCGCCGAAGGTGTTGACGAAAGCGGGAACGCGGTTCTTGGTATAATCCAACAGGCCGCCCAGATCACCGGGCTGCACATTACCGAAGATCAGTGCCGCACGGACTGCAACGGTAACCACGTGGATAACGCTGGTCACATCATGACCCAGAGGAATCACGCGGAATTCCAGACCCATACGGACGCCACCCTCGGCGCACTGCTCGATCACATCGCCCACCATAAAGGTCATAATGCCCTTGGACTGATAGTCTTTCACTACCTTGACCACATCCTCGGCATTTTCAGCCTTGCCCAGGACAACTGCAACACCGGGGATATCGCCGGTAACCAGCGGCACGCCCAGGGAGCGGATAATGGGGTCGGGAACAAAGCCAATACCGCTTTCATTCTCATAGGGATTGCCGCCCTCTACATATTTCAAACCTTCCAGAATCTCAGCGCCCACAGCGGTGGCGAGGCCGGCATTCAGCGCCTGACCCAGATCTTCCTGGTTGGTGATCAGGCTTTTCAGCACGCCGACGCAGGCAGGCAGGTCGCCCAAAGTCTTTACCTTCACACCGGTAGCCGCATAAATGGTGGGGAAATAATATGCGGTATCGGGGAAGGCGATTTCTTTATCAGCGCCATACTTGGCAATGGCATCGTTGACCGCACCTTCGGTCAAGCCGGCAACAGCATTACTGCCACCATAGATCAGATCGGTTAATACACTCATGATTGTTTCCTCCCAATAAAATTTTTGAATTTATATGAAGCCAAAAAGGCTGGATATACGAGGTTAAAACTTTTTCCGGTTTTATGAATGAGCGCGTACGGGATAAAGCCAAAAATCAGGAAAACCGCACCTGCAAGCACTCCCAAACAATGTAGCAAAAAGGGAAGATTTCCCTTCTACCAAAAAACACACGCGGGGAGGGAGGCAACTCCCTCCCGGCTGATTATGCGGGGATTTTTCCGATTACAGATCCAAATAGCTGTCAGAGTACAGCACGTAGTTCTTGAAGATATCGCAGGACTTGATGGTCTCCATCAGACGGCGGTCGTTGGGGTTGACGATAGCAGAGGTCAGACCCTGCATCATGCACATTGCCACCAGAGCGGAGTCCATGATGGGACGGACATCCTTGGGTGCGCCGTTAGAGTTGTTGGACAGACCACCGGTAGACTTCAAGCCCTTGTCGGAGAACATCTTAATGGCTTCCAAAACTTCCATCTGCTTATCCTGCATGCCCTTGACGACCAGGAACAGGGGGTCGAACCACAGATCGTCAGAGCTCATGCCCAGGCTCAGGCCGCGCTCGAGCATGTTATCACAGTGGACCATACGCTCTTCATTGTCCTTGGCAATGCCGTCAGCGGAGCAAAGAGCGATACAAATAGCTTCGTTGGCAGCAGCCAGATCGATATAACCGATACGGGAGCCGGCGTCAGCAGAGTTGACGATGGGCTTGCCGTTTTCGCGGTTGTAAACCTTGATACCGGCTTCAATGGCCTTCATGTTGGCAGTATCCAGAGCCAGAGGAACATTGTTGAAGTTCTCCTGCAACAGCTTGACAGCCCACATCATGCGCTCGGGACCGTCCTTCTCAGCAGGTCCGATGTTCACGTCCAGATAAGTAGCACCGGCCTTGATCTGAGCCGCGGCACGCTCCAGAATAGGAGCGGGATCCCGCTCGTCCATAGCCTTGCGGATTGCCGGAGCGATGCAGTGGATGCGCTCGCCGATGGTAACGAAGGTCTTGGCCTCGGGGTTGTGGCCCTTATACTCCACGCCCATGTCCACGATCTCGATCTTGGGAACGCGGGTAGCCAGCAGCTCCTCGAAGGACAGTTCCTTAACTTCCTCAACCACAACATTGGCCTTGGCAGCACGCTCAGCCTCAGCGGCCTTAACGGCACCTTCGTATTCCTTATCCTTCATGTACTTGGGCAGCTGAACAGCTTCCAGAGGACCGACGACAACATTCCACTCAGGCAGCTTCTCCTGGATCTCGCCCTTCATAACGGCAACCTTGCCGGGGATGATCAGGGTGCGGTTCTTGATCTTGTTGGCAATATCCAGTTCCTCGAAGGTCTTCTTGACGGTGGAGGAAGAGAACTTACCGGCAGCCCAGGCAGTCAGAACAGACATACCGGAAGCGTCGGTGATGATCAGGTTGACGGGAGCCTTGGAGCGCTCGATTTCGCCGGAGACCAGGAAGTAGGTCAGAGCGAAGTCGACGGTCAGCATGCAAGGATCGTCGGGAGTGGCACCGTTCAGAGGATAGATGCCGGGGGCGACCTTCATGGGCTTCTGAGGATCGGTGTAGATGTTCTGGCGCAGGCCGTACAGAGGCAGAGCTTCAGCCATGGTCATGTCTTCCATGACAATGATGGAGCCGTACTTGAC
>JAZNFY010000047.1:0-15500 GCA_045589195.1 Faecousia sp. | reverse complement strand
CAGATACATTCACTTCTATAACCACGAGCGTATCCAGAATAAAACTGGAGTGGCGCCGCTGACGCTGCGCCACTCCGCTTAAAACTAAATATTTCCTACACAGGGGCTTTTTGTGCTGTCCGCACAAACTGGGGCAGTACAGGGTGACTGCCGGGGGATTGTTTGTTTAGATGAAGAATTTGCGCTTCATGGTTTCCCGGGTGGGGCGATGGATGGCAAGCAGGATCAGCATACCGCCGATGAGCATCAGCGCCACAAGTGGATACAGTGACCACACAGGGAAATGGGGCAAGTCGAAGGTGCGGTAGAGCAGGTATTCCAGCATGGGCATATAAAGCCCCAGGGCGCAGGCCGCGCCGCCGTACACATAGAGCCGGCCCCGGTGGATATAGCGCAAAAGGGTGACTACGGCGGTGACGATCACGGCGATGGCGACAGTGATGGGCAGAGCGAAGGATAAAAACCATTGACCGCCGGTGGCAAGGTCGATATACAGCAGGTAAAGGGCGGCTGCGGCGAAGTCGCAGGGCACGAAGATTACCGGATTAGGCTTGTGAAACCAGATGGGCAGCACCGCAATGATATAGGCCAGAGCAAGTCCGCCGATGACATAGCCTGACCAGGTGATGCCTCCGCTTAATTGAAGGTCGCAGATCAGAGGCGTAAGCATCAGGACAAGGAACAGCGTGGAAAGAACAATCACCGCGGCCCGGGAGTTTACCTGGGGCAGGGGCTGCTGCCGGGGGTAAAGGGGCGCAGCATCGCTTTGGGTCAGGTCGGGGTGGAAGACCCGGATGCCGCACAGGGGGCAGGTCTTTTCCGTGTCTGCTAATTTGACACCGCAGTTCATACAGTACATAGTATTCTCCTTTATTCCCGGTTGCTTTCCACGAGCACGTCAAGTCCCTGCTCCTGCAAGACCCGGAAGAAATGGTATTCAAGATCCGATTCGCGAATGTTGCGCACCATGTTGATATACAGGGTATCCCCGTAGGACAGCATGCTGCAATTGTGGGGCGCTTGCGCCTGGGCGCTTAGAATGAAGTCCATGCGCCGGACGTAGGGGGTCATGCTTTCCGGCAGCTTTACCGCGCCAAGGTTGGACATACACAGGCAGGATTTTCGCTCACCCGTCAGATCAAAAACTACCCGCATTACGATATTCTTCAAGAACAGTGGAATGATGCGGATCACGGGATTGCTTTCGCTGCTGATGTTGGTGGCGATCATGCGGCTCATGCGCTTGGGGGTCACATCGTAACCCATGTGGTGGTGCACCAGCTTGCAAAGCTCCGGGAAGTGATAATCACCCAGCCGGGGGTCGATCTCCGGGGTGGTGTACAGGACGAAATTTCGCAGGGAACGGCTGGGGAACAGATTTCTCAGGTTCACCGGCACAAGGACTTTTATGGCCTTGCGGCGGCGGATCTTGGGGACGAGGGCGTTTTGCATGTTTTGCAGCGCCATCATCAGCGCGGCGCAAAGATAGGCGGTGACGCTGACGCCCTGCTCGTGAGCCTTGTCAAGGACTTGCTGAGCAGAAAGCTGGAAGCAGGTGAGATTGAGGAAGCCGTCTTTTTCCGGTGTGCCCTTGGGCCGCCATGCGGTGCTTTCCTTCCGACTGGCGTTGACCGGGCCGGCGTGTTTCTGGAAGCTGTCTTCCAATTCTTCCTCGCTGGGTTCTTCCAATCGACCCAGGACACCGTGCTGGGCGGGAATGGAAACGCCGTATTTTTGCTGCAAATATTCGGCGGTGAGGGATTTTAAGAATACCAGGGCGCCGTTGCCGTCGGTGAGGGCGTGAAATACCTCAAAAGCGATGCGGTTTTCATAGGCAATGACCCGGAAGGCGCATTTTCTTACCTCTGCGTTACTCATCCAGATCAGAGGGCAGCTGCTTTCTTTCCGAATGGGCGGGGCTTTGGGTAGCTGCTGCAAATAGTACCAGAAAAGACCCCGGCGAAGCCGCACGGAAATGGAGGGGAAACGCCGCAATGTCACGTCCAGCGCTGATTGGAGCAGATCTATGTCTACCGTTTCTGTCAGTGTGGCGGAGACGCGGAAAACATTGCTCCAACGCTGCCGACGGGAGGCGGGGTAGATTTTTGCCGCATTGTCCAGCCGCAGCCAGCGAAGCTTTTGCTGGGGGCACATGAAGCGGCTTAAAAAGCGGTTCAGTTCGTCAAAATCCTGCTGATCTTCTGCAAGATTGTAAAGCAGATAGCTGTGCCAGCGTTCTTCCCGAATAATCAGCTGACAATGGCAGCCCTGGGCGGTGAGCTTTTCTCGGAGAGATTCGGAATCGCTTAAAAGAACTTCGTCGCTGCCTACAAAGATCAGGGACGGGGGCATATTCGTCAAGTCTCCGAACAGGGGGGACAGGAGGGGGTCTTTTAAGTTTTCCCCGTAGCTTTTGGCGAAAAATTCCAGAAGTTCCCGGGACATTACCGGGTCGGAATCCCGTTTTTTCTCATGAGAGGGGCCGGACAGGGTCAGATCCACCCAGGGGGAAACGGTGACGATGCCGGCAGGCAGGGGAAGACCCAGCACTTTTAATTGCAGGCACAAGGCATAGCAAAGACCGCCGCCGGCGCTTTCGCCGCAAAGGGTGATGTGACCCGGTGCGTAACCTTTATCCAGCAGATACCGGTAAGCGGTAAGAGCATCGTTAAGGGCGGCGGGGTAGGGATTTTCTGGGGCTAGCCGATAGGCGGCGCAGAAAACTTTTACGCCGCAGTGCTCGGAAAGGGTGGAGCCAAAGCCCTTGGCATAGTCTAAGCCGCCGCAGGCGTAACCGCCTCCATGCAGATACAAAATAACGCCCTGGCGAAGCTCGTCCCTGGGCATGATCCATGCGCCGGAAAATGAAGAAAAGCAATGCTCTTTGACCATTACCTGCCGGCGGCAGCGGGATTCCATCAGCTCGCCCACCTTGTCCTGCGCTTTGCGAATGGTGTTTAAAGAGCAGGATTTGAGCAGGGGTTGCAGCATATTGATTTGTGTTCGGATAAATTTTGCGGTTAATGCCATGCCTTTACCCTCGTACATTTGATTTGCGGTTATTTTATCATAGAATCTGCCCGGTGGCAAGAACTATACAGGGGAGTGCTCTCCAAAAGGTAGAATTCTGTTTCTACCGGGAAAAGATATTGCTTTTTTGTGAGGGGGTGATATAATTGAGAAAACATAGAAAGGGGCGAAGAAAATGCAGCAATTCCAACGGACAAAATGGGCCTGTTATACGGGCAATCTGGGGATGGCCATTGTATCTAATTTTCCTCCGCTGCTGTTTTTGACTTTTCGTTCCGTGTATGGGATTTCTTACTCGCTTTTGGGCTTTTTGGTGCTGGCAAATTTTTGCACTCAACTGGCAGTAGATCTTGTGTTTTCTTTCTTTTCCCATAAATTTAACATCCCCCGGGTTGTAAAACTGACCCCGGTGCTTACGCTGATCGGTTTTTTTGTGTACGGGATTTGGCCGTGGCTGTTTTCTGATCATGTGTATGTGGGTCTGGTGATCGGTACGGTGCTGTTTTCTGCGTCCAGCGGGTTGATGGAAGTGCTTTTAAGCCCGGTGATCGCCGGCATTCCCGCGGAAGATCCGGATCGGGAAATGAGCAAGCTGCACTCGGTGTATGCCTGGGGCGTTGTGGGCGTGGTGATCGTGAGCACCCTGTTTTTATGGGGCGTCGGTTCGGAAAACTGGCAGTTTTTGATGCTGGCGCTGACGGTTGTGCCCATTACTTCGGCGCTGCTTTTTGCCGGGGCGGAGATTCCGGTCATGGAAACACCCGAGAAAACTGCCGGCGTGCTTCATTTAATGAAGGATAAGCTTCTCTGGCTCTGCGTTCTGGGGATTTTCTTAGGCGGCGCGTCGGAGCTGGTGATGGCCCAATGGAGCTCCGGATATTTGGAACGGGTTTTAGGGATTCCCAAGGTACTTGGAGATGTTTTCGGCGTGGCGCTTTTTGGCCTGACATTGGGCCTGGGGAGAACTCTTTATGCCAATAAGGGCAAGGATATTTACAAGGCGCTGTATTGGGGCGCAGTGGGCGCGCTGGGTTGTTATTTAATGGCGGTCATTTCACCCTTTGCCTGGCTTGGGTTGCTATCTTGCGGCTTTACCGGCTTTTGTGTGTCCATGATGTGGCCGGGTAGTCTGATCGTGGCGGCGGAGCGATTTCCTGCCGGGGGCGTGGTAATCTACGCCATGATGGCGGCTGGCGGCGACTTGGGCGCATCTGTTGGGCCGCAGCTTTTGGGTGTTGTCACGGACTGGGTTATGAGCAACGCGCACTTTTCTTGTTTGACGCAGATTCTGAATTTGCCGCCGGAGCAGCTCGGCATGAAGCTGGGTATGCTGGTGGGCGCACTGTTTCCGCTGGCGGGGATTTTCGTATATCGGGCGTTGAAAAAGTCACGGAACTAGCAAAAGGGAAAGATTTTCCTGTTCCGGGTTATGTACACGAAAGTAATTTTCTTGTTTGCGGATCGGTTTATCGTTGGAATCCTGGCAAAAAAAGTTGTTGACAAGCAGGGGTGAAATGGATATAATATCCATGAAGTTAGCATATGCTAATCGCAGTAAGAAGTCTAAATCGGGTGATCAATATGAATCTGACAAGCGCACAGGAAGGCAAGGAATATATTATTCAGCGGATCGAAACTGATGACGAAGAGCTGAATGCTTTTTTGTTTTCGTTGGGCTGTTATAGCGGTGAGCCGATTACAGTGGTTTCCCGCCGTCGGGGCAGCTGCACTGTGGCCATTAAGGACGGCAGATACAATATTGACATGCAGCTGGCAGAGGCCATCATCGTTTAATCTTGCGAAGGAACATATGCAGTTTTATTTTTGCTATGCAGTTAGCATAGACTAACTGCTGAGATTGAAGGAGGAACTCCATTGAGAATTGCATTTGCAGGAAACCCCAACAGCGGTAAGACCACTATGTATAACGCCCTGACCGGACGGAATGAAAAAGTGGGAAACTGGGCGGGTGTGACGGTAGACAGAAAGGAAGCCCCCATCAAGAAGGCATATGCGGGGGATGCCCAGCTCGTGGCCGTGGATTTGCCCGGCGCTTATTCCATGTCCCCGTTTACATCCGAGGAGAGCATCACCAGTACTTACGTAAAAAATGAGCACCCGGATGTGATCATCAATATTGTGGATGCGACCAATTTGAGCCGGAGTCTGTTTTTTACCACGCAGTTGCTGGAATTGGGCATTCCTGTGGTTGTGGCGCTGAACAAGGCGGATATCAACAAGAAAAAGAAGACGGTTATCGATTCTGTGGCGCTGTCGCTGAATTTGGGATGTCCCGTTGTGGAAACTGTTTCCACCGACGCAGACCACGGAGATCTGACAGAGCTGATCAAGGCAGCGACCCGGGTCTGCGGCAAGGGTCAGGCCGCGCCTTATGAGCAGGGGGTCATCGATCTGACCAGCAAAAAGGCTGTGGAAGAGGCAGATCGCAAGCGTTTTGCTTTTGTCAACGGCATTGTTAAGGATGTGGAGACCCGCAAGGTCTTTACCAAAGATAAGAACAGCCAGGACAAGATCGATGCGGTTTTGACCCATCCGATTGTGGGTCTGCCCATTTTTGCCGTTGTGATGTTTTTGGTGTTCCAGATTTCTCAGGCCTGGCTGGGCGTATGGATCGCAGAGGGTTATGAATTTGAAAACGGCACGGTAATCCCCGGCCTTGTTACACTGATCGACGCATTTAAGGAGTGGGTCATCGGCCTTTTGGAAGGTGCCAACGCAAATGCGTTTCTCATCGCGCTGCTGACGGAAGGCATTATCGGCGGCGTCAGCGCGGTGGTGGGCTTCCTGCCGCTGGTCATGGTTATGTATTTCCTCATCGCGCTGCTGGAAGACTGCGGCTATATGGCCCGCGCCACCGTGGTTCTGGATCCCATTTTCAAAAAGGTAGGCCTGTCCGGCAAGTCTGTGATTCCCTTCGTGATCGGTACCGGCTGCGCCATTCCCGGTGTTATGGCTGCCCGCACCATCCGCAATGAGCGGGAGCGCAATGCCACCGCCATGCTGGCGCCCTTTATGCCCTGCGGCGCAAAGCTGCCGGTCATTGCTTTGTTTGCCGGCGCGTTTTTTGATGAGGCTGCCTGGGTGGGCACACTGATGTATTTTGTGGGCATTTTCCTGATTCTTGTAGGCGCCCTGCTGGTCAATAAGATCGCCGGTCACAAAAACCGCAAGTCCTTCTTCATTATGGAGCTGCCGGAATATAAGCTGCCTTCTGTGAAACGGGCGGCCATGTCCATGCTCAGCAGGGGCTGGGCCTACATCGTCAAGGCGGGAACGATTATTTTGCTGTGCAATGCGGTGGTTTACATCATGCAGGCCTTTGATTGGGGCTTGAATTTGGTGGAAGAGGGCGCTGAGAGCACTTCCATTCTGGCTACCATTGCAAACCCCATTGCTGTGATTTTGGTGCCTGTTATCGGTATCAGCGCATGGCAGCTGGCTGCCGCCGCGGTTACCGGTTTTATTGCCAAGGAAAATGTGGTTGGAACTTTGGCGGTGTGCTATGGGATCTCCAATCTCATTGATACGGACGCGCTGGAAATGGTGGAAGGCGCAGGCGCAGAGGTTGCCGCTATTTTCGGTATCACCAAGGCAGCGGCGCTGGCATATTTGATGTTCAATCTGTTTTCGCCCCCCTGCTTTGCGGCCATTGGCGCAATGAATGCGGAAATTAAGGATAAGAAGTGGCTGTGGGGCGGTATCGGCTTGCAGCTGGCTACCGGATATACCATCGGTTTTTTGGTGTATCAGATCGGCACACTCATTACTACCGGCTCTGTTGGTGCAGGTTTTGCAGGCGGTTTGATCGCCGTGGCGGTGATCGTTGGAATCCTGGTATGGCTGTGTGTTCGTTCCGATAAGAAAGTGAAAGCTGAGTATGCTCTCAGCGGAAAGAAGTAAGCGATGAACGGGATTGACTACATGATCATTGGGGTGATCGCTGTGATATTATGCGCTGCTGCATTTGCGGTGTATAAGTCCAAAAAAAGCGGCAGAAAGTGTATCGGCTGTCCTGAGGGCTGCGGAAATTGCAGCGGATGTGCCGGAGCATGCGCCCATAAAGAAGAATAGAAAAACAGGGTGCAGGCGCACCCTGTTTTTTCGTGGGGTTGTCTTTTTGTCTTGCCAATGGTAAAATACAAGAAAAGGAGTGTGGGCGTATGAAAAAACTGGTAATCTGGACGGGATTGGCGGCGGTTTTGATGATCGGCGGGCCGTGGTTGGCCCTTAGGCTTGCAGGCTGGAATGCCATGGGCGCTTGCTTTTTGCTTTTCTTTGGGGCAAATCCGCTGTTTGCCGCTGTATGCGGCGCGGTGGCCGGTAAGGATATGAAACGGTTGTGGCCCCTGCCGATTATTGTTGCAGGGCTGTATTTGGCGGGAGTGTGGCTGCTTTTTGAAATGGGAGAGAGCGCCTTTTTGCTGTATGGCGGCGGTTATCTTGTGATCGGCGCTGCGGCAATGCTGATCCGCTTTTTTGTGAGTAAATGTTATAGGGGCAGAGGAAAATGCTAATTGCGATTATTGGAGAAAACTGTGTGGGCAAATCCACATTAGCGAAACAGTTGAACGATGTACTGCGCGGCAGGATTTTTTCCGGGAAGGATTATTTGAGGCTGGAAAAGAATCCGGCTGCGGCAGAAGAAACATTCAAAGCCATGTTAAAGGAATCGGTAAAAGGTGAGAATGTTATTTATCTGATCACCGAAAAAGAGCATCTGAATTTTTTGCCGGAGGGTGCGGTTAAAATCGTTTTAACGGCGGAATTGGATGTGATAAAAGAACGGTTCAAGGAAAGAATGCGGGGCAACCTGCCACTGCCGCTGGAAAAAATGCTGGAAGCGAAGCACGGAATGTATGACGATTTGGCGTGCAAACTAAGGCTGACGGGCGAATACCGCGTGGAAGATGTGGTTGGGACCTTGAATTTGAAGTAATATGGGATAAAAAACGGCAGCGCCCAAAATTGGGCGCCGCCGTTTACTGTTGCGTATATCCGTGATGATAAAATCCAAGATTTGTGCAAAATGTCCATTTGACACTAAAAAAATGAATTTGGTATAATTTTAGTAGTTTTATCTTTAAATGAGGGAGCGTCCGGCGTGAAAGAATATGAGATTGTAGCAAAGTTTTGTAATGCCTGTGCAGGTTCGTCCAGGCCGGAAACATTTTTTGAAGAGGCTGAGTTGGAGAACACAGATGATTTTGTTCGCATGAAGCATGGCCAGGAGTTTGACAGATTTACAAAAGAGATTTTGGCGAACGGGCAGATTCTCTATCGGTATGATAATGGCAGCGTTATGTACAGCTATGAATTTACGGAGCTATAATTGGGAAAGAAAATGTTTAAGATAAATGATGTGGTGGTTTATAGTACGCATGGTGTTTGCGACATTGTGGGTATTGATGAAAGGACGATTGACGGGACAAGCAAACAGTACTTTGTGTTGAAGCCAAAAGCAGACAGGGCAGCGACCTTCTTTGTGCCTATGTGGAACGAAAAGGCTCTGGCGAAAATGCGAAAGGTCATGACAAAAAAGGATGTAAATGCGCTCATTGATTCTATGCCTGGCAAAAAGCCAAGCTGGATCGCAAATGAGAACGAGCGAAAAGATGCATATAAGAAAATCCTTGCAAGCGGCGACCAGGCGGCGATCATATCCATGATCCAGGCGCTTTATTTGCACAAAAAGGAACGGGAAGCAGAAGGAAAGCGGCTGCATATGTCGGACGAGCATTTTATGAAGGATGCGGAGCAGCTTTTATATGATGAGTGGCAATATGTGCTAAATGTAGATAAGGCTGGTTTGATGGCATATATTTTCAGTCGAATTGAGAAGGACAGTTAAGTTTGATACAGAACGGCGGCGCCCAAAACCAGGCGCCGCCATTTGCTTTTTAGATTTTTGTCAGACAAACAATAGTTTCCACATGGGCGCAGCGGGGGAAGAGGTCCGCGGCCTGGACTTGGGTGAGGCGGTAGCCTTTTTCTTTCAAAAGTGCTATGTCCCGGGCCAGGGTGGCCGGGTCGCAGGAAACGTAGACGATGCGCTTGGGTGCCATGCGGGAAAGGGCTTCGATGGTATCGGCGTTTAAGCCTTTACGGGGCGGATCGACCACCGCTACGTCTGCCCGAATGCCCTGCTGTTCCAGAGAAAGGGCGGCTGCACCGGCATCACCGCAGAAAAATTCGGCGTTTTCAATGCCGTTGCGTTTTGCGTTTTCCCGGGCGTCTGCCACTGCCTGCTCTACCACTTCCACGCCGATGACCTTGCCTGCGGCGGCTGCCATGGAAAGGGTAATGGTGCCTACGCCGCAGTATAGATCCAGCACGGTATCTTCTTTGGAGATTTCCGCCAGTTCAATGGCGCACTGGTAAAGCCGCTGGGCCTGATGGTGATTGACCTGGTAGAAAGAGGGGGGTGAAAGCCGGAATTTTAGGCCGCAAAGGGTGTCCTCAATGAAACCGTCGCCGTAAAGGGTGATATACTCGTCACCCAGGACGGTATTTCCTTTTTTGGTGTTCACGGAAAGGGTCAGGCAGGTAAAGCCGGGTACGGTCTGCAAGGCCCGGATCAGGGCTTGGGGTTTGGGAATTGACCGGCCGTTGATCACCAGGCATACAAGGATTTGGCCGGACACTGCGCCCCGGCGTACATAGATGTGCCGGAGCAGGCCTGTGTGGGTTTTTTCGTCATAGACGGAGAGTTTGTTTTGGTTTACATAATCTATAACGATATCTTTTACTGCGTCCATCGGTTGGGGCAAAATGGCGCAGCGGGTGTTCTCAATGACCCGGTGGCTGCCACCTTGGAAAAAGCCGGCGTAGGCTTTGCCGTTTTTTACGCCCACGGGGTACTGGGCTTTATTGCGGTAGCCGAAGCAGGTGGGGGCGCCGAGAATGGGGACGGCGTCCAGATTTTCACCGCCGATGCGGTTTAGACACTGGCGCACCCGCTCCGCTTTCAGCCGCAGTTCTTCCTCGTAATCCATGTGCCAGAAGTTGCAGCCGCCGCAAAGCTTGGCTACATCGCATTCGCGGCTGACCCGGTGGGGCGACCGCTCCAAAATCTCCACAATTTTGCCGGCGGCCCAGGTTTTTTTGGCCTTTTCGATACGCACGGTGCAGGTTTCTCCCACGATGGCGTTGGGGATAAATACGACACAGCCTTCAATTTTGGCGATGCCCTGGCCTTCTGTGGTGTAGTCGGTGATGGTGGCGTTATAGATCTGATTTTTGATCAGCATGATTCACCCTCCAAGGGGTATTCCATGGTCATGTTGCGGATTTTCATGCCCATGGCGTTGTAAAATGCCATGGCGTTTTCGTTAAATGCCCACACGTTTAAGGTTACTGCGTTGCACCGGATTTGTTTTGCATAGGCGACTGCATGGCGGTAAAGGGCTGCGCCGATGCCCTTCTGCCGGCAGTTTTCGTCCACGCACAGGTCGTCGATGTACAGATCTTTGCGGTTTGCCATCGCCGAACCGGGCCGGGTGTTTTTTATGACGCAGAAGCAATAGCCTGTCACAGCACCCTGCTCGACGGCTACAAAAACGGGCAAGGTGGGGTCGTTGAGAATCTCTTCCAGATCCGATGCTTGATATTTTTGAGCGTCGGGGCGGAAAATGTCCGGCCGGCCCTGGGCGTGCAGGGCACCGATCTGTTTTAAAAGAGCTAAAAGCCGGGGGATATCCTGTTTTTGCGCCAAGCGAATTTCCATTTTTCAGTCTTCTTTCCTGTGTTTTTCCTTATGATAGCATATTTTTATCCGTTGGTAAAGGGGGTTGAGAAATGGGAAAAGACCTGCTATGATGAACAAAAGGAAGTGAAATTATGACTTATGAAGCTTGCTGTCTTTGCCCACGCCGGTGCGGCGTGAACCGGGCAGCGGGGGAGCGGGGCTTTTGCGGTGCGCCGGCAGAGGCGTTGGTGGCGAAAGTGATGCTCCACCCCTGGGAAGAGCCGGTGCTGTCAAGCAAATTAAGCGGCGCGGTATTCTTTGGCGGCTGCACCTTAGGCTGCCGGTACTGCCAGAACATGGCCATCAGCCGGGAACCGGTGGGGAAACAGGTGGACAGCGATCAGCTGCGGCAGATTTTTGAGGATCTGATTGGGCAGGGCGCGGAGAATATCGACTTGGTGACGCCGGCGCATTATTTGCCCACGGTGATCGGCGCGTTGCAGCCGAAGCTTTCCGTGCCGGTGATCTATAACTGCGGCGGCTATGAGTCAGAGCAGAGTATTGCCGCGCTGGACGGCCTGGTGGATATTTACTTGCCGGATATGAAGTATATGGATGGTGCTTTGGCGCAAAAGTTATCCGGCGCGGCAGATTATCCTCAGGTAGCGCAAAGAGCCATTGAAGCGATGGTCGAGCAGGTGGGGGATGTGGTGTTTTCCGGGGAGAAGATGACCCGGGGCGTACTGATTCGCCATTTGATTCTGCCCGGGCAAGTGGAAAATTCTCTGCGGGTGCTGGACTGGATTGGGGAGCATTTTCGGCCGGGGCAGGTGCTGGTGAGCTTAATGCGTCAGTACACGCCTATGCCCGGCATGACAGCGCCCTTTGACCGGAGAGTCACCCAACAGGAGTATGAAGCGGTGCTTAGCTGGATGTATTTGAACCGGCTGGAGGGATTTGTGCAGGAGCAGGCGGCTGCGGATGCCTGCTTTATTCCGGAATTTTGAAAACAAAAAGGAGGGTCGCATGACCCTCCTTTTTCCATTTGTAAATTATTCTTCTGCTGCGATTTCTTCTGCTGCGATTTCTTCTGCGATGGCTTCCGGAGCAGAGGCTTCCAGCTTGGCGGCGCGCTTTTTCAGAAGCACGTGCAGCACGATGCTGACCACCACCAGAAGTAAGCCAAAGCCGAATACGAGGATCGGCACGATGGCAGCGATGGAGAGCAGGCTCTTAACGACCACGCCTGCAATGCCCAGGGCTGCAAACAGATCGGGAGCAAAGGCAGTCAGCGCGGTGGGGATCAGGTAAAGACCGCCTGCCACCATGTAGGTGATGCCGCTGCTGCGCAGGGCTGCCCAGGGGCGACCCCATTTGGTCAGAAACAGCAGACCGGTGAGTGCCAGACATACTGCGGCGAGGCTCAGAAGGACGGTGTCGGAAACGATGAACCGGATCAGCGCCAGAATCTGGGGGATACCCATATTGGAAACATCACCGCTGAGGATCTGAGTCAAAACGGCAACGCCGTCCGGGGTTGTGGGCTGGGTGCTGTCGGGCGTGATTGTGGTGTTGGTACCCTCGTTGTCAGGGTTCCCGTCGGGATTGGGGGTGGAGTCGGGCTTGGGAAGAGGGGGAAGACCCAAGACATTTCTGATTTCGGTTTCTACGGTTTCTGCAATCTTGTTTTCTTCGACCCACTGACCTACCTGGGTAATCTGCTCTTCGGCAATCTCGATCTCGAAGGTTTGTTCGATCAGTTCTTTGTTTTCAGTGACAAGTTCAATGATTTCTTCCTTGGCAACGCCGGAAAATGCGTCGCCGGTGATGACACTGCTGATTACATCGGCAACTTTTTCGGAAACGAAGTCGGGAAGGGAGGAATCCTGCACCAGTGTTTCAACCTGTTCCTTGGAAATGGGGACCTCGCCGCCCATAGAGTCTGCGATCATGTCGTAAATGGCGCCAATGACGAGTTCGGAGACACCGGCGGACTCGGCAATGGAGTCGTGGTCGGGAACGGTAAAGTCCTCAGGGATCGTAACATCGGAGGGGAGCGTGAAGCCATCGGGGATGGAGGGACCATCACTGAGGAAAAGGCCGGAGCCGTTCAAAGTGATGCCGCCGGGGGTATGGATCGGCCGGGCGGGGGCAGAGGTAAACAGAATCTGGGTGACCAGCTGCTGGATGCTGTTTTTTGAGGTGAGCACCCGCAAATCCGTCAGCAGGATGCCAACAAAAGTGGAAACGAACAATAAAATACACAATACAACGGAGAGAAGGCCCAGCAAAAGCCGGACGCCAAGGGGAAAACGTTTTTTATTCATAACAGAGGGCTCCTTTCAGGTTGTTTGGAAGTATAACCTGATTTTACAAGATGCAGTAAATTTTGTCAATGCTTCCGGGGCTTTCTACGGAGAACACAAAATGTAAATTATGCTGAAAATCACATGTTAAATGCAGGGAAAAAGAAAAGAAAATGTGGAAATATCCAATTGACTTTCACGCCGTAAACGAGTAGAATAATATAGATGCACTATGTAAAATTTTATGGGCCGTCCATGAGGTTTTATGAGAACACATGTATTAGGAGGAAAATAGATTGAAGGATTGGGCATTCACAACGACTGTCGAAGAGATGGAAGCTGCCACCAACGCGTTGCTGGAAACCGCAAATAAGGTTGGCGCTGACACCTGGCAAAAGAGAGTCAAAGATCAAACGCCCCATTGCGGCTTCGGTGAAGCGGGTACCTGCTGCCGGATCTGCTCCATGGGACCCTGCCGTATCACTCCCAAGAGCCCCCGGGGCATCTGCGGCTGTGATGTACACGGCATCGTAGCAAGAAATTATCTGATCTTCACCGCCGGCGGTGCTGCAACGCACTCCGACCATGGCCGTGAGATCATGCATACCCTGCACCAGACACGCGAGGGCGGCAACTATCAGGTCAAGGATCCTGAGAAGCTGATCCGTATCGCAAAGGAGTGGGGTGTTGAGACCGAGGGCAAGGATATTTACGATCTGGCCCATGAGATGGCTGAGATCGGTCTGCTGGAATACGGCAAGCCCTTCGGCACCCAGAGATTTACCGAACGCGCTCCCGAGCACACCCAGAAGCTGTGGGATGCAGCGGATATCCGTCCCCGGGCCATCGACCGGGAAGTTTCTCAGTCCATGCATATGACCCACATGGGTTGTTCCAGCCTGGCTGAGGCACTGATCCGTCAGGCGCTGCGCGCCGGTCTTAGTGACGGTTGGGGCGGCTCTATGATGGGCACCGAGTTCTCCGATGTGATGTTCGGCACGCCCCGTCCCATTGACACCGAGGCGAACATCGGTGTTATGGAGAAGGACAACGTGAATATTGTGGTACACGGTCATGATCCTTCCCTGTCTGAAATGGTCGTTTACTACGCAAACGATCCCGAAATGATCGCTTATGCCAAGTCTATGGGTGCAAAGGGCATCACCGTTTCCGGCGTGTGCTGTACTTCCAACGAGGTTGCCATGCGTCATGGCATTCCCATGGCCGGTAACTATCTGAACCAGGAAAACGTGGTTCTCACCGGCGCTTGTGAAGCCATCGTGGTGGATGTGCAGTGTATCTTCCCTGCGCTGGGCCCCCTGTCTAAGTGCTTTCACACCAAGATTATCACCACTTCTCCTGTGGCCCGGATCCCCGATTCCGAGTTCATTCAGTTCTCTGCCGAGACCGCTGACGTCAGCGCAAAGAACATTGTGAAGATGGCCATTGAGAACTTCAAGAACCGTAACCCCGAGCTGGTACATATCCCCAACCAGAAGCAGAAGGCAAGAGTCGGCTACTCCGTCGAAGCCATCAAGAAGGTTCTGGACGGCGTTGCCAACTCCCAGGTGGACGAGTTCGGCACCACCAAGCCCCTGGTCGAGTGCGTGCACTCCGGTGTTATCCGCGGCGCTGTGGCTATGGTTGGCTGTAACAACCCCAAGATCCGTCCCGACACCGCCCACATCGGCCTGATGAAAAAGATGCTGGAAAACGATATCATCGTGATCACCACCGGCTGTTCCGCACAGGCTGCTGCCAAGGCCGGTTTGATGGATCCTGTTCAGGCGAAGGAATACTGTGGCGCGGGTTTGAAGCGTGTCTGCGAGTTGGCGGGTATTCCTCCTGTTCTGCACATGGGCTCTTGCGTGGACATTTCCCGTATGATGATTTTGGCTTCTGATATCGCCAAGGATTGGGGTATCAACATTTCCCAGGTTCCCGTGGTGGGCTGCGCCCCCGAGTGGATGTCCGAGAAGGCCGTTTCCATCGGCAACTACGTAGTTGCCACCGGTATCGAGACCTTCCTGGGTGTTGATCCTTACTCCAAGGGTTCTTCCGAGGTCACCGAGCTGCTGCAAGGCGAGACCGGCATTAAAGAGTGGGTCGAAGCCAAGTTCGTGGTGGATACGGACATTGAATCTCTGGGCGATAAGATGATTGCCTGTATTGAGGCCAAGCGCGCCGCCCTTGGCATCTAATTGGCGGATCTTTTTCTCCAGTCGTGCGTTATTTAAGCGCCCATATACACAAAGTATTATGACCGCTTAAAACCTTCGTCTGAAGAAAAAACTCCCGGCGATTGCATCAGTGGAATATTTGCTTCTGCTGATACACATTTACTTAATTTTGAGGTCTTTTTTCCATGAAAGTAGCAATAACCGGCAAGGGCGGTGTGGGCAAAACCACATTGTCCTCCACCCTGGCAAGACTGTATGCCGATGAAGGCAGAACCGTTC